>DLVV01000426.1:11739-27036 GCA_003445035.1 Planctomycetaceae bacterium | reverse complement strand
GCGTTGGTGTAGAGCTTGACGAAGATGTAGTTCATCGACCCGGTCCAGACCGGGATAACTTTCAGCTTGGTCACCTTGAGATTGGCAGGGATCTTGGCATGAAGTTCCGGGGAGAACAGCGAATGGGTTCCCAGCGATGCGGCGACTCCGGCTCCGAGGCCAGACTTCAGGAAGGTGCGACGGTCCATGGTGGTCTCCATGTTGAGGTCAGACGGACGATCTTGGCGACGTGATGTTACACCGCGTTCCGGGCGTTTTGCACACGGGTCAGCCCTGCAGCGTTCCGGCGAAGGCCGGTTCGGGGGCCGGGAAGACGGGAATACAGTACCGGAGGCGGGACTCGAACCCGCACGAGGTTTACCCTCACTGGATTTTGAATCCAGCGCGTCTGCCAATTCCGCCACTCCGGCTTGAGTGGTCCACCAAGCTAGTCGACGCACCGGCGGGTTTCAATGAGCCGGAAACGGCAGCCGAGGGGCTTCAGCGGTCACGCAGTTCGCGGCGAAGAACCTTGCCGAGGAAGTTGCGAGGCAGATCGTCGTCGAGGACCTCGATGTCACGGGGCCGCTTGTGACGGGACAGCCGGTCGGCGAGGAAATCCTGCAACGTCGGTTCGTCGAAGTCGGCTCCGGGAACGAGCGTCAGGAAGGCCTTGACCCGTTCGCCCCGAATCGGGTCGGGCACTCCCACCACCGCCGCGTCGGCCACCGCCGGGTGCTCCCGCAGCACCTCTTCGACCTCCAACGGGTAGACGTTGAAACCGCTGGTGATGATCAGGTCCTTGAGCCGATCGACGATCGTGAAGAACCCATCCTCGTCGCAACTGGCGATGTCACCGGTGGCCAGCCAGCCGTCGACCAGCACCTCGTCGGTTGCCTCGCAGGCGTCCAGGTATCCGGCCATGACCTGCGGGCCGCGGACCAGCAGTTGGCCGGTGTCTCCGGGAGGCAGGATCCGCGAACGGTCCTCGATGTCGACCACCCGGGCCAGGGTGTCGGGCAGTGGCAGCCCGATGGTGCCGGGGCGGGCGGTTCCGTCAAGTGGACCGGCATGAGTGACGGGGCCGGCTTCGGAGAGACCGTAGCCCTCCACCACCACGGCTCCGCTGTGGTGTGAGAACTCGGCGGCCACGTCTGCCGGCAGGCCCGCACCACCGCTGATGCACATCTCGAGTCCCCGCACGGTGTGTCCGCCGCCCTCGCGGAGCCGGTCGTTGAGTGCGACCAGCATCGCGGGAACCGCCGGAAAGATGGTGGGGCGGTGTTGGGCGAACAGGTCGAGCACCTTGCCGACCTGGAAGCGGTGATGCATCACCATCGTGGCCTGCATCGCGGTGCCGGCCAGGGCGCAGGTCGTCAGGCCGTAGCTGTGGAAAAACGGCAGCACGGCCAGCAGGGTGTCCTCGGCGGTGCGGCGGCCCGCCCAGTGGTACAACTGCCAGGCGTTGGCGACCAGATTGCCGTGGGTCAGTACCACCGATCGGGGCACTCCGGTTGTTCCACCTGTCGGCAGAATCATTGCCGGTCGACCCGGTTCGAAACCGTGGCCGGGGTCGAGACCGCGATCGAAGCCAACGGCAGCCCCGACCGAGGTGCCCGACATGTGACTCCCAGCGGGTGTGCTCGACAGAGGGTCATCCCAGTCCAGCCAGCGAGTGGGTCCCGCCGGACGACCGAGGCGAAATTTCAGCAACCGTGCCAGGGCGTAACCGACTCCCTGCAGACGACTGAGCCGGTTCCGCATCGAAACGGCCAGGACGGTGTCCGGGGCCGTTTCGTCCTCGGGAACCAACCCGGCCAGGACGTCGAGGGTCACCAGGAGACGAGAACGAGTGGCCGACAACAATCGGCCGACCTCCCCCGACACCATCAGGGGACTGGCCGCCACCACGGTCGCACCGGCCAGCCAGGCTCCGTTGAGTGCCACCAGGTACTCGGGCATGTTTGGCAGCAACAATGTCACCCGGTGTCCCGGACGGACCCCCAATGCGGTGAAACGGGTCGCAGCGGCCTGGGCACGACTCCACAAGTTCGAGTACGTCCAGCTTTCGCCCAGGTGCCAGCAGGCCACCCGTTCGGGCGATTCCTCGGCCGCACGCTTCAACAGGCACCACGCCGCACGTGCCGGATATCCCAGATGAGTCGGGACGTTTTCGGGATAATGCTCACGCCACGGTGCGGTCTCGACCGCGGGGGCACTTCCGGATGCGGTTGTGGGAATCGAGTCGGAATTGGTGCTGGTGACGCCCATGCCACAGCCTCCCAATGGCCCGCGATTGAACCGCCGAAGTCCTCTCGTCGTGTCTTGCAGGGTGCCGCCGACCGGCGTGACGGTTGGCGACCTGTCCACCCGAACCCTAGCGCGCCGCTGGAGGATGGCAACTGGTGATCGGCACCGACGAAGGTCGCTCCGAATTGCAGCATGTTGTTAACACGTTGCCCGAAAAGGCTTTGCGTATTCCGGAACGAATCCGTGCTGCTGCGTTCAGCCGCGACGGGTCATGTCGAACAGTTGAGTCGCCTGTGGACCCAGAAACCCCTCGAACTGGCTCGGTTCTCCGGTTGCTGGGTCGATGACCTCCCCCCGTTCGGCCAATTCGAAATACGCGTAGGTCCACGGCATCGATGCTGGCTGTCCCGCCTCGGTGATCTCGACGTCGACGACCACGGCCTCGGTTGCCGTCTGTCTCAGCCGTGATCCCACCACTCCCTCGATATCGGATTTCATCGGAACACCTGCCGCTTGCAACCTGGCGACGGTCTTTTCGATGGTCGCCAGGGGCTCGACGCCGTGGGCATTGACGAGGCCGGTGAAGTGATTCACTGCGTAACCGTGCACGAGGACCCACGCGGCGTACTGGGAGATCTCGGCGAGGGACTCGACGTCGGATCTCCCGGGAGCCGGCCAGGGGCGTTCGAGGAACCAGGCGACGAGTGTTTCGAGGTTCTCCGAGTGTTGGTCGCTCGAGTCGATGCGGGCGAGTTGATCGAACAGGTCGATCGAGAGAGGGGGGCGGTGATGGTTGAGGCTGTGGGCGAGGTGTTTTCGAGCCGATTTGTCCAGTTTCCAGGCCTGGAGTTCCGAGACGAACAGTTTGGGCAGGGATCGATGTTCGGGCGGTTCCTCGTTGGGAGGTTCGAGGTGGATGGCCTGCAGGTGCTTGTCCGGAAAGTGGTAGCAGGCGACGGGACGGTATCCGAGAGCTTCGAATGGGCGGGAGATCGATGAGATTCCGGCAGATGGTTGTTGCCAGGCGATCGAGCGGAAGGCGATGTGATCGTTGAGGAACGTGGCCCCCGTTGAGGCGACCACCTGTTCGTAGTCGCGGACGTAGATCACCCGGGCCCGGTAGGCCTCCCAGAGCTGATCGAACAGTTGCTGGAGAAACTCGACATTCGTCATGGAAGCTCCCTGTCGCGGTTCACAACCGCCGTTACTCAACGTCCACGTACTGGGGCAGTTCGACGTGTTCGATCTCCATCACCTGCCGTTCGCTGTCCAACTGCGCGTGATCCTCAAGCGGTTCTACGACAAGTCGGACCGGCCGTCCGATCGTGCGACGGCGTCCGGGTTGGGCCTTTCCATCGAGAATTGCCCAGTGCCCGACGAGGATCTCGCGGTGGGGCAGCCGCCCCGATTCGACCCGGTCGATTCGGTAGTGGTGATAGACCAGGGCTCGGCGGTAGGGGGCGATCTGAGTGGGGGTGGGGGCCGGTGAGGTTTCGACGCAGCGGGCTCGGACCACCGCCCGTCGACCCGGCTTGCGTTTCTTCAGGATGACCGAGGCGGCGTTCCACAGCGAGACGGCCTGGTTGTCGGAGACGATCGAGCCGGAGACGGTCACGAGCGAGATCCGGCCTTCGACCGGTTGGCGGGTGCTGCTGTCGTTGCCCAGCCAGAGCCGGCTCCGGGGTGGCAGCTTCAGTCGTCCCAGTGGCAGCGGGTGCTCCTGGGCCGGTCGTCCGTCCTTGCGAACGGAAACGCCCAGTTTGCCGAGAGTGATCACCAGGTGGGTGGC
This sequence comes from Planctomycetaceae bacterium, assembly GCA_003445035.1. Classification (GTDB taxonomy): domain Bacteria; phylum Planctomycetota; class Planctomycetia; order Planctomycetales; family Planctomycetaceae; genus UBA8437. The sequence goes on along the minus strand of DLVV01000426.1, from coordinate 23,018 downwards.
CGTGTCGGGTTTGAGCGTGGCCAGGACCGCCGAGCCAGTGGCCGGGTCGGGGCCAGTGACCAGGACGAGTTGGAAGTCGTCTTCGGCTGGTCGATGATTGACGATCAGGGCCAACCGCTCCGGTGTGTCGGAAGACCTGGTGATCGATGCGGGCTCGATCGCCAACAGGGTTCCAGGCCGGTTCGACCGGGTTGCTGTGAGGGTCAACATCATCGAGACGCTCAGCGTCTGTCGTGTGTTCCAGTGTTCGACGAGTCCCGTGTCGCCCGGTTCGGTTGCTGCGGTGCCTCGGGAGAGTCGGAGTTCGAAGAATCGTCCCGGACGAACTCGGCCGGCCGGCTTGATCCGGCAGGTCGTTCCCCCCGGCGTGTCGCCGGCCGGAATTGTCAACGGCTTGCGGGTGTCGTGGAAGGCCCACAACAGGTTGGCGGTTTTCGGTGGCCAGGCCTGTTGCCCAGACGCGGTGGGCCGGGCGGGGGACATCACGTTGGCCGGCACCCGGCTGGTGGACCCCGAGCCGATCCAGGCGTCAGGGAAAAAGTCGGGACGGGTGTTCTGGGAGACACGTGCTGCGGCTTCGATCTGTCGAAAGTCCTCGCTAAACCTTGCGAGGTAGACTTCCACCTGGGGCCCCCCACCGGAGATGACGTTGATTGGCCCCTTGCGGTTGTAGGGGCCGGTCAGCACCAGGTACCGCACATGGTTGCTCCACCTGGGATGGAACATCTCAGCTCCCCGTCCGGCGGTGGCAGCCCTGGTTTTGATGGATCCCGAGCCGACGATCTGGTCGACTGCGACTTTCCATTTCGGGCCGTCTGCGGGAGTCGAGAGTCGGAGGTGGCGGTGTGGGCCGTCGAAAACCCATGCCAGGCGACTGTTGTCGGGCGCCAGCGAGGCCCAGCAGCCCTTGCCCAGGTGTGTCAGCGATGGAGGGGCGAGGCGGGCCAGGCCACCGTTGGGCCATGGGAACACGCCCGCGGCAAAGTCACCGTCCCGCGAGAGCTGAAAGTTGTCGGGGCTGACCCGGGTCCGGGACCAGACCGGTCGAGAGACCGACGGTTCGTCAAGACGCACCCTGGTCAGGTTGCGGTAGAAGTAACTGCCGGCACGACCCAGCCGCTGTCCGACAACGACCCACTCGGTCTTCTCGGACGGATCTCGCCAGGTGCACAGTGCGGCTCCCCGGGTGAGAACCTGTGGGCGATTGCTTCCCCAGTCGAGAACCATGACCCGGCCACGGGGGCGGTCGGTGTAGATGATCCGGCGACCGTCGGGTGAAAGCAGTGGACGGGCATAGTTGGCTGGATCCGGCAGCAACTTGCGTTCGCCTCGACCGTCGAGACTGTCGTAGCCCATCAACACCAGCTCGGTTCCCTGGGCCTGGACGTCCTGGGCACCTCGGCTGGTGTCCTGCACCCAGACAACCCGTGTCGGGGCCCGGGTGAACCGGGCCAGCCGGTCGGAGGACGCGTCCTGGGCGTCGATCGGCAATGGGGCGATCAACATCCAGGCCAACATCCAGACGGTGACCACCACCCACCCACCGCAGGGCGTTTTGCAGTCGGCGGGCCAGGTTGTTGCCACGTCGCATCTCCGGGAATCGGTCACATCCCGATTCTCGGCCCTGTGGTCACTCACGTCCAACGCAAACCAGTTCACGGTCGGTTCGGATCAGCAGTCGATTGCCTGTGACGGCCGGCGTGGCCAGGGTGCGTCCCTTGAGCCGGTTGAGAGCCAGGCGGCGGTAGCGGCGGCCGGGGTCCAGCACGTGCGTGGTGCCGGTTTCGTTGATGGCCAGGATATGGCCGTCCACCAGCAGGGGAGAAGCCGAGAAGTGTCCGCCGAGGCGGCGCCGCCAGCGGAGGCTGCCGTTGCGTGCGTCCAGGCAGCTGGCGATTCCCGCGTCGTTGACCAGGTACAGGGCATCCCCGACCTGCAGGGGTGTGGGGTTGAGCGGTATCGCCTTGGCGTGCTGCCAGGCCACGTGCGTTGCGGTGACGTCACCGCTGCCACCCGTGCGGATTGCCAGCAGGCGGGGATTGTCGTAGCCGGTGCAGACGTAGATCAGCCCACTGCCGGGCGGCCCGGCCACCGGACGGGGGACAACCGAGTATCCCGTGTACCGGACCCACCACAGCTCGCGACCGCTGGTGGGGTCGTACGAGATGACCCGGTCGCCACCGGCACTGATCACCTGCCGGCGGTCGCCGGTGTCCAGGATCATCGGGGTCGAGTAGGAGTGACGGCCGTTGGCTCGGGGCTTTCGCCAACGGGGCTGGCCGGTGCGGCGGTCGAGCGCGACGACGAACTGGGGCGAGGTGACGCCCGGGCGACGCAGCCGGTCGTAGAAGGGACGGGTGAACCCGTCGCAGGTGACGATCAGCAACTCGCCGACGGCGACCGGCGAAGCGGCCGGGCCATGGTGATGGTAGTACGGGAGATTCGTCGACCACGCCACCTGCCCGTCGGTGTTCACGCGGGCGGTTCCGTGAGTCCCGAAGTGGACGTAGACCGATCCGTCGGCAACGACCGGGGTCGGAGTGGCGTGCGTGTTCTTCGGGTGGATCTTGCCCGGATCGCCGACCTGGATTACCCGGTGCGTTTTGACGACCTTGCCGGTGAGCCGGTCCAACTGCAGCAACTGCAACGAGCGGTTGCGGTCGTTGGAGACCGTCAGCCAGATCGAGTTGCCGGCGACGACCGGCGAGGACCATCCGCGTCCTGGCAGAGACGTCCGCCAGAGGACATTCAGCCGGTCGTTCCAACGGAGCGGGATGCGGCTGGTCGCGGGAGCCCGAGAGGAACCACGGGGACCGAGGAACTCGGGCCAATCCGTGGAGGCGGCCGACGGCAAATCGGCCGACAGCGGGCTGCCGATGGCCAGCAGCCCGGCCAACACCATGACCGCCGCACCACGCCGTCGATTGGTTTTGGTCATCAACTCACCAGGTCCCTTCCTGTTGCCATTTTCGGTCTGCACCGGCTCCGGCGTCGACCCGGCGTCAGGATTTTCGCAGAGAGTTGGGAGTGAGACGGACGGGCGGATGCGGATTCCGTTTGGGCGAAACGGACAAGCTGAGTGGACTCTGAGGTCTGCAGAATCCGAAAACAGACAATGGGACGTTGCAGCGATCGTTCCGGTGTGTGACGGAGCGGTCAAACAGGGGGAAAATCCGGCTTTCAGGCAACAGGTTGACCATGCCAAGGCATCCCGGTAATCTATCGGTAGATATACATATGTGCAGGAGGCACGTGGTGTATTCCCGCCTGTTTTCCCTCCCCGTGTCCTTCATGGAATTTCCAGTGATGGTGCGCCCGTCGGCTGGTGTTCTGGTTGCTGTGCTGTTTTTTGCTGGCCTGGCGGTTCCATCTGCCGGGGTGTCGGCCGCCGATCCATTGCATGTGCAGGTGGACCGGTTGGTGACCGAAAGTCCACTGGGACTGGTGGCTGGTTCGAGCGATGACGGCGAGTTTCTGCGGCGGCTGTATCTGGCTGTTGTCGGAAGGATTCCTTCGGTCGGAGAAACCCGTGCTTTCCTCGACGACAAGTCTCCCACGAAACGGGCGACGGTTGTCGACCGGTTGATGGCAACGCCGGCTTACGTGCGACGGATGACCAACGTGCTGGACGTGATGCTCTCGGAGCGTCGCGGCGACGGCGAGGTGAAGAGAGGGGAGTGGGAGACGTTCCTGAAACGGTCGATCGAATCGAACAAGCCCTGGAACGTGCTGGCCTCGGAGATTCTCGGGGCCGATGCGGTCGATGCCAAACAGCGGGGTCGGGCGAAGTTCCTGATGGACCGCGGCGTCGAAGTGAACCAGATGACCCGCGAGGTCGGCCGGATGTTCTTCGGCGTCGATCTGCAGTGTGCCCAGTGCCACAATCACCCGTTGATCGACGATTACCTGCAGAAGGACTACTACGGCATCTACGCCTTCTTGAATCGCACGTACCTGTTCAAGCCCGACAAGAAGAAGCCGGGTGTGCTGGCCGAGCGGCCCGGTGGGGGCGTCGCGTTCAAGTCGGTCTTCACCGGTGATGCGGGTGTCTCGCGTCCGCGGCTGCTTGGTGAGCGTCAACTCGACGAGCCGACCATCGCGGCGGGCAAGGAATACAAGGTCAAGCCCGACAAGAAGAAAAAGAACCTGCGTCCGGTGCCAACCTACAATCGTCGTGAGCAGTTGGCGAAGCTGGTTCTCGGTGGGAACAACCGGTTCTTTGCCCGCAACATGGCCAACCGCCTGTGGGCGTTGGCGATGGGCCGCGGGCTGGTCGAACCACTCGATCTGCACCACAGCGACAACCCGCCTTCGCACCCGGAATTGCTCGACTTGCTCAGCGATCAGTTCGTCGCGATGAAGTACGACGTCCGCGGATTTCTCCGGGAACTGGTGCTGACTCGCACCTTTGCGCGGGGCTCGGGTCTGCCGGCAGACCTGGTGGCCCGGTCGGCCAAGGCTGGCCAGTTGCTGGGGCCGGTTGCCGCGGCCGACAAGAAACTGGCGGCCGACGTGGAATCGGCGGACAAGCGGGTCGAAGTGGCGTTTGCTGCAGAGGCGAAAGCCAATGAGCCGGTGGTGGCGTTGGCCAAGACGTTGAAACCGGCCAACGACAAGGTGGCCGCGGAGAAGAAGAAGCACGACCCGGCGGCCAAGGCGTTGGCCGCCGCCGCCAAGAAGCTCCAGGACAAGCAGAAGGTGGGTGTGCCGTTGGTCGAGAGTGCCCGCCAGGGCGTCGCGGCGGCGAAGCTACTCGCCGGTGACAAGGAACTGGCCGGGATTGTTGCCAAGCTCGACGCTCGGGCCAAGGCGATCGCTTCGGAGATGGCTGCCTTGTCCAAGGACCACGCTGCCAAGCAGTCGGCGGCGGCAGGAACCGGTAAGGCATTGAAGGCGGCGGAGGTGGTCCGGGACGCTGCCGTCAAAAAGCACGCCGAGGCGGTTCAACAATTCGAGGTAAAGGCCTGGGAGACCGACCAGTTGCGGACCGCCCGCAGGGCCATCAATACCCGGCTGACGGCAACCCGCCGCCGCAAGGGGACACTCGAACTACTGGCCGGCTATTCTGCCAGTCAGAAAGTGGCCGATTCGGCCCGTGCGGCTCGGGTTTCTGCCGAGAAGGCTCTGTCACCGGTCGCGGCTGAATTCGCCAAGATCCAGGGGGGGCTGGCGGCGGCGAAGAAGGATCTGGCCACTGCCGAGACCGACCGGAACCGGACAGCCACCATGCTGGCCGCAACCCAGAAGACCGTGGCGAAGTTGCCCGCGGTCACCGAGGCGCTGGCCACGGCGGCACGGCAGGCCGCAGCGGCCCTGAAAACTCTCGGAGACGACAAGGAACTGGCTGGAATCACCAAGACGCTCGAGGGGCGTTCGACCGGGTTGAGTCAGGAATTGACCGCTGCGAAGAAGGCTCTGCCCGGCCACCAGTCGGCTGCGACAGCTGCGGCCAAGCGAACCTCGACGGCCCGGGTGGCTTTCGACAAGGTGACCGCCGATCACGCCCGGCTCTCCAAGCAGAGGGCTCCGCTGCTGGCCACTGCTGCGGCCGCACGGGTAAAGTCCGAATCGGCCGAAGGGGCGGTTCTCGAGACGCTCGGGAAGCTTTCCAAGTCTTGGTCCGAACAGTTCGCCATCGGCACCGTCGGCCCGCTCTCTCCGGAACAACTCGGCTGGAGCCTGCTCGAGGCCACCGGCCAGGTCGGCCGACAGCGGCAGAGTGTCGTGGCCGAACTCGACAAGAAGAGTCCACTGAAGCCTGCGGAGAAGAAGGACGCGAAGAAGATCGCTGCTCGCAGGCTTCAGGTCGAACAGGCCACCTACGCTAAGCTCAAGGGAAACGTCGGTAGCATTGTCTCGCTGTACGGGGCCGGTTCGGGGCAGCCACAGAACGAGTTCTTCGCCACGATCGACCAGGCCCTGTTCATGGCCAACGGTGGGCCACTCAAGGGCTGGTTGGCACCTGGTGGTGGCAACTTGACCGAGCGGCTCGGTAAGATGACTGACGAAAAGAAGCTGGTGGAGGAGCTCTACCTGAGCGTCCTGACCCGGCGTCCGGCAGACGGGGAAGTGGCCGACGTGGTGGCTTACCTCAAACAGCGACCGAAGGAGAAACGGGCGGCAGCGATCCAGGAGATCGTCTGGGCGTTGTTGACCTCGGCGGAATTCCGCTTCAATCACTAGGATCGACTCGAAATGACAGGTCTTGGTCGGACGGGCCGATCGAGATGGAAACCAACCATTTGAATCCTCGAAGGAATGACGATTCTTCAATCGGCGGACAGGACAGGCAGGACGCCTTGTTGATGTCGATTGTCGTCAAGAACGGGAGAACGACCAATGAAACGCATTCACGCCTGTGGTAGTGACGAGCACCGGATTGCTCGACGACAGTTCCTGGGAGGTGTTGCCGGTGGTGCGGTGGGTGGCCTGGGGATGCTGGCCGCTTCGCCCGCAGCCAAGCAGCTGGAGAAGACCCAGCAGCGGGTGGTCTGCATCTACATGTCGGGTGGTCTGAGCCAGCTGGAGAGCTGGGATCCCAAGCCCAAGACCAACACGGGTGGCCCGTTCCGGGCGATCCCGACGTCCGTTCCGGGAATCCATATCTCGGAGTTGCTGTCCCGGACGGCCAAGCACATGGACAAGCTGTCGCTGGTCCGTGGGATCAACACCCGCAACGGTGACCACGGCAAGGGCAACTACCACATGCAGCACGGTCGGCAGAAGATGCCGGGCGTGTCGTTGCCGAACCTGGGAGCCGTCTGTGCCAAGGCGCTGGAGGATCCGAGCAACCCGATGCCGGGACACATCCGGATCGGCGGCGGTGGACGCGGCAACGATTCGGCCTACCTCGGACCCCGCTACGCCAGCATCGGAGCCAACGGCAAGCCGCCGGCCAACTCCGAGCGTCCCAAGGAACTCAGCGAAGCCGCCGATGAACTGCGGAACCGTTTTCGCCGTAAGGTCAACGACCGGTTTGCCGTGCGTCGTGGTACGGCCGAGACCGAAGCCTATACCTACAGCTACGAACGGGCATTGCAGTTGATGGAGCGTCGGGATGTCTTCGATGTCTCGAAGGAGCCGGCGAAGATGCACGAACTGTACGGTGGAGAATCGTTCGGGCAGCGGTGCCTGACGGCCCGCCGGCTGCTCGAGAACGGCGCCACGTTCGTCAAGCTCGATCATTCCAACTACGACACCCACAACGAGAACTTCAACTTCCACCTCGAACAGGTGCCGGAGTTCGACAAGGGGTTCGCGGCGCTGGTCGGTGACCTGGCCGATCGCGGAATGCTCGATTCGACGATGATCGTGGTGATGTCGGAGTTCGGTCGTACGCCGAACATCAACAAGTACTACGGCCGCGACCACTGGGGCAATGCCTGGAGCATCTGTATCGGTGGTGGCAAGATTGCCCGCGGTGCGGTTGTCGGCAAGACCAACGAGAATGGGACCAAGGTGATTGACCGTGAAGTCAGTTTCCCGCACCTGTTCCACACCTACCTGGCCGGTGTGGGCCTGGACTCGCACGAGCCGTTTGATGTTGGTGGACGTCCGGTGCCTATGGCTGATCCGGCGTTCGGTCCGATCGACGAACTGATCACCTGATCGATCCGACGAACCCGAACTCGGGTTCACGGGCCAAGCGATTTCGCAGGGGCGAGGCCTGTTCCGGGGTCTCGCCCCTTTTTTGCTGACGACAACTTCCACCCACCAAGGATGTCTTCGACATGGCCGCGACCAAGGCAGATCCCAAGAAGGTCCACGTCGCCCATCAGTGGAAACATGGCAGCCCGTTGATTGCCTGCTGCTTCTCTCCTGACGGGAAGTACGTGTTCACCAGCGGCCAGGACTACGCCCTGCAGCGCTGGGAAATTCCTTCGGGAAAGAAGGTCGAGTGGAAAGCGCACGACAGCTGGGTAAAAGACATTGTGTTTCTCCACGACGGCAAGACGATGATCACTGCCGGCTGTGACGACAAGCTGATCTTCTGGGACGCATTGGCCGAAAAGCCGAAGGCCATCCGGACCATCGTGGCTCACAAGGGCTGGATTCGCAGTCTCTCGGTTGCCGCCGACGGCAAGACGTTCGCCTCCGGAGGCAACGACCGGCTGGGCAAGCTGTGGGATGCCACCAACGGCAAGCTGATCCGTTCCTTCAGCGGTCACAAGCTGGATGTCTACAGCACCTTCCTGCACCCCAACGGCAAGATGCTGTACTCGGGTGACCAGGGCGGCGAGATCCGCGAGTGGAAGATTGCCGACGGAAAGTTTCAGCGGAAGTTCCACGGCGGCGAGGTGCTGTTGACCAACAACACCCAGGGAGTCCGTTACGGCGGTGTTCGCGGCCTGGCGGTCAGCCCCGACAACAAGTACCTGGCTGCGTGCGGGTTGCACAAGGCGACCAATCCGCTGGGTGCGGTCAACGAGCCGATCGCGTTGCTGTTCGACATGAAGACAAACAAGAAGGTCCGATCCCAGCCCGGCAGCGGCATCAAGGGAATCGCCTGGCAGCTTTCGTGGCTCAACGATGGCTCGCTGGCAGTGGCTTCCGGTGGCAGCGGTGGTGGTTTCCTGTTGTTCTGGCGTCCTGACAGCGACAAGGAGTTTCACCGGTTCAAGCTGCCCGATACGGCTCGTGATATGGCCGTGCATCCCGACGGCCTGCAGTTGGCGACGGTGCACTATGATCGCCATGTGCGGATTCACAAGTTGACTCCGAAACCGCCGGCTCCGAAGAAGAAGGCCAAGAAGAAGTAGCCGCAATCTCGCGAGACGATTTTCTCGACACGGGCCGATTGTCGAACGGGCCCGGTGTTCCGGCCCGGCTGTCTTTGACCGATCAGCCCCAGCGGCCGGCCTGCCCAGTGACTGCGTTCAGAGCCGCTGGGCCGTCAACGCTTGTGGAGGAGACCGCATCCGCCCTACGGTATTTGGCGGAGCGGAGTCTGTGGCGAGGAGTTGCCAACCAGGGGAGAGTGGGCAGAATGAACCAATTGACGCGACGGGACCTGCTGTCACGATGGGGCGCAGTGACAGCGGGTGCCGTGACGCTGGGATTCGGTGGACTGCGGTTGTTTTCCGAGACACCGGTGCTGCGAGCCGATGAGCACGGCCGGGGGTACGGCGAATTGGTCCGGGACCGAAAGAGGCGGATCGATCTCCCCAAGGGGTTCTCCTACAAGGTGATCTCGGAGGTCGGAAACAAGATGGCCGACGGATTCCGTGTTCCGGGAAGTCCGGACGGCATGGCCGCTTTCGCCGGTCCCGACGATCTCACAGTTCTGCTCCGCAACCACGAACTGTATCCCACCTCGAAGGAGGGACCGTTTGGGAGAAGGAACAAGCTGTTGGATCTCGTGCCGGACGGGATGGTCTACGATGACGGAAACAGAAGAACGCCGGGACTGGGCGGTACCACGACGATCGTCTACAACACTCGTCGCAAGCAGGTCGTCGGCGAATTCCTCAGCCTGGCCGGAACGTACCGCAATTGTGCCGGGGGACCGACCCCCTGGGGCAGTTGGTTGACGTGCGAGGAAACCGTGCAGCGGGTCGGCACCGGTGACAATTTCCAGAAGTTCGTGGCGGCCCGCGATCACGGGTATGTCTTCGAGGTGCCGGCTTCAATCGAACCGGGGCTTGCTGCCCCCGAGCCGATCCGGGAGATGGGACGATTTCGTCACGAGGCGGTGGCCATTGACCCTTCCAGTGGAGTGGTTTACCTGACCGAGGATTGTGACGACGGTCTGTTATTCCGGTTCCTGCCCAAGGTTGCCGACAAGTTGCACCAGGGGGGGCGATTGCAGGCCCTGGGGCTCCTGGACAATTCTTCGGGTGGGGAGACACGGAACTGGGACAGGCTGCGATTCGGTCCCGGCGAACCACTTCCGGTGAGGTGGATCGACATGGACAATGTCGAGTCTCCCCTGGACGACCTGCGGGTTCGCGGGTTCCGTGCCGGAGCAGCGCGGTTCGCCCGAGGTGAGGGCATCTGGTATGGGCAGAAGGAGGTCTACTTTGCCTGTACCGACGGAGGACGAGCCAGGCTGGGCCAGATCTGGCGGTACCGTCCCAGCCCGCACGAGGGGACCGAACAGGAGTCAACCGATCCAGGTCAACTCGAGTTGTTCATCGAACCCAACGACTCGCGGTTGATCGACAGCGCCGACAACCTGACCGTGGCTCCGTGGGGTGACCTGGTGGTTTGTGAGGACCGCAAGGGGGCCGTCGTGCGGATGGTGGGCGTGACTCCCGCGGGAGACATCTACACCCTGGCACACAGTCATCTGAGGACTGAGTTTGCCGGTGTCACATTTTCTCCGGACGGCTCAACCCTGTTCGTCAATGCCCAGGGCAAGGGCCTGACGTTTGCGATCACCGGTCCGTGGAAGGACACGGTCGCCTAGCGACCGGTTCGGGTCGCGGCTGCGTCGGAACCGGCAACGACCCGGATCAGGTCCGCGCCGACGATCGACGGGCACCAGTACCGCTCGATGTGCTCGACGACCAGTTCGGTGCCGCGAGTGTGGCTGACGAATGGCCGATCTCGTGGATCGTACATCGCATCGGTCAGGTCGCGGGTCAGCACGACGTTGAAGCCCAGTCGGACCATCTGCCGGATCCCGAACGGCCGACCCAGCACGCACATGTTGGTGTGGACGCCCATCAGCACGACGTTCCGGATCTTCAGTTGACGAAAGAAATTGTAGACCTCCTGCCCGTTGTCACTGACGCCATCGAACCCGGTGATCTTGATGGCCGCGTGCTGGTGTCGGTCGAAACCGGGCTTGGGTCGGACCAGCGGGTCGTCGCAGCCACCGCTGGAGTCATCGATGGGCAGCGGGGCCTCGACCTTCGGGTCGAGTTCGCACCACCCGGAGATTGGCACCGGGGCCTTGGCCGGCGGCGCGGAGAGGATTCTTCGCCGGAAGGGGGTCTTCTCGTAGAACTTGACTCCGCTGCTGGGCGCGTGGACGACAGTGACTCCCAGTCCACGGGCGGCCGAGACCACCCGGTTCATCCTGGGGGCCATGGCATCTACACGGATCGCGGCCTGATGGCAGGGGTGGTCGGCCCACATGTCGCAGATGACAATCGCCGTCTCGGACACCTTCCAGTCGAGGGTCTTGCGGATCTCAACCACCTGGTCACCACGGGCCTCGCGTCGTCGGGCCTTGAGTGACAGGTTCCCATCAACGGTGGGTCGCAGTGCCACTGGAGTGTCATCGGCCGCACGGATTTCGGGTAAGCCGAGCCACGCGGCCGTCGGAACGGTGA
>DLVV01000426.1:0-11422 GCA_003445035.1 Planctomycetaceae bacterium | reverse complement strand
GAGACCGGTGGTGAGGCAATCTTCGAGAAAGCGGCGTCGGGAGTTGGTCGTCATGTGCAGATTCCGTGAACAACGTCGTGAACAGCCGAATCGTAACCCTGCCGGAGCCCCGTTGCCATCCTGAGTTGTTTTGGCGTAATGTTCGCCGCGGAAAGTGGGAGGCGAAGGAGAAATCGACAATGGCTGAACAAGCCACGGTGGCAGGGGGAGAGGGCCCGGATCCACCGAAGTCGGAGACGAATGTGGGCGGATCGCCCGGTGTTCCCACCGCGGCACACTGGGCCACCGTGATTTTCGTCGTCGGTCACTTCGTGATCCTGTTGATTTTCGTTGTTCTGTCGGTGGCGGCGATCATCGAGGTCGAAGTGGCCGGGGGCTGGACGCGGCTGAATATCCGTGGCAGCAGGTTTGTCGAACTCTCGACATGGCTGCTGCTGTTGTTTGGTGTCTATCCGTTGCCGGCCCTGGCCTTCTGGCGACCGTTCCTGAGAGCCTCGGTCTCGTGGCTCGACATCCTGCGGCGTCGACAGAGGTCACAGGGAGAAACCGACAAGGACCACGGTTGGCTCTACTCCCCGTGGGGGCCCTGGATCCTGATCGTCAACTGCGTGGTGCCGATCGCCGTTGCGATCTGGGGACTGGTCTGGCTGGAAGGGTAGGACGGCGGCCGATTCGCAATCGTGTTGCAGCGGTCCTATAATCGGGCGGTTGACGGTCCAATTGCCTGTCTGTCGTGGTGATGATCACCGGGGTGGGCGCGATTATGTCCTGTTCGGGAGTGGGTTCGATGAAGCGCTCGTGCGCTGCCTGGTTGGTTCTGGTCGTGGCCTGTGGAGTTCCGGCGGTGGCCCAGGACGGGGCCAAGCTGTCGAAGGCTCAGAGGACGGCCGTCGCCGATGTCCAGGAACGGATGGAGTTGATCAAGGAGGTCAACCGGAAGATCTGGAATTATGCCGAGGTGGGGCTCGAGGAAACTCGCTCATCGAAGCTGCTTCAACAACACCTCAAGGAGAACGGGTTCAAGGTCAAGAACGGGGTCGCCGCGATGCCCACCGCGTTCGTCGCCAGTTACGGCAGTGGCAAGCCGGTGATCGGGATCCTGGCCGAATACGATGCCTTGCCGGGAATGTCACAGAAGGCCGAATCCGTGCGGTCTCCACTGAAGCCCGGCCAACCCGGCCATGCCTGCGGTCACAGTGGCCTGGGCAGCGGTGCCCTGGGTGCGGCCCTGGCGGTCAAGGCCGCGATGGACCGTCACAAGATCAAGGGCACCATCCGCCTCTACGGGACTCCGGCCGAGGAGACGGTCATCGGCAAGGTCTACATGCTGCTCGATGGCCAGTTCGACGATCTTGACATCTGTCTGCACTGGCACCCCTCGACCCGCAACGGGGCGTGGGCGGGGACGTCCAAGGCCCTGGTCAGCGTCAAGTTCACCTTCGATGGCACCGCGGCGCACGCCTCGGGGAATCCCGAAAGCGGTCGCAGCGCGTTGGACGCCGTCGAGTTGATGAACGTGGGTGTCAACTACATGCGCGAGCACGTCAAGGAGGACGCGCGGATGCACTACGTGATCACCAACGGTGGCGGAGCACCCAACGTTGTCCCGCCGATCGCGTCGGTCTGGTACTACATCCGAGCCGATGACCATCGTGACGTTGAAGCGAATTTCAAATGGATTCAGGACATCGCCCGTGGCGCGGCGTTGATGACCCGGACCAAGATGAGAATGAAGGTCGACACCGACTGCCACGAATTGATTCCCAACGTGCCGCTGGCGGAACTGATCGAGCAGAAACTCAAGGTGGTCGGACCTCCCCGGTTCGACCAGTCGGAAAAGGCCTTCGCGCGGCGACTGCAGCAGCCTCTGATCGAACAGTTCGGTACCGAATTCCCCAAGGCGATCGATGAGTCGATCCGTCCGTTTGCCGAATCGATGACCGCTCGCACTCGGGGTTCGACCGATGTCGGTGATATCAGCTGGTACGTTCCCACCGGAGGCATTTCGACCGCGTGCCTGGCGGCCAAGAGTCCCGGACACAGTTGGCAGAACGTCGCAGCCATTGGTTCGACGATCGGTGAGAAGGGTATCATCTACGCCTCCAAGGTGCTGGCGATTTCGGCGATTGAACTCTTCGAGGATCCCGATCGGGTGGCGGCGGCACGCGTCGATTGGGAGAAGAGGATGGAGAAGCGGAAGTACACGACGTTGATCCCCAAGGGCCAGAAGCCGCCGGTGAAGATTCGTTGACACCTGCGTCGACCGGCACAAGATGATGAGCGACCGTCGTTTCACGCTGGTGGTGTGGTTGCTGGGGATCGCCCTGGCGGGATTGTTCTGGTGGCCTTTGGTCACCGGAGGCGGATTCGTCGGCGGCGACATTTACTCGTATTACTTTCCCCAGAAGGTCTTCTACGCCGAACAACTGCAACGGGGTCTTTCGCCGTTCTGGAACGACCGGGTCGGGCACGGGTACCCGATGTTGGCCGAGAGCCAGGTGGGGGTGTTCTATCCGCCGCATCTGGCTCTCTACAGCTGGTTGAACGTTAACGCCGCCTACAGCCTCAGCCACCTGTTGCACTACGTGCTGGCGTTCGTGTTCACCGTTGCGTACGCCCGGAAATTCGGTGTGGCCCGGTCAGGGGCCTGCCTGGCGGCGCTGGTGTATGTCTACGGGTGGTTCCCGAGTCGCAGTTGCTGGGAGTGGGCGATCATCGGGGGCACGTGGCTGCCGGCGGCGTTGTGGTCGGTCGAGTGCCTGTTGCAGACACGACGATGGCGTTTTGCCGGACTGTTGGCCGTGGTGCTGGCGATACAGATGCTGGCCGGCCACTTCCAACTGGCATGGATCACCCAGCTGCTGCTGGCCGTCTATGTCCCCTGCCGATTGTGGTGGGTGCCGATCTCGAGCCGGTTGCTGCCCCCGCGATCGCGCTGGCGTGCCGCAGTGATTTTGCTATCCGCCGGCGGATTGTCGCTTGCCCTGGCCGCGATGCAGCTGTTGCCGACCTGGGAATTTCGCCGGGTGAGTCAGCGGGCCGAGGTGGGGATGGATCATCCGCTGCAGTTCGGATCGATCCCCGCGTGGTACTGGTCCCAGGCGGTGATGCCCTTCAAGTGGTATTCCCCGATGACCAACCGGGATGCGGCGTTGCGGGCCGATCCGCCGATCCCCGGCGTGGCGACCAACGTCGGGGAGGCTCATCTGTATTTCGGGCTGGCTCCCCTGGTGCTCGCATTCATCGGGATCGGCGGGGCGTTTGTCAGGGGAGATCCCCGAGGGATTTTCTGGATGCTGGTGGGAACGTTTGCCCTGTTCTACACCACCGGTCGGCTGGTTCCGCTGGTCGGCGGCCTGCCGGGGTTCAGTTTTTTCCAGGGACCCGGACGCTACGGGATCGTGGTCACGCTCGCGGTGGCGGTCCTGGCCGGCGAGACCGCCGGGCGTTGGCTGGTGCCCGGGACGGTTTCATCCCGCTGGGCGATCGTTGCCGGACTGGCTTCACTGGCTGCGGCAGGAAGCAGTTGGTGGCTGGTCGAGATGACTTGGGTGGTCGTCGAGTCGGCGAAGTTTTCTGCACCCAACTGGCTGCCGTCGGAGTTGCTGGCGACGCTGGTCGGAACGGTGTGTGTCGTTGGGGTGGGCGTGGGGATCTACTTCGCCACGCGGCGACGCAGCCAGATCGCCGGATCGTCCGGTGCGAAACAGTTGTGGCTGACCGCGATCGGCCGACATGCGGTGCTGCTGACCCTGGCCGTGGCCACCGTCTGGGACCTGTGGCTGGTCAGTCGTCTGATCCAGTTCACCGACGTGCTCGACGATCCGCCGATCTCGCGCCTGGTCGACAGCCCGGTCAGGCAAACGCTGTCCGAGTCCGGATTGCCCACCCGGGTGTTTGCGCCGATGGCAAACTTCCCGACCGTGTTGGGGACCTCGGCCACGCCGGTCTACTTCACGTTTGGACCGGCCGAGTACACACGCCGGGACCTGATGATGCCACAGCCGCAGGTCGATGATCCTGACGATTCGTTTGTGCCTCAGACCGATGTCCAGATGGACTGGCTTGAACAGGCCGGTGTCACCCACATCATCAGTTACAAGCCAATTGACGAGACGCGGTGGCCGGTCGAGGAGGCGTGGCGGGGGCAGGACCCGGTGATGAATCCGGCGCTCAGGCACCGCGGGGTGTTGTACCTCTACCGGTTGACCGCAGGTCGGGGCCGAGTTGCCTGGGAGGCCGGAGCCGAGGACAACTCGGTGGACGCTTTCTCGGGAGGGGGTTCGGACCTGACGATCGATGTGACCACGCGGGTGGCCGGGCGACTGGTGTTGACCGAGTTGATGGCCCAGGGCTGGCGGGTTGAGGTCGACGGTGAGCTTCGGGAGGCCGAGCTGGTCGATGGCATGTACCGTGGAGTCAGCCTGCAGCCGGGTGAGTCGCGGGTACGGTGGTACTACCGACCACCGGGTTTATACTGGGGCCTCGTCATCAGTGGCCTCGCGCTGCTGGTGCTGGCCACGGTGGGCCACGTCCGGTACCGGACGCCCGGATGGCTGGCCGGTCTCGACATGGATGATCCGTCATGAAAGCCGCCTACATCACCCGGACCGGTGATCCTGACGTGATCGAGTACGGGGACCTGCCCGAGCCCGAACCGGGTTCGGGCCAGGTGCTGGTGCGAACCGAAGCGGTGGCGGTCAATCCGATCGACACCTATGTCCGTGGTGGCCTGGTGTCCATCGAGTTGGACTACCCGTACACGATCGGGTGTGACCTGGCCGGTGTGGTCGAGGCGTGCGGCGAGGGTGTTGACCGTTT
The DNA here is from genome assembly GCA_003445035.1 of Planctomycetaceae bacterium. Lineage (GTDB taxonomy): Bacteria > Planctomycetota > Planctomycetia > Planctomycetales > Planctomycetaceae > UBA8437. The sequence continues at coordinate 6,601 of DLVV01000426.1, read as the reverse complement.
CACGGTCGGTGACCGGGTTTGGGGTTCGAACCAGGGCCTGCTGGGACGGGCCGGCACGTTCTCGGAACTGGCGGCCGTCGACCAGCAATGGCTGTACGGTGCTCCCGATGGGGTGTCCAGCGAGTTGCTGGCGGCTGGGGCCCTGGTCGGACTGACAGCCCACCTGGGGCTGTTCCTCCACGCCGGAGTCGCCGGGGATGACCTGGTCTTCGTCAACGGCGGCACCGGGGGCGTGGGGGCCGCCGTGGTGCAATTGGCCAAGGGGGCCGGGGCGCGTGTGGCGGCGACGGTTGGTTCGACGGAGAAACAGGAGATCTGTCGGTCCCTGGGGGCCGATCTGGTGGTCGACTATCACGATCCAGACATGGACCAGATCCTGGCCGAATTCGCTGCCGAGAACGGTGGGATCGACGTCTGGTTCGAGACCCTCCGGGAACCGACTCCCGAGCGAACCATCGAGCTGATGGCCAAGCGGGGACGGATCGTGCTGATGGCTGGACGGGCGGCTCGTCCGGAGTTTCCCGTCGGGCCGTTCTACACGAAGGACCTGCGGTTGTTCGGTTTCGCGATGTTCAACGCGTCGGCCGATGAGCAGCGGGTTTGTGGCGAAAGGATCAACGAGTTGGCTGCTGCCGGCGGATGGAACCCTCCGATCGGGGCGAGATTTCCGCTGTCCGATTCGGTCGCCGCTCACCAGCTGCAGCAGGACAACACGATTGGTGGACTGGGAACCCTTGCAGGAAAAATTGTACTGACGCCATAGCGACCGGAGGTTCGCGGCAGACAGGCCCACGGACGGTGCCGACCCGTAACAACAGATGGAGTGGCACCAATGAGACTTCGTGAGATCGGAGCTGTCGTCGCCTGGGCGGTGTTGGCCGTGGTGATTGTTTGCCAACAACCCGTCGTTGCCCTGCAGGAGGTCCCGCAGCCGGCCTCGGCGGATCAGGTGAACGCCGTCAAACAGTTGTACCAGGCTCACTCGGTGGCTCGCGGTGAGCGAGGCCTGGTGGGCAGTCGATTGGTGGCCGAGATCAACCGCGATGCGCAGAAGCACGCCGACTGGATGGCCAGCACCGGACAATTCGTGCACAGCAACCTGGACTACTGGGAAGTGATTCTGATGGGGCCTCAGACCCCGGAGAAAGCGCTCGAGGGTTGGCTGGACTCGAAGGACCACCGCAAGATCCTGATGAGCGGCGGCGAAATCGGGTTCGGCTACGCGAGGATCAACGGGGTCGCGTACTGGGTCGGGATGGTTCGTTGACCGCCGCCGAGCATTCATCGGCCGAGGCAAACTCCCGGGGGCGACCGGCGCCGATCGAACTGCCCGACCGGATCGACGTGGGCATCGGTTGTGTCGGGGCCGGTTTCATCATGGCCGATTGCCATCTCGTGGCCTACCGCGCCGCGGGGCTCAATCCCGTGGCGATCACTTCGCGGAGCGAGTCGAAGGCCCGGGAGGTTGCGGCTCGACACGAGATCAAAACGGTGCACCTCGACTGGCACGACCTGGTCGCCGATGACCAGGTCGAGGTGCTTGACGTGGCGGTGCCGCCTGATGTTCAACTGGAAGTGGTCCGCGAAGCCGCCCGGTTCGGCAAGGGCAACGGGGGGCACCTGGCGGGGCTCCTGGCTCAGAAACCGTTGGGCGTCGACCTGGCCGAGGCCCGTCAGATCGTACGGCTGTGTCGGGAAGCGGGGATCACCCTGGCGGTCAACCAGAACATGCGGTTCGACCATTCGATCCGTGCCGCCCGCGGTTTGCTCGACGACGGTGTGCTGGGCGAACCCGTACTGGCGACGATTGACATGAGGGCCATCCCCCACTGGATGCCCTGGCAACAACGGCAGGGGTGGGTGACCCTGAGGATCATGAGCATTCATCACCTGGACACGTTCCGTTACCTGTTTGGAGAGCCCGAACGGGTCTTTGCCAGCGTGCGTCCCGACCCGCGGACCGCCGAGCGATTCGAGCACGCCGACGGCATCTGTTTGTACATCCTCGAATACGCCGACGGGTTCCGCGCGGCCGCCTGGGATGACGTCTGGGCGGGACCGGCCCGGGAGGGTGCGGCCGCGGACCTGGGAATCGGTTGGCGGATCGAGGGCACCGGCGGGATGGCACGTGGGACGATCGGATGGCCCGACTACCCCGACGGCAGCCCGAGTACGCTGGATTACACCACGACCTCCTCCCCCGAGTGGATTTCCCCCCGGTGGGACGAGATGTGGTTTCCCGATGCCTTCATCGGTCCGATGGCGGACCTGCTGGTTGCCCTGGAGAGCGGGGGGCGGCCCAGTTTGTCCGGCGAAGACAACCTGGGAACGATGGCATTGGTGGAAGCCTGCTATCTGTCGGCACGCGAACATCGGGCGGTGCCGCTGTCGGAATTCGACTGAGGTCCGAACCCGCCTCGTCCGGTCCGATCACTCGCCATACAGCGATTCCAGCTGAGCTTCGTACTTGGCGATGATGTGCCGTCGTCGCACCTTCAACGTCGCGGTCAGTTCGTCGTTCTCCAGTTGGAACGGTTCGTCAAGCACCAGGCACTTCTTGACCCGTTCGGGACTGCTGACGACTTCCATCAGTTCGGCGATCCGCGAGTCGACGTGGTCCAGCAGCGGTGTCGCGGTGACGAACCCGTTGTCGCTGGTGATCTCGCATGCCAGCGACTTGGCGACCGATTCCAGTTCGGTCCGGTTGGGGACCACCACGGCGGTGATGAACTTCCGCCCGTCACCATAGACGACCGCCTGGTCGAACAGGGGATCGGCCGTCAGCAGTCGTTCGACGATCGCCGGAGCGACGTTCTTGCCAGACGAGGTGACGAACAGGTCCTTCTTGCGATCGGTGATCGAGAGGTACCCGTCCTCATCGATCGCTCCAACGTCGCCGGTGTGAAACCACCCGTCGACGATGACCTCGGCGGTGGCCTCGGGGTTCTTCCAGTACCCGGCCATCACGTGTGGCCCACGGGTCAGGATCTCACCATCCTCGGCAATCCGGACTTCGACACCGGGAATTGGCAGCCCTACGGATCCGTAGCGGCAGGCTTCGGCGTGATTGAAAGCGATCACCGGAGACGTTTCGGTCAATCCATAACCTTCGAAGATCGGTAACCCCGCCTGGTCGAAACCGTCGCAGACATGCCGGGGCAGCGGAGCTCCACCAGAACTCAACTGACGGATTCGCGGTCCGAAGATGGCCTTGAGGTGAGAGTTGCGGGTTTGTTCATCGAGCGATTCGACGGAGGTCCAGATCTTCTCGTAGAACCGCGGCACGGCGGTCAGCCACGTCGGTTTGACCGCATCGAGATCATCGAGCAGCGTGTCGATGCTTCCGGCCTGGGCGACGGTGATACCGGCACCGGTGGCCAGGTAGTTGTCGGTCAACCGGGCGTAGACGTGGCTGTAGGGCAGCCAACTGAGCAGGATGTCGTCGGGTTGCAGGAAGGCGATCGGGACCATCGCTTCCACATTGGAGAGCAGGTTGCCGTGGGTCAGCATCACGCCCTTGGGATTTCCGGTTGTGCCACTGGTGTAGATCAGGGTCGCCAGGGTTGATGTGTCGATGGCCGCCTCGCGGGCCGCGATCTCGTCTTCCCGTTCGGCTTGGCCGCCCCGATGGCACAGTCCCTGCCACGAGAGGTGAGTCATCCGTGGTGTGGACAGCGTGACGGGGTCGAACGAGACGAGAAATTCGAGGTCGGGAAGCTCATCGAGCCGGGCCAGGATCTTGTCGGCCTGTTCCTGGTTGCTGACAATCACGCCTCGGGCCTGGCTGTGTCCCAACTGGTACTCGACCTGGTCGATCGAGAGGGGGGCGTGCATGGTGACATCGGCGGCACCGGCGCTGAGAACCGCCAGGTCGGCGATCGGCCACTCGACCCGATTCTCCGAGAGGATCCCGACACGGTCACCGGGTTCGATGCCCAGGGTCAGCAGGCCGGCAGCAGCCCGGTCGGCCTGGCGTCGGACATCGCGGTAGGAGACGTCGCGGTAACGGCCCCACGATCGAAAACGCAACGCCACCTTTTCGCCCATCCGGAGACACATCGTGCGATGGAGATCGCAGAGGTTGTCGACGGAACCGGTCACGAGGCCTCCGAAGCCTGGAGGTTTTCGAAGACCGTCGCCACGCCCTGGCCCTGGCCGACACACAACGTGGCCAGACCCAGTCGGGCTCCCGTGGACCTCATGCGGTGCAACAGCGTCACCGAGATTCTCGCCCCACTGGCTCCCAGCGGATGCCCCAGGGCAATTGCTCCTCCGCGAGTGTTGACCCGTGATTCGTCGATGTCGAGCAGCTTGAGGACACTGAGAACCTGGACCGCAAATGCCTCGTTGATCTCGATGCAGTCGATGTCATCCAGCTCCAGGCCAGCACGATCGAGAGCCTTGTGGACGGCCGGCACCGGGCCGATTCCCATCTCGGTAGGGTCCACTCCCGCCACAGCCATCGCGCGGACACGTGCCATCGGTTCCAGGCCGAGATCGTTGGCGGTGTCTTCGGACATCATCAGCAGTGCGGCGGCCCCAACATTGATTGGCGAACTGTTGCCGGCGGTCACGCTGCCGCCGGCTGGATTGAAGGCCGGAGACAATCCGCCCAGGCCCTCGATCGAGCAGTCCTCGCGGATGCACTGGTCGTCGCTGATCTGCCGCTTGTGGCCCGCCGCGTCTCGTCCCCAGGTGGGAGTCACTTCCTCGGCAAACGCCCCCGCGGCGGTTGCTTCGGCAGCCAGGCGGTGACTCCGCAATGCGAATTCGTCCTGAGCCGACCGCCCGATTGCATACTTGGTCGCGAGGTATTCGGCCGTCAGCCCCATGTGCATGATCGCTTCGCTGTGCTTGCGGAACAGGCCCGGAGCCGGGTTGTAGTCCTTGGTCATCGGGATGTGGTCCATGTGCTCGACACCACCGGCCACCTGGACGTTTTCGCATCCAGCCATGATGCTCATCGCCGAATCGTTGATCGCCTGCAGGCTCGAGGCACAGTTGCGGTTGATCGTGACGCCGCCGGTTTCGATCGGCAATCCCGCCATCAGGACCGCGATCCGGGCGATGTCGTAACCCTGCTCGCCCTGTTGTTGCACGCAGCCCCAGCGAACGTCTTCGATCAGTGCCGGGTCGATGCCGGTACGGCTGACCAGTTCGGTGATCAGGCCGGCCGAAAGCTCGTCCGAGCGAACATCCCGGAACCAGCCAGTCCGGGCGTCGGCCCGGGCGATCGGTGTGCGGATGGCGTCGATCACGACAGCGGAACTCATGGGGTGGCTCCTTCAGGCGCGGCGTGCCAGGTCGAATCGTCCGTGGCCATCCTGGACAGGGAATCGGTGGGGCCGAACCGGGGGCCGAGTTCGGACAGCGGTTCGAGCCGGTTGAGCACCTCGCCGGCTCCCAGGCTGTCGCACCATCTCAACAATCCGCCGCGGAACGGAGGAAACCCGATGCCCAGGATCAGGCCCATGTCCACATGAGCCGGTTCGGCGACGATCTCCTCCTCCATCACCCGTGTGGCCTCGAGCAGCATTGGCAGGAACAGCCGGTCCTGCAGTTCGCGAGTCGAGAAGTCACGGGTATCGATCCGGTGCGGCGAGAGGAACGACTCGAACTCGGGATCTTCGACCGGTTTGCCTCGTCGTCCGACAAACTGGCGGATGCCCTTGCCGGACTTCTTGCCCATCCGCCCGGCGGCCACCAGGTCGCCGAGGATCGGGATCTCGATGGCGCGATCGCTGTAGGCCGCCGAGACGACCTGTCCGGCGAACAGGGCGGTATCGAGTCCGACCAGGTCGTGGAGGGCGATGGGTCCCATCGGCATCCCGAATTTGGTGGCGGCGCGGTCGATCGCGTCGGCCGAAGCCCCTTCCCGCAGCAGTTGCAGCGATTCGGCCATGTAGGGCAGCAGGATGCGGTTGACCAGGAATCCCGGGCAGTCCTTGACGACGATCGGTGTCTTGCCGACTCGTTTTGCGAGCGTGACCAGAGTAGCCAGGGTTTCGTCAGAACTCCGCTCACCGCGGATCACCTCGACCAGTTGCATCCGGTCGACCGGATTGAAGAAGTGCATCCCGGCGAACCGTTCGGGATCGGGGGCCGCTTCGGCCATTCGGGTGATCGAGATCGTCGAGGTGTTGGATGCGAGGATCGTGTCGGGTCCGAGCGCCCCGGACAGCAGACCGTAGATTTCGGTCTTGAGCTCCTCGTTTTCGGTCACCGCTTCAATCACCACATCGCAACCGGCGAGTGCACCATGGGAGGTGGCCGTCGAGAGCAACGCCATCATCGTGCCGAGGTCTTCCTGGGTGGCCCGGCCGATCTTGATACGGCTTTTGACCACGTCCGCGGCACTCTTCAGACCTCCGGACAGTCGATCATTGTCGATGTCGATCATGGTGGCGGGAATCCCGCGGCGGGCGTGCGCGGTGGCGATTCCCGCTCCCATCAGGCCGGCCCCCAGCACTCCGATCCGGCTGACCGTCCGAGGCTCGGTGTCGGTCGGCCCCCCGGCGTCCTGGCTGACCCGGGTCTGCATGAAGAAGATCCGGATCATGTTGCCGGCGATTTCGCTGCCGACGATCTGGCGAGCACACTC
>DLVV01000409.1:2064-7818 GCA_003445035.1 Planctomycetaceae bacterium | reverse complement strand
CTCAGTCGTCGTGGTCTTAGTCGTCGCGCTGTCCTCGATTCCTCCGCTGATGGCAGCCACCAGTCGGTCCCACATGATCTCGGGATGGCGGATCACGATATGCCGTAGCACAAGGTCGGAAAGTCTCACCTGCCGTGCGATTTCGGTGTTCGCGTTTCCATCGCCCTGGAAGTAGACCAGGAAGTGCACTCCACGGCGCCGTCCGTCGATGGGGTAGGCCAGCTTGCCATCCATCCAGACCCGGTCCTCGCGGATCGCGGCCCCGGTTTTGGAGAGCAGCTCCCGGACGTGATTCATCACTCCATCGGAATCGTTGGCAAACTTGCCGCTGTCGACCAGGAACATGCCTTCATAGTAGTTCTGCGCCACGGGTGTCGTTCCTTGGGCTGGGGTCGGGGAGAGCCGGGAAGTAAGAGAGCCAGGCTCGCCGATTGGTCTTGGGAGTGGTCCTGCGAGTGGCAACCGGAGAGGTCCGCCGTAACGCAGAGCCTGACGGCCGGGCGGCCAAACGCAGTCTACACCGTTGTATCGTCTCGTCAGCGATTTGCAATGTTGAAGCCGGTAGGCCCGGTTCACTCGTTGCTGCCGCCCGCGTCTTCATCGGGAAGGGCTGATGGGTTGAGTCGATTCATGGCCGCAGCCGGCCCCTGTTGGGCCCAGAGAAGTGCACCCTCGACGGCTTCGGCCACTGCCGTCTCGATCAGGATCTGTTCTTCCTGGGTGAATCGTCCAAGCACGAAATCGGAGGCGTCGAACCGTGGCGGCGGTTGCCCGATGCCGATCCGCAACCGGGGCACCTCCTGGGTGCCGAGCCGTTTCAGGATGTCGGCCAGCCCTTTCTGACCTCCTGCTGAACCGCGTTCTCTGAGCCGCAGTCGGCCGAGTGGCAGGTTCAGGTCATCACAGACGACCAGGACTTCGGAGTGGTCGAGCTTGTAGAAGTCCAGCAGTGGTCCGACGGTGCGGCCGCTGTTGTTCATGAAGGTCTGCGGCGCCACCAGCAGCAGACGGGTCTCGGCAATGGTCAACTCGCCGATCTCGGCATCAAAGCGGGTTCGGGTCGGGATCGGTCCGAAGCGGCGTCCAAGTTCCTGGAGCACGTCGAAACCGACGTTGTGGCGAGTGCGGCGGTAGCGGGGACCAGGATTGCCCAAGCCCACGATGACCTTCATGGCCGGTTACTCGTCGTCGCCGTCGCCGTCGTCGTCGTCCGCTGCGCGGCCGATGACTTCCGGCTCGATCAGCCCGGGTTCCAACTCGCCCTCTTCGCCGATTTCCTCTTCGAGATCTTCGCGGATCTCCACCACCCGCGCGATCACCGTCGTCGGGTCGAGTGTTGCTTCGGTGTCACCCTCGAGGTCGAGGTCGGCGACGGTGATCGAATCTCCGATCTCGAGATGATTGATTCGGATCATCAGCCTTTCGGGGACCTCGTTCGCCGAGCAATTGACCCGGACCGTGTGCAGGGGTTGTTCCAGTTGTCCACCGCTGTTGGTGCCGGGAGCTGTGCCCCGCAACTCGACCGGCACTTCGACCTCGATCCGCTGGTCGGCATCGATTCTCAACAGGTCGAAGTGATGCACGTGCGTGCCGAACGTGTTCCACTGGACCTCACGGAACATCACCTTCTGGGTCTCGCCGTCGATCGCCACGTCAAGCACACGGATGCCCCGGTCGATCAGCGGACGCAGCGATCCGGTCTCGATCTTGACCGAGACCGTGTCGTTTTGGTTCCCGTAGAGGACTCCGGGGGTTTGTCCGGCGGCACGAAGCCGCTCACAGGCTACCGATCCGGTCTCTTCGTCGGTGCGGCCGATCAGTTCAATCTGCACGTTGCTGGACATGGCGGAAAAATCCGAGTGCGTGCCAGGGAGAGTTCAAGGCGAGCAGAGCGGCACTGGGCCGGAATCTCTCGCGGGCGGTTTCATGGAGAATTTCGCGGATGGATCAACCGAATTCGATCGGTTCGTTTGGGAAACTCCCCTCCGCTCGTTACTATGCAGGCGCGTCAAGATAGCTGCTGGAAGCAGAAACTTCAACGGTCACTGACGACGGTCGAGACGCGGGCGAGAGGGATGCCGGGGCAACTTTGGACCGAACACGAAATCGAACAGCTGCGGGGTCTCCTGGCGCAGGGGCTCTCGGCCAGCGAGATGCAGATCGGCTCCCGGTCTCCGGCGGCGATCCAGAATAAGGCTGCGCGGTTGGATTTTGTCGGTGACGGCATTCCGCGTAAGCGTTGGACTGCTGAAGCCGAGTCGCAGCTCAAGCGACTGATCAGCGAGGGCTGGACGGCGGCGCGGCTTTCCGCCGACCCGGAGGTCCTGGCCGGGTATTCTCGCAACGCCGTGCAGAAGAAGCTGGGCCGGCTGAAGCTGATCGACGGTGGCCGGTCTCGCCGGGCCCGCGATGCGGTCCGGTTGTCGGCCACCCAACTCGATCGCTTCTACACCTTTCTGCTGGCTCATGCGTCGCGGTGCACTCCCGAACAGATTGCCCTGTTGTGGAACCGCGAGAACACGCCATTGGTGACCCGCCGCCGCGTCGTCTACCACCTGCAGAAGCTGGGGGTCAAGCGGTCGTGGGCCGAGGTGATGCGGATGCCGTTCTCCAAGGCCAAGCAGCGACGGGTGTCGAAGAAGGCGTTAGAAGCCAGCCAGAAGCGGTGGGACGAGTACCGTGATTACCAGGAGTCGGAACTGCGGGAACTGGCCCGCCGTCGCCGCAGCCGAACTCGTTCACGTGGAAAGTCGCTGGCCGTTCGTGCCTGTCGGGACTGCAACAGGCGGTGGCCGGCGGTCGAGCCGTTCTACGTGCTCTACGAAAAGCAGACGGCTGTGGGCCGGCGTCGTTATCTCGGACGCATCTGTCGCATGTGTCGCAACAAGCGGCGACGGGAGAGCAAGAACCTCCGTCGCAAGGGGCCGGCGACGGCTTGAGGCTGTGTCCGGGACCGTCACGTGTCCGATCGACCCCGCGTTGGCCGGATCACTCCTGTGCGGCGACACCGGACAAAACCTTGCGTGGGTTCTATTCGCCTGGTGGGACCGTCCTTCGATGGCGGGTATACTGGACGCATCACCGACTCGATGTTCTTCCCTGGAACCGTGGCACACATGTTCCGTTTCTCTTCGTCGAACAGATTGCGCGGGCTGGCCGCGTTGCTGGTTGCCGCTGTCTCGTTTGGTGGCATCGTCGATCACAGCGCCGCGCAGCAGAAAACGGCCAAGCCGACGGTGAAAAAGAAACCTGTGGCCGGAAAAGCGGCGGCCAAGCAGGCGGTGACGCCCAAGCCTGGCAAGAAGAAGTCGACGGCCAAGAACGAGACTCCCCAGGAAGCCGCCAAGCGGGCGGCGGCAGAGGCTGTTCAGCGGATGCTGAGACAGGTCTTTGGCGGGCGTCCGGCCGCAGGCAAACCCAGGCCTCCGGTCCCCCGGGGTTTTCCGCCGGCGAACCTCAAGAAACCCAAGAAACCCAAGAAACCCGTAGGCAACGGTGATCCCACGGCACGGGATCGAGTTGACCTTCTGGCGCCCCAGGACCCACGCCAGGCCAAGCTGTTGCGGCAGGCTCACGATTGGATGAAGGCCGACCAGCACGCCAAGGTTCTGGAAGCGGTTTCGGTGTTGCTCAATCCTCCAGCGGGAGCAAAGTTCGAGGCCGATTCGTTGTTCCGCGGCCAGCAGGGGAGGTGGATCACGGTTCGCGATGAGGCGAACCGGCTGCTGGGGGAACTGCCCGAGTCGTTCCGCGAGACATTTCGGACGCGGTTTGGTGCCGAGGCGGCCAAGCGGCTGGAGGAGGCCGAGGCATCCGGCGGCGAGTCGGAGATGGTCGAGGTGGCTGATCGGTTCTTTCATACGGCAGCCGGTCGCCAGGCGGCCAATCGTCTTGCGTCTCGCCACGTTGACCGTGGTCGCCTGGGCCTGGCGGCATTCTGGTTGGACCGTTTGCTGGAGGCGAGCGATCCGGTGGCATCGGCGACCCCGTGGCGATTGAAAGCCGCATGGGTCTTCCATCGCGTGGGACAACCCGAACGGGTCAAGGCCATGCTGGCTGGCCTGTCCAACGCTGGTCGTCTGACTTTGCCGGGTGGTCGCGAAGTGGGCCGTGACCAGTGGCTGGGTCCGGCGCGGCCGGCGATACTTCCCGAGCCGGTGTTGCGGGACTGGCCGGTTTTCTTTGGCAGTCCCGGCCGACGGGGTCGTGCCGACGGCGGATCTCCGCTGTTGCTCTCGCGGTGGCACCGCCGCATGACCCATCGCCATGCGGTCGCCGCGGTGGTTCGTGAACTGGTCGAAGACCTCGGGGATCTCGGACAATCGATGATCCCGGCGTTCGTTCCGCTGGTGGTCGGCAACAAGGCGATCTTCCGCACGCTCCGGGGGATCGAGGTGATTGACATCGACAACGGCCAGGTGCTGTGGGAAACCCGTCCGGACGTGGCCGTGGAGAGCCTGATGGTGGGTCGCCGGGGGATCGTGTCGAGAAACGGCGTGATCGGGGGCGGGTTCGTTCCGCAGGTGGCCGTGATGGCCGGCGGCAGGGTCGGCAACGTCCGTTTTGGACCCGTCAACGGGGCCGCGATGAACCACCCGCTGACCGGCCTGCTGTTTCAGCACTCCCTCCACGGCATTCCCTCGAGCGACGGTCGACAGGTGTTCCTGGTCCAGGAGGGGATGCTGTTGCGGAATCCTCCGCCGTCGATGCGATTCGGTGGATTCAATCCCTTCGGCGGAAACGGTGCCAGGCAACCCGGTCAGTGGAACACGCTGGCCGCTTTCGACCTGGTCAGTGGCCGGCCCAGCTGGGAGGTGGGCGGAGCCAAGATGGATGAGCCCTTCGACCTGCCGTTGGCGGGAACCCGCTTTCTGGGGGCCCCGGCTCCACAGGATGGCAAGTTGTACGTCGTCGGCGAACAGGACAACGAGGTCAGGCTGCACGTGCTCGAAGCGGCCACGGGACAACCCGTCTGGTCCCGGAGGATTGCCTATGTCGATGGTCCGGCACTGAGAGATCCCAACCGTCGTTGGGCCTCGTCCCATGTGGCCGTCTCTGACGGGGTCGCCGTCTGTCCGACGACGGTCGGATGGCTGGTTGGTGTCGAATGCTCGAGCCGGAGAATTCTCTGGGCCCATCGCTACGCCCGCCCACAGCCGGAGTCCCAATCGGGAGGGCCTGGCATGATGAGGGTGGGAGTTCCCGGGGGGTACACTCCCGGAGCCCGGATGGCCTCGGGGTGGGCCGCTGCACCGCCGGTGATCTGCGGTGACCGGGTCGTGTTCACCCCGCACGCCGAACCTGTGCTGAACTGCCTGGATCTCTACACCGGACGGTTGCTCTGGAAGAAAAAGAAGGAATCCTTCCTTTATGTGGCCGGAGGCTTTGCTGACCGGCTGGTGCTGGTCGGAGCGGACTCGGTCGCGGCCTTCGACATCGCCGACGGAAAAGCCACCTGGACTCACAAACTGCAACCATCGGTGGGCCGCCCGTGCGGTCGTGGTGTGGCCACCGATGACCACTTTCACTTGCCTCTTTCGTCAGGCCAGATCTGCACGCTGGCCCTCTCCGACGGCAAAGTGGCTAGCCGGACCTATTTGCCGGAGTCGTCGGAAGGGGGGCCGGTGCTGGGAAACCTGGTGATGTCCCGGGGGTTGGTGTTGGCACTGGGTCCGGAGGGACTGACCGCATTCGAACAGCGGGAGGCGCTTGTGGTGCGGATCGAGGCCGCACTGGAGAAAGATCCTGCCGATG
>DLVV01000409.1:0-1642 GCA_003445035.1 Planctomycetaceae bacterium | reverse complement strand
TTTCCCGGTTCCGCGATTCCCTGAGAACGGCGCTGGCGGGAGCGGTGAGAGTGGAACTGGCTGTCGATGAGGACCGGGTCGACAAGCGGATCGAGCAACTGGCGGTGCTGGCCGATTCGATCGACCGGCAGCAGATGGTCCAGAGGCTGAGGGTCGAGCGGGCCGTGGCACGGCAGGAGTGGGAGGTGGCGGTCGCCGGCTTCCGCGAACTGGCCCGCCGGTTTGGCACGCACCGGATCACCCAGGGTGTCCAGGATCCGGTCCGCGTCCGCCTGGACCGATGGGTCGGCGGGCAACTGGCCGACCTGTGGCCGAAGCTGCCCAAAGATTTGCGGGCCCGTCTGGACAAGCAACTTGCAGACGACGCGTCCGCGGTGATCGGCGAGGAACGGCTTCAGCAAAGGGCGTTTGCCGAAGTGTTCGCCTTCCATCCGACCTCGCGAGCCGTCCGCTTTCACCTGGCCACGGTCGCCGCGAGGAACGGGCGGGTGGGCGAGGCGGAGGTGACCTGGTTGCGGCTGGCCGAAGATACGGATCCGACCGTCGGGACGCGGGCCCGCAAGGCCCTGGCCGATTTTCGCAGCAAACGCGGGCTGGGGGGGCCGGTTCGTCGAGCGGTTTGGCCGAAGGAGGTCGAGATCGTGCGGGCGGCCGGGTCTTCACGGTCCGTGCGACGCCAGGACCTGGAACTCAATCGGCAGCGACTTCCGTGGTTCGACTCGCATCGCACCGTCTACGACAGCAGTCGACAAAGGTTGATCGTCGAACGTGCCGCGGATGGCGGGGTGTCCTGGTCGGTGCCGTTGCCCCAGTCGGGACGGAGCGGCACCTCGATGTATCTGCCGGCCCGGGCTGTCGGACACCAGGTGGTCGTTTTTCATCGTGGGGTCGTGCAGGCGCTGTCGCCGACCACCCGGGAACTGCTCTGGTCGCACTCGGTCGATGCCGGATTGGCCAGGTCGATGTCAATACGACCGCGTCCGCCGGCATTGGTGCCGGTTGAGAACGCCGCGACGCAGTTGAATCTCGTGGTCAGGAACGCTCGGCGGGGACCGTTGCGAGTCGTCAACCGCGAGATCATTTGCGTTTCCGGACGCCGCCGACTGACTTCCCTTGAGCCGCGGACCGGCGAAGTGCTCTGGCAACGTGACCGGGTCGCTTCGGGGATTCCTGTGATGGGCAGCGACAAGATCGTCTACCTGGGCGGTGGGCCGGTGACGCCCAGGAAGCCGCCAGCCGGGAGACCGATCGCACTGGGCACGTTGCCGCTGTTGAGGGGGGCCTACACCTCGCGACCACCGGTGGCACTGCGGGCCCGCGACGGGCATCCCCTGGAGGTTGCCGGACTGGCTCGAAAGCTGCAGGGGGTCCTGCGACTGGAGGGGACCACGATCACCTGGATTCGCAATGGCGGCAGCTTCAACGTGTTCGGATTGAAGTGGGACCACCTGTCGGTGCAGCAGGACGACGTGGTCAGCGGCAAGACTCTGTGGCAACACAAGCTCGACGCCGGCTCACGACTGGGCATGATCGGTGAGGACCAGTTGGTGTTGCTGGCTGGCACCGGGCGACTCGATCGCCTCGACCTGAGGACCGGCAAGCTGGCTGCCGTTGGCCAGATCGCGACTGGCGATCTGAAGGG
>DLVV01000272.1 GCA_003445035.1 Planctomycetaceae bacterium | reverse complement strand
GTACACCAAGGCCGAGTACCACGTCGAATCCTACGACATGACGGTCCAGCGGACCCATTCCGGTGCGGCAGTCCGCGATCAGGTCGAGTTCGAGGACTACCGCCTGATGATGGGATTCCGATCCGAGGCGTTGCAGTACTCGAGTTTCATCGAGGCTGGCTGGATCTTTGGTCGTGAAGCCCGTTTCGGCGGATCAACTCCGGGGTTCGACATCGCCGACGGATTCATTGGTCGAGCCGGCATCAGCTTCTGAGCCGGACGCGAGGCGTCGGGAGAAGCTGTTTCCAGGCAGGAGATACGGGTGAGTTCGCCGGTCGCGATTGTGCTGGCTGCTGGCGAGGGTCGACGAATGCAGTCGGACCTGCCCAAGGTGTTGCACACCGCGGGGGGACGTCGCCTGGTCGACTGGGTGCTTGATGCCGCGCGGGCCGCAGGGGTCGAGCGACTGGTGGTGGTTGTGGGTCACAGGGCCGATGAGGTTCGGGCGGCGCTCTCGGACCAAGCCGACGTGTCGTTCGCGCTTCAGACAGAACAGTTGGGGACCGGCCACGCGGTTTCCATGTGCCGAGACGGCCTGGCCGATCATGATGGCCCGGTCGTGGTGCTCAACGGAGACATGCCGTTGATTCGTGGCGAATCGATCGGAGCACTTCTGGACGCTCAGCGACAGGAGTCGGCCGCCTGTGTGGTGGGGACGGCCCGGACCGAAGCGAACGTGGGACTGGGACGGATCATCCGCGACGAGAGTGGTGAGTTCGTCCGAATCGTCGAGGAGGTCGACGCGACGCCTGAGGAGGCGGCGATCGAAGAGATCAACACGGGCCTGTACGCGTTCGATGGTCTCCGCTTGTGGGATGCGCTGTCCCGGGTCGAGACGAACAATCGGCAGGGGCAGTTTTACCTGACCGATTGTGCCGAGATCCTGCTTTCCGACGGATGTCGCGTGATCGCCTCGTGTTCGCTGGACATCAGTGAAGCGATGGGAGTGAACACTCCCGAACAACTGGCCGAGGTCGAGGCATCACTGTCGGGCGCTTGACAATCGTGAGTGGGTCGGGCAGAAATGGTGCGCGGCGGGGATCCTGGGCCGCGGTGACCGCGGTGCCGGAATCGGTTTGCGAAGGGGGGGCATGTACGATCATCTGACGTTGATCAGCGGTCGCGGCCATCCCGCGTTGGCGCAGGAGATCTCCGAACACCTGGGTTTGCCACTGGGGGCGGTCGAGGTGGCCGATTTCCCCGACGGCGAGATCAGTGTTCAGCTGGATCACAACATCCGCGGCCGTGACGTGTTCCTGGTCCAGCCGACCGGACCGCCGTCAAACGACAACCTGATGGAGTTGTTGATTCTGATCGACGCTTGCCGACGGGCCAGCGCCGCGAGGATCACTGCGGTGATTCCCTACTTTGGCTACGCACGGCAGGACCGCAAGGACGCAGGTCGGGTTCCGATCACCGCCAAGCTGGTTGCCAATCTGATCGTGAAGGCCGGAGCGGATCGCGTGCTGACGATGGATCTGCACGCTGCGCAGATCCAGGGGTTCTTCGATGTCCCCGTTGACCATCTCTATGCCGCCCCGATTCTCGACGAGTACTTCCAGTCGCTGGGCCTGCCGTCTGAGGAAATCGTGGTTCTGAGTCCGGACGAGGGGAGCATCAAACGGAGTCTCTCGCACGTTCGTGAACTGGGCGGGTCCCTGGCGATCGTCGACAAGCGTCGCAGCAGTGCGACTGAGACCACGCAGGCGAACCTGATCGGAGGGCCGCTCGCCGGCCGCACTGTGATGATCTTTGACGACATGATCAGCACGGGGGGGTCGATCGTGGGAGCTGTCGAAGTCGCCCAGGAACACGGTGCCCGTGAGATCTACGTCAGTGCCACCCACGCGGTGCTTTGTGGTCCGGCTCCGACCAGGCTTCGCGAGGCGGGTATCAAGCAGTGCGTATTCACCAACAGCCTGCCGCTGGCCGGCGAGAAACAGTTGCCGGACATGACCGTGGTCTCGGTGGCGCCGCTGCTGGGCGAGGCGATCCGAAGAATTCACCGCAACGAATCGGTCAGTGGGTTGTTCGGCTAGGTCGCCTGTCCGGTGATTCCTGAACCGGGTGCGAAGTCGCGGAGGAACGCGTTGCTGGATTCGAGGTCCGGGATCAGGCAGGGGTGCTTGTACTGTTCGAGACTGCCGCCGGATTTCTGACGCCGTTTCGAGGCGAACCGGGACCAGCTGCCTGTGGGAATGTGAGTCAATTGCAGCGGTGCCAGTCGTCCCGTGCTCCGTTTCTCGCGGTACTCCATGTTCAGTTCCTGCAGGCTCCGGTCAACCCGATCGGCCAACTGGTCCCATGTCGATGAGGTGGACGCGTCGGTTTCCTCGATCACCAGGTGGTAACCGGGTGGTTCGCCCCAGACGGGCATCGCGGTGAATTGGTCGAGTTCAATTTCCAGGTCATCGGCACCGAGTCGGACCGATTCGACAACCTGGGATTCGGAGATCTTCTCGCCGGTGATGTTGGCGATATGGGCGCCCTTGTGCAGGAATCTCAGCAACGGTGTCGTCCCACAGAAGCCGGTGCAGCGAACCACGTCGCAGATGTCGTAGCGATAGAGTCCGGAGCCGGTTGTCAGCAGGATGTAGTAGTCGGTGTCGATGTCCAACTGGTGAGCTTCGAGCACGGTGGGGTCCGGGGTGCCGTACTCGTCGGCCGGAATGAACTCGAAAAAGTTCGACGTGACATCCAGCACGCCGTCGCAACAGTTGTCCTCGAGCGGGATGGTCATCCGTCCCTCACTGGCGTGAAGGCCGTGATCGCGGGTCGGCAAGTCTCCGAAGCATTCGTGGACGGCGTCGAAGTACGCGGCACAGCTCCCGCCGGTCCACACGGCCAGGAACTGCATCCTGTTCCAGTAGTCCTTCGGGTAAAGGTGTCCTGTCCGCTCGACGATCCGTTCCAGTTCGGCGGCCCGACGACGTTGCGGCTTGAGTTGACGCGTCAGTTCGGTGCGGATGTCCCCCGCGATTTCGAACTCGCTGCTGAGTGTTCCGTCGGAGATGTCGCGAATCAGTGTTTCCCGGTGCTTGTCGGCGAAGCGGGCCACGTGCAACAGCGTGCTGGGGTTGGCCGTGGTCACCGTGCCGACTCGTCCGTCGGCGACCGCGGACCGCATCGCAGCGTAGTACTTGGCCTCGGGATTATCGATCCGGGCCACCTCGAAGGGGATGGTGTACATGAAGCGGAGGACGAAAGGGGACTGCATCCTTGCGGCCAGTCCGCTGATATTCCCGCACGGTGTGCCGCCTTCGGAATGAAACTGCTCGTGGTGGCTGACGAACTGGACGATCTTCTGGCCGGTGGCGACGAAGTGGTCGTCGTAGGCGAAGATGGCCCACGTTTTCCAGCCACGGCGGTAGTCGTCAAGGAATCGGCGGCTGACCGGGATGAACTTGGTGTCGGCGGTGGTGCCGCTGCTGAGCGTGAACATCAACAGCGGGTTGTCCGGTCCGAGCATCGCGGCCTGGTGGCCCGTCTTGAGCTTCTCGATCCAGGGCCGATAGTACTCGTAGTCGGTTACCTTGACACAGCGACGGAACTCCTCGGTGTTCGTTGCACGGTCGAGCCCGTGCTCGCGACCGAAGTCACTGGTGCCATTGAGTTTCAGCAGGTCACGCAGAACGGCCTGCTGGGCAGTTCTGCAGTCGGCCGTGGCGGCCAGAAACTGCCGCCCCACCTTCCGCATCCCTCGTCGAGGGAAAGTGCCCGCCAGCGACTGTAGCGTAGAGCGGATGTCCATCGGCGGGGTGGAGGAATTTGTGAGAACGAGCGGATCGATCCGTGACGGACTATTCGGACTCCTCTTCCACGTCCATGCCCTCTTCGCCCAGTTCCCCCTCTTCCTCTTCCTTCTTCTTCTTCTTCTTACGGCCGATCGCGCTCTTGATGACACGCACCTTGGGGAGTCCAAACGGGCTCCGGCCGTCTTCCCAGCGATCCTCGAATTCGAGTTTTTCGATACGCTCGCTTCTTTTCAGCACGTTGCGGGCGCGCTCCAGGCGGCCCTTGCGGCGAAGGCTCTTATCGATCGTCACCGTGGCATCTCCCCGGGTCGGCGCGGTAAAGTCAGTCTGAGGCTCGTCGGCGGGACTCTCACCGCAACTCTGAAACCCAATCGTAGGACGACTTTGTTCCGAATGCAACCGCTGCATTTTGGGGCTGGTGAGTGGTCATGGAACTGTTTGAGACCAATTTTACCTCGATCGACTGGGCGATTGTTGCCGTCTATCTGGGCGGGTCGATCCTGATTGGGCTGTGGGCCAATCGGTACGTGGGTGGGCTCTCCGACTACCTGGTTGCCGGCCGCACGCTGAGGATCCGCTTGGCGCTGGCAACGATGACCGGTACCGAACTGGGACTGGTGACGGTGATGTACGTCGCCCAACTTGGCTACACCAAGCAGTTTGCGTCGCTGTACCTGGCCGTGATCGAGGTTCTGGGACTGGCGGTGATCGGCCTGACCGGGCTGGTTGTCTACCGGCTGCGTCAGGAGGCGGTGTTGACGGTTCCGGAGTACTACGAGCGTCGCTACACACAGACGGTCCGCGTGGTGGGGGCGGTGATGATGGTGCTGGCCGGCGTGCTCAACATGGGTGTCTTTCTGAAGGCCGGGTCACTGTTCCTGGTCGGCGTGACCGGCCTCGAGGACCCCATGGCACTGAAATTGATCATGACGGGCCTGTTGTTGCTGGTCCTGTTCTACACAGTGCTGGGAGGGATGGTTTCGGTGGTGATCACCGACCTGGTCCAGTTCCTGGTTCTGGGAGTCGGTTCACTGGTGGTCAGTGGCTTCGTACTGAGTGAACTGGGAGGGATCGAGGGTCTGTGGGAACTCAGTGGCACCACCTACATCGACCCGTTGTTGAACGACAATCCGGTTACGGAAGCCGCCGGCGATGGGGTCGGCCCGTGGATGCTGACGGCCCAGTGGGTGACCCTTTCGATTGCGGTGATGTTGTGGCCAGCCACGGTGTCACGAACACTGGCGGTCAAGTCGCCGACGGTGGCCCGCCGGTTGTATCTCTTCAGCACGATTCCGTTCCTGGCTCGACGGACTCTGCCGGCGCTCTGGGGCATCGGGGCATTCGCCTTCTTCTCGCTCCATGCTGATCTCGGCAGCGATTTCCAGGATCAGATCGAATTGGAAAAGCTCTCGACACTTTCGGCGATGCCCCTGTACCTGGCCAAGATCATTCCCACCGGGCTGCTGGGCATCGTCACCGCTGCGATGCTGGCGGCGTTCATGTCGACCCATGACAGCTACCTGTTGTGTTGGAGCGGCGTGGTCGCCCAGGACATCGTCGCCCCGTTGTGCGGCGGGCTCAGTGATCGAGGACGTGTGCTGGTGACGCGGGTCAGTATCGTGGTGATCGGTGCCTTTCTGCTGTTCTGGGGATTGTGGTACGAGGTGGGACAGGAGTTGTGGGATTACCTGGCGATCACCGGAACGGTTTACCTCTCGGGTGCGTTGCCGGTCATTGTCGGAGGGTTGTACTGGAAACGGGCCAGTTCGACCGGAGCCCTGGCGGCATTGGTCTGCGGCCTGATCGGGGTGTGCGGACTGTCCCAGGTCATCGAGGTCATCAACCGCTATCTGTTTCCCGATCCGACGGGATTCCAGGTCTTTCCCGCAATGATGATGCTGGTGACAATGATCACTCCCACTCTCGTGTTCATCCCGGTGTCGTTGCTGGTGCCGGATCGCCAACAGCCCGGCCGGGAGCAGTCGTCATGAACGACACGTTCTGGCAGGTCCTCTGGATGGCGATTCTCGGCGGCGGACTGGTCGGCATGGCCGGTTTGCTGCTGGCCGTGGGCACCGGGTCGGTACGGG
>DLVV01000274.1:10078-14945 GCA_003445035.1 Planctomycetaceae bacterium | reverse complement strand
TTGGCTGGCGTGTCGCCGTCCTGTGGCTTGCCGTCCTGGCCAGGCTTGTCGTTTTGGTTGCCTGGGTTGTCGTCGGTCTTGTCGTCTGGGTTCGTCGGGTCTCCGTCTTGTGGCGAAGAGTCCTGGGGCGTGTCGTCCTGTTGTTCCTGTTTCTCCTGTTCCTCCCGAATCGTCTCCTGCTGTTTCTGGCGGAGTTGGTCTCGCTGTTTCCGGGCCTGCTCGGGGGTGACGGGTTCAGTGATGCGGATGTTGAGTTTCGGTGCCGTGTTGGCGCGGTTGCCCAGCGGCATCTTATTGTCGCGAGCTTCGATCCAGTAGCTGATCGTTTGGCCGGGTTGCAATCCGAGCGGTTCCAGCGGGAAGTCGACGGAGGTCGGGCCGAAGACCGGTTGTTCGCCGGAAAAGAGTTCGCGGTTGTGTTCGACCAGTTGTTGGCCGTCCTGCTCGACACGCAGCGTAAGGTGCGTGAGTTGGAAATCGGGATCGCGTGCCTTGATCAACAAAGGGACCACGGCATTGGCGGGCAATTCCAGGTCGGCTCGCGGATCCAGCAGTTCCACTTGTGGCGGGAGGTCCGGGCGGATGGCGATCGCGTGCAGTGTGGGATGCAGGTCGGTTGCCCCCTGTTCGTCCCGGCAAACGATGCGGTAGTACCTGGGGTAGTCCTCCCGGTCGTCACGCCGAAATGACAGCGTCCACTGGACGGTCAACTGGGTGCCGTCCTTGACCTGCATCGGGTACTCCTCGGCACGTTGCGAAGTGTCCTCGGTATCAGAGAAGACCAGTCGTGCCGAGCGGACGGGTCGAGAGGCGGTGGCGTGGACCGTGACGCTGGTGCCTTCCCAACTGTCGATGTTTCCACCGTCGCGAGACTCGGATGCCAATTGCATGTAACCGGGGAACTTGTAGTCCACCGTGTCGACTGTGGCCGACGGGGCTGTCGACACATGGATGGTGAAGGTGTCGGTGACGGCGTCACCGGCTTCTAGTCGGAAGCGAATGTCCTGGAGCAAGCCTCGGTCGTTTTCGCCGATGAGTGTCAACAGGTACTCGGGGAAGACTCGCAACTGCGACCCGTCGACCGGCCGCATCTCCAGGGGCTCGTCCACAAACCGTTGGTCGGCGGTCGAGTAGTAGAGCGTGACATGTTCGTGCTCTTCGAGCGCCTTGTTTAGCGTGGCCCTGATACGAGGCTGAAAACGGGCCGGAACCTGCGGGGACGTGTCGGCAGCGACGAATGTGTCGCCGTCGGCCATCTGGATCTCGACCGATGCGAACTGGATGCGAGTCGGCGCGGTCACGGTGGCTCCGAATGCCCGCAACAGCGAAGGGCCGATGGGCTTGAGTCCGAGTGAAAACGTCAGCAGGGTGTAGAGGCACGCGGTGACGACCAGGCCGAGCAGGGTGTAGGCGGATTTCATCAATGGTCGCCGGTCAACGGTGCCGTCGACATCGGTTTGCGAAAGCCCGACGGCGGCTCGTTTTTCTATCGACTGCATGACCGGTCGGTCGATTTGCCGGTCGGCCTGCTGGAGGTCGACCAGGTTCAGCAGATTGCCTTCGAGTGTCGATTCGTGGGTTTCGATTTCTCGGGCCACGAACAAGCGGTTGATCCGTCGCCGATGGGGCAGCCCGATTCGCCAGGCGGCCCAGGCTGCCGAACCGACGACGATCGTGAGTCCGATGCCGCTGCGGGCGATGGCGGGAATGAAGTCCATCCCCAACCAGTGATCTGCGACGACGAACAGCAGGAGGTAGGAGAGCACCGCGGCGGTTGCTGCCACCAGGGCCATCATGATGTCGGTGGACCGAATCGCCTCTCGGGTTCGCACGAGTTTCGAGTCGACGAATTCGTCGAACTCGACGTACTGGGCCTGTCCGCCTCGGCTGGTAGTTGCCATGCGACTTGTCGTCCTGTGCGAACCGCGTCAGACACTCTTCAATGAAGCCCCGTCGGCAGTATAATCGACGCGATCGCGTGCGCGAATGTTCCTCTTCTTTGTTCGAATGATCCGAAGGGTCCGTTCTGCGGCATTTGATCGGAATAGTTGGTCAAACCCGGCTGTTGTTTGGCTGGGTGGGTAGAAGGAGAAAACGGTTTGTTTGAAGCCCTGCTGGCGGAAACGACTTCGGAAGGACGGGTCTGGGAACTGTCCACTCTGGCCGTCTACCTGGGCGGACTGCTGTGGATTGGATTACGGAGTGCCCGCGAGATTCACACGGTCGATGACTACACGGTGGCCGGACGGCAGATGCCGTGGATCGTCGTGTTGGCGACGACGGCGGCGACGATGGTTGGTGGCGGCGCGTCGGTCGGGTTCGTCGGGAAGTGCTACACAATCGGGATCGCGGCTGCGGTGGTGACGTGCGCGTGGCACCTGCAGTTGATTTTTACCGGGCTGTTCCTTGCCCCTCGTTTACGCGGAATGGGGTTGGTCACGGTCGCACAATACATCGATCGTCATTACGGCGAATTGGCCCGTCGGATTGCGGTGGTCAGTGGTGCGGTATTTCTGGTCGGGGCCCTGGTTGCACAAATGGCGGCGATGGGCAAGGTGACCGAATTGGTCCTGGGATTCGACAGCCACTGGGCGGTCCTGCTGGGTGCCGCGGTGGTGGTGTTGTATTCGACCGTCGGGGGCATTCGAGCGGTGGTCAAGACCGACGTGCTCCAGTTCGTTGTGCTGGTGGCCGGGATCGGTGGAGCGTCGGCCTGGTTGGTCTGGAAGAATGGTGGGTGGGCGGAGTTGGCAGCGAGGTCGGAGGTGGGCCTGGGCAGCTTTGACGTGGTGGCGGACTGGTCGTGGGTTCGAGTGACCACCCTCTTTTGTGCCTTTCTGCTGGGAGAGACGCTGGTTCCCCCGTACGCCGTGAGGTGTTTCATCGCCAAAGATGAAGCCGATGCCCGCCGTGGAGTGGCCGGTGGTGGGCTGTTCCTGTTGCTGTTCCTGCCGGTGGCGACGTTCACACTGGGCATGGCGGCACGCGTCGAACCCGAGGTGCAGGCCGCGGTCTCCAGCAAGTACCAGTCAATTCGGGAGGACATCGAGACAAAACGTCGGGCAGCGGCCGGTGAAGGTGGCGGAATCGCCTGGACGCCAGGCGATGAGCAGTCGGCACGTGCCGGGGCCGCGGAGGTGGCGTTTCCTCAATTGATGCGAACCACCTTTCCACCGTGGCTTGCTGGAGTGATGATCGCCGCAGTGATTGCGGCGGTGATGTCCTCGGCTGACAGTTGCCTGTCGTGCCTGGCCACCAGCGTGATGGAGGATGTCTATCGGGTGCACATCAATCCGGAAGCCGAAGATGCGAGACTGTTGCGTGTCGCGAAGTGGACGACAGTGCTGGCGGGCGTCTTGTCGGCGGTGTGCGCGCTGGTGTGGAGCAACATCGCTGACATTCTCGAGTTTGTCTACGATTTTTGGGCGCCGTCGATGGTGTTGCCGTTTTTGGTCGGAGCCTTCGGCTACCGGCCGTCCCGGAGCCGGCCGGTGGTGTGGTCGATGATCGGAGGGACCGCCGGGACGATTCTTTGGAGATTTGTCTTGGAGTCGCCCGGCGACGTCAGTCCCGCCCTGTTCGGGTTTGGTGTAGCGGTGGCTGTTTATCTGCTGGCCTGCCCGCTGTACAAGGAGCCGTCAACCGGGCGTTGGCTGAGGCCGGCGATGATCGCAGCCGCGCCGACCGATGCCGAGGAGGAAATGGAGTGATTCCCGTCTGGCTTGTTAGTGTTTTGCATGTGGTCTCGGTCGTGTCGGCTGTGGCGATCCTGGTCTGGTTGGCTGTGGCCGCGACGGCGAATCGACGCGACCCGTAGAGGGAGGGCCACAAAGTGCCGTTTCTGGCATCTGTGACACCTCCGGTCAGGCGCAGTAGGGACTGTCGCCGGTCCAGCGGTTGAATCGCACATCGTCGCCGGAGGCCAGTCGCTGACGGGCGGCTTGCCAGGAATCGGACCACACCTGGTGGTCGTCCTGGACCGATTTCGGGTTGGCGCGGCTACGGGCGACAAACCCCGGGAACCACTCGCGGCCGGTTGGCTGTCCAATCGGCTGGTACCGCAAGTCGAAGCTCCAGCGGACCCGGTTGCTGCGGTTGGGCAAGCCGGAATGCTGTGTGCGGCGATGCATGAATAGCACGTCGCCGGGACTCATCGGCAAAGGGGACTGGTGGGGCTCGACCAGTGTTTCGGGGATCGAGACCTGTCCGAGCGTCAATGGGTCCGTGCTTTTGCAGTGAGTCACGAGGTTACGTTTGTGACTGCCCGGGACAACGGCCAGGCAGCCGTTTTCGAGATCAGCTTCGGTGATCGGGAACCAGACGGTCAGGATGTCACAGTCGTCGGCGTCATTGGTGATCACGCCCTGGTCCTGGTGCCAGTCGATGCGGGCGGTCAATCCGGTGCGAGCTTCAATCGGCAACTGCGATTCGGGCAACTTGATCCGCGTGTGCTGGACGGGGCTCGAAAAGATCTCAGGGCCGATGAATTGTTCGACGACATCCAGGAGTGCGGGGCTGTGCAGCAGCCGGAATACGGCCGGGCCGAGATGCATCGGGGTGTCGGGTTGAATGCCGGCCTGGGGAAGGGAGATGTCCATGGCCTGGTCGTAGGGCTGTCTCGCTTCGGTGACGGTTGCGAGTAGCCGCTGGGTGAACGGCAGGGCCTGGTGACGATTGGACAGGTGGCCGGCGGCTTCCCAGCGATCGACCAGGCTCTCCAGCACCGTCTCGTATTCCGCCACGACCGGGCCATAGTCGGTTTCGACATCCAGCAGGCCGTCGATGACCACATAACCATGCTCGTCGAAATGCGAGAGGTCTTTGGAGGTGATCGGCGTCGACTTGGCCATGTTCATCCCAGCCATTC
>DLVV01000274.1:7950-9681 GCA_003445035.1 Planctomycetaceae bacterium | reverse complement strand
CTTGAGGTGGTCGAGTCCGAACTGGTGCAGGAGCGTGGCTTGCAGGTCGTTGACCTCGACCGGCTTCTCGACAACTCCCCAGCCAAGTTCGTCGGTTTTGCCGTGGACGTGACCACCCCGAAAACCTCCACCTGACATGAGCATGCTGAAGGCAAATGGGTGATGGTCACGGCCGGTGCTCTTTCCTCCACCATTGTCAGCCAGCGGCGTGCGGCCAAATTCGCTGCCCCATGCGACAATCGTGCTGTCGAGGAGTCCGCGTTGCTTGAGATCGGAGATCAGCGCGGCGATGGGTTGGTCGACGCACCCGGCGTTGTACGGGAGTTCTTTGGCGAGGTTGGAGTGGTGATCCCAACTGGCGTAGACAATGTTGACGAAGCGGACACCCCGCTCGACCATTCGCCGCGCCAGCAGGCAGTTGCGGGCGAAATTCTTGTATGTGTCGCCGGACTTGCCACGACTGGTCAGGCCCTTGGGCTCGGGGCGGTTGATCCCGTAGAGGTCCTGGATGTGTTTGGGTTCGCTGCCCAGGTTGATCAGGTCGGGTGTGGCCATCTGCATCCGGTAGGCCAACTCGTAGCTGGCGATCCGGCTGGAGATCTCCGGGTCGCGAATCTCTGAATAGCGGGACGCATTGATCCGGCTGAGCAGGTCGATGCCCTTCTTCTGCAGCGTGGCGGGAAGTCCGGACGGGTTCTTGAGGTTGAGCACAGGCTCGCCCTGGTTCCGGAAGGGAACGCCGGCGTAGCTGGTTGGCAGAAATCCGCTTTGCCAGAGTGTGGCGCCGCCGCTGGAGCCCACTCCACTGGAGAGCACGACGTATCCGGGAAGGTTGCGTGATGCTGTTCCGAGCCCGTAATTCAGCCACGCGCCCATCGACGGCAGCCCGAATTCGCTCCGGCCACACTGCATCAACAGTTGGCCGGGGTGGTGGTTGAACTGGGTGGAACGCAGGCTGCGAACCAGCAGCAGGTCGTCGGCGATTCCGCCGAGGTGGGGGAGCAGTTCCGAGAGTTCCATGCCGCACTGGCCGTGTTGGCGGAAGCGAAAGCTTGGTCCCAGCAGCCTGGCGGATTCCTTCTTGATGAACGCGAAACGGACCTCCTTGAGCAGGGACTCGGGCATCGGTTGCCCGTCCTGCTTGGCCAGCGTCGGCTTGGGATCAAAAAGGTCGACATGGCTGGGGGCGCCGGCCATGAAGATGAAGATGCAGCTTTTTGCACGGGGTGCGAAGTGTGTTCGCGAGGTGGTGTCGGACGACGCGCCCGCGGCGAAAACGCCGTCGTCGTCCAGAGTGGCACCCAGGCCGATAGCTCCCAGCCCGCTGGCCGCGGTGGTCAGGAATTCCCGGCGGGCCAGAAATGCGGCCGAGGCGGGGTGTGCTGCAAGTTTCGGTGTCATGAGCGAGGGATGAGGCCGGGGAGGGGTATGGGAGGGCGGGGAGGCCGGCAAGTGTAGCACACTGTCGGTTCAGGAGAGGATGGCGTCGATGACCTCCCCGTGTACGTTGGTCAAGCGGCGTTCGATACCATTGTGGTAGAAGGTGAGTTCTTCGTGATCGATCCCCAGCAAGTGGAGAATCGTGGCGTGGAAATCGTGCCAGGTGGTGATGTTCTCGGCCGCCTTCCAGCCGTAGACATCGGTTGAGCCGTAACTGCTGCCACCCTTCAGGCCGCCTCCAGCCATCCAGACGCTGAAGCCGTACTGGTTGTGGTCTCGTCCGGTGCCCAG
>DLVV01000274.1:0-7548 GCA_003445035.1 Planctomycetaceae bacterium | reverse complement strand
TCGGTCAACAAGGCGGCCAGGGGCTGGTCAACGCGAGCCGCCTCGCGGCCGTGGTTTTTGACCATGTCCTCGTGTCCGTCCCAGTTGTGTCGGGGACGACCGAAAGCGCCGCCACTGAAAAGTTGTACGAAGCGGACACCCTGCTGGAGAAGTCGTCGTGCCAGCAGACAGCCGCGACCGAAGTCAGCGGTGGGTTCGCGGCCAAGACCGTAGAGTTGTTGAGTGGCTCGAGTCTCGGAATCGAGAGCTGTGACCTCGGGAACGGCCAGTTGCATACGGGCCGCCAACTGGTAGCTGCGGATCCGCCCAAGCAATGCGTCATCGCCGCCTCGCTGTTCAAGATGCTGCCGGTTCAAGAGTGCCAGGAGTTGTCGGCTGTCGCGTTCTGTTGTCGGCGAGATCGGGCGAGTGGGAAACAGGTCGTCCAGCGGTGTTCCTCGAGCTCGCAGCGGAACACCTTGATGTTCTGACGGAAGGAAGCCGTTGGTCCAGTTGATTGATCCCCCGGCCGGCAAACCACGGGGATCGGGGATCACCACGTGGGTCGGAAGGTTCCGGGACGCACTGCCCAGGCCGTAGGAGAGCCAGGATCCCAGGACGGGAAAACCGTTGAGTCGAAAGCCAGTGTTTTCCTGAAAAGTCGCCGGGGTGTGGTTGGAGGTCTCGGCGACCATCGATTTGATGACGGTCAGTTCGTCGGCGACACCGGCCAGATGGGGGAACAACTCCGAGATCCACAATCCTCCGTCACCGCGTTGGCGAAACGGCCAGTCACTTTGGCGAAGCAGTCCGACCTGTCCGAAAAACACGTCGGGCTTTTCGTCGCTTTTGAGCGGGGTGCCATGAAGACGTGCGAGTTGGGGCTTGTAGTCGAAGCTGTCAACCTGGCTGAAGCCGCCGGTGGCGACGACGTGGATCACTCGGCGGGCACGGGGGGCGGTGTGCGGTGAAGTGCCGGAACCGGTGGCCGGACGATCATCGGCCAGCAACGACATGAGCGCCGTGCCGCTGATGCCGGCTTGGGCGAAGTCCAGGAAATGTCGTCGCGAGATGGAGGGCTGCGACCCGGGGTCAATCGACATAGAGAAACTCGTTCGAATTGAACAGCACACGTGCCAGTGCAGGCAGGCCGTGCCGCTTGGCAAATGAGAGTGAGGTTTCGGCTTCTGTGGCGGTGGGGGGGCGAGCGAAACAGAGGCGAAACGCCAGGCGGATACGGGCCGGCAGAGTGTTGTCGGTTTCGCGACGGACTCGAGCGGAAAGGCGATCGGCCATCCGTAGGACGAAATTGCTGTTGAGCAGGGACAGTGCCTGAAGCGGCGTGGTGGTGACGGCGCGGCGAGGAGTCTTTGTCGAGGGGTCGGGGCAGTCAAAAGCGTCAAGGAATCGGTTGCGGCCCGATCGGATGACGGTCCGGTAGACGCTCCGCCGCGCGAAGGTGGTGCCGATCGGGTCGCCGACGTCGTAGAACTGAGAATTGTTGGTGAACGTGGTGAAGTCGTAGAAACCGGGGCCGCCGATTTCGTGGTTCAGCGAGCCGGAAATGGCCAGGAGGCTGTCCCGTAAGGCTTCGGCCTCGAGCCGGCGAGGCAATTGCCGCCAGATCAGCCTGTTGCCGGCGTCTTGTGCCGCCGCGGCCTGTCGAAACCGTGAGGCCTGCTGGTAGGTGGTGGAGGTCAGGATCAGGCGGTGGATGTGTTTGAGGCTCCAGTCGTGGTCAACCAGTTGGTTGGCAAGCCAGTCGAGAAGCCGGGGATGGGAAGGGAGTCCGCCGTTGATCCCGAAGTCGCTGGGCGTTTCAACCAGTCCGGCCCCAAAATGGTGGAGCCAGACCCGATTGACGATCACGCGGCTGAACAGGGGGTTGCGGGGGTTGGTGATCCACTTTGCCAACGCGATGCGGCGTGGCGGGTCAGGGGCGTCAGCCGGTACTCGAAAGTCGACCGGTGCACCGGGGACAGCCGATACGCCTCCGGCCGAGACGGCCAGCCCGGGAGACTTGGGGTCTCCTCGGGCCAGGACGTGTGTCACACCCGGAGGCCGTGGTGAGACCGCATACGATTTCCAGGTGTTCCATCGTGTTGCCAACTGGGCCAGGTGAGCGATTTCGAATTTGAGGTGGGATCGACGTTTTTGTTCGGACGTCGACAGCGAGGCCTGGAATTCCTGCTCCGAGACGGCCGTGGCAAGCGGGCCGGCCGATGCGAGGACTTCCCTGGCGGTGAGGGCTCTGAGGTGAAGCTGGACGCGGTCGACCTCTCCTCGCAGGTGCCGGGCTCTCAGGGTGGGGGGGTGCCTCAGCCCAATCACCAGGCGTGCCTGTCCGGCGGGAAAAACGATCGGCCCTCGCGTCCGGATGGCACGGCCGTAGGCCTGCCCGTTGCGAAAAGCTCGGACCGAGCCGTCGGCGGCAAAGACGAACGCCAGGTGCACGAATTCCTTGTCGGCCCCTCGTTCTTCGGGACCTTCGAAGCTGACCGTTCGGTTGCGGTTCTCGCTGGCGAGATTCCATCGCCCGGCTTCGAGTTCTCCGAAAGCGATCGCGTCGTGAGCGGGTCCGTCGACCGCCTGCAGGGCAACCAGTCCTCCGCCACGCTGGCGGGTGTCGTCCAACCGAACCCAGGCTTCCAGCGTGCGTGCACCCAGCGTTCGCGGTATGGGGGGGGTGGTGACGAAACCGCGACGGGGCAGGATCAGTCGCCCGTCGTCTACGCGGCTGTCTCCGCGTAGCGTGCCGTGCAATTGCCCAATCGAGTCTCGGGCACCGTTGTCAAAATCCCAGCGGGCAAATGGCGCGGGCGGCTTGGTGCCAGATCGTTGGGTCCGGCGATTTTTGAGGATGTGGTGTCGGGCGGGACGTTCGAGGAGGGCGAGTTGCTGTTGGAGGCGAAGGCGTCGAGCGTGAAGGCTGGAGGCCGGAAGGCGGGACGTCTCCGGAAGGGAGGGGGCGGGGAGGTCGCGGAGACCGTGGCGGACGCCGTCCAGTGCCGCGGCCATCCGGTAATACTCGCGCTGCGGGATGGGGTCGAACTTGTGGTCGTGACAGCGAGCACAATGGATGGTGAGTCCCAGGAAGGCCTGGCCCACGACACTGACGATGTCTTCCAGTTCGTCCTGGCGGACAATCCGCTTCATGGCCTGGCTTTGTTGAGAATTCCCGACCTCGTCGTAGGATCCGGCAACCAGGAAGCCGGTGGCGATGACCGCTCGGGGGTTACCGGGGTGGAGCACGTCACCGGCCAGCTGCCAGGAGACAAATCGGTTGTAGGGCATGTCGGAATTGAAGGCGCCGGCGACCCAGTCCCGATACCGCCAGGCGTCGGGCCGGATCTTGTCTCGCTCGAAGCCCTGGCTTTCTCCGTATCGAACAATATCCAGCCAGTGGCGAGCCCATCGCTCTCCGTAATGGGGATGCGCCAGCAAGCGGTCGACCAGCCGGATCCATGCCCCCGGCCGAGAGTCGTTGACAAACTGGTCGACGGTGGACGGGTCCGGAGGGAGTCCGAGGAGGTCGAAACTGAGCCGGCGTGCGAGAGCTCGCCGCGAGGCGGTGGGCGATGCGGTCAGCCCGGCGGTGCCCAGGCGGGCGGATACAAACGCGTCGACCGGGTTTGCGTGAGGAGAAGGGGTGGGGTGGACAGGAGGAGGAGTCGCTGAAAGTGGGCGGAGGGACCACCAGGAGTCGGCGCCATCCTCGGCCACCGCGGGGCTGGCCAGGAACAGGACGGCGATGGCCACTAGCGATCGGGGCATGTGACGCATTATGCCGTTTGTCACTCCGCGGGGGCAGGCCCAATGGTCATTGGGAAATCGGAGAGGATTGGTCTTGCACGTCGGTCCGGAATCGGGAGGATGGCCGCAGCGTGTCACACTGACGCGGTGTGGCCGGATAAGAGGCCCGTGAGGAGATCGGCACTGGCTGTCCGTTCGGAAGCGGGTGGAACCCCGTTTAAGGAAGGAGGTGGTCAAGTGGACTTATGCTGTATATGCCAGAGAGGTGGTAACGCCTAGGTTGACCGGCGGGTTGTCCTAGTGGCAAACCACCTACCCGGTGAGCGGACCTTCAGGTCCCGGCCGGGGAAAAAACTTGGAGGCCCGGTCGCACTGGTTGTGGCTGGGCCTCTTTTTTCCACTCCCACCCCTGTCCCGCGGCGGCACACCCGCCAGTCTCGCCCCAGTCCATATGCCGTTTTCCTGTCCCGCCCGAATTGTTGCTGCGGTGTTGGGGGGTGTCTTTGTTTGGGCCGGGCTGTCGAAAATCACGGATGTGGCGATGTTCACCGTCACGGTTGGGGAGTTTGGCCTTGTCTGGGAGCCCCTGTTGCCGGTGACGGCCTGGTCGGTGATTGGGGCCGAATTGCTTGTCGGTGGCGGGTTGTGGTTCGGTCGGCGGTGGGCAATTGCAGTGGCCGCCGGATTGGTGATGGTGTTCCTTTGCGTGTTGGGATACGGAATAATCTTGGGGCTGGACATCGAGTGCGGCTGTTTCGGGGCCGGTGATGGGCGAACCAGCCTGACACTGACCCAGGCCGCCGTGGTCGACTCGGTCCTGTTGGTGGCGTGTGCGGGGCTGGCTTGGGCGACCCGGGGCCAGCCGCTCCGTTCCGGGAACGGCGAGTCCGATCAAGGAATAGTCGAAAACAAGGGCGAGGAAGAAGACTGATGACGAAGTGGAAAAGGTTGACGTCGACGGCCGGAATCGCCGTGTTGGTTTTGCTGGGTAGCGGTTGTGGGCAGAACCGGTTCCAGCAGGAGGTGGAGACCGAGAAAGTGGCCGTGAAACTGGCCCGGCACATGGCCGAGGGAGAGTACGAGGTGATCTCGACGGCGGAACTGAAAGTGCTGCTGGAAAAGAAGCCCGAAATGGTGCTGGTTGACGCGATGCCTTACGAGGCAAGTTTTCGGAAGCAGCACATCAGCGGTGCTGTCCAGTTTCTGTTCCCCAAGGGGACGATGGAAACCTGGGATTCCGGCGAGACGGCCGGGAAGTCTGAAGAGGAGTACGAGGCCTTGCTGGGTGAGGACAAGGACAAGCTGGTGGTGGTCTACTGCGGTTTCACCGCCTGCGGACGCAGCCACAACGCCGCCCTGTGGGCCCGGCGCAAGGGCTACAAGAACGTGAAACGCTATCCAGGGGGCATCTACGCCTGGAAGGGTATGGGGTTGCCGACGGTGGCTGCCGAGTAGTCAGGCGTTCACCCCTCAGGACGTGGCAGCGGTTCTGGGCTCGATCTCGTCGAGGCGAGCCAGCGCGTCCCAGGTCACGGGAAATCCGGAATACGGGGCGATCTGAAGAAGTGTCTCAACGATGTCCTGCCGGGAGGCTCCGTTTTTCAGAGCAAAACGGAGATTGAGCTCCAGGGCGCGTGTCCGTCCCAGCGACGCCAGGGCAGCGATCGAGACCAGGGACTTGGTTCGACGGTCCAGGCCCGAACGGCTCCAGATTTCTCCGGCCAGGAACTCGGTGACGTATCCGCTGAACTCGGGACTGATTGCGTCCCAATGAGCAATTGTCTGTTCGGCAGAGTCTTCGCCGAGCATCTCGGCAACCAGTTGTCGGCCGCGTTCCCGACGTTGCTCCAGTGTGGTGTCGTTCTCGGTCATCTTCTCTCTCCGTGATGTCGTCCGGTGTTGTGTCAGACCAGGTGGCCAGCGTTAACGTCGAGTGTCTGTCCGGTGATGCTCGCCGCGCGGTCTGATGCCAGGAAGGCGACCATGTCGGCGATGTGTTCAGCAGGAATCAGGCGGCCCAGGAGCGTGTCCCGTTCGAGCTGGTCGCGGACCTGCTGGGCTGGCTGCCCAATCGTGTCGGCCTTGGCCTGGATGATGGCATCCATGCGTGGGCCGTCGATGGGGCCAGGGCACACGGCGTTGACCAGGATGCCGGCCGAACCGACCTCGACGGCCAGGGTCTTCGTCAGGCCGATCACGGCCCATTTCGACGCGGCATAGGGGCTGCGGAGAGGGAAG
The DNA here is from genome assembly GCA_003445035.1 of Planctomycetaceae bacterium. GTDB lineage: Bacteria > Planctomycetota > Planctomycetia > Planctomycetales > Planctomycetaceae > UBA8437. The sequence continues at coordinate 1,578 of DLVV01000274.1, read as the reverse complement.
CCAATTTTTCCGGCGACAGAGGCGATGTTGATGATTCGTCCGGAACCTCGTTCGAGCAGATGTGGAAGAACGGCCTTGCAGGCCAGGTAGACACCGGTGACGTTGACATCCATCACCGCTTCCCAGTCGTCTCGCTCGACATCCTGAACCGGGGCCGTTGGGCCGATGATGCCCGCGTTGTTGACCAGGATGTCGATGCGCCCGAAATGGTCGAGAGTGGCGGCGACCATTTCAGCGAGATCGCTTTCAGAGGTGACGTCGGTCGAAGTGGCCAGCACCGCGTGACCATTGGTTTCGAGTTCGGCCACGGCTGCGGATCGTTCGTCATCTTCAGGCGTGGCGACCACGACGGATGCGCCGTCGCGTGCCAGGGACCGGATGCAGGCCAGGCCGATGCCCCGTCCGGCTCCCGTGACGATGGCGACCTGGCTGGTGAGTGGCATGGCGAGAACGGTCCGTGAGGTGCAAAGTGGCTGATAGTCGGCGCACGGGCATCATACCGACCTCCACCCATGTTGGCTTGTCGCCGCCGCGGGCATACAATCCGCCGGTTGCTGGAAACAGGTCTACCAACGATCCCGGAGATCCAATGGCATTGTTCGGACGTAAGAAGCGACTGGTGGATTGGGCCAGTTGCGCCGGCTGAGCCGGCAAGTTGCCCCAGGAGGGGACCGCGCAGGTCGTGCGCGGATTGCCAAAATTTGATGACCCGAACCTGTTGGTCGGGACTGAGGGGTTCAGTGACGCCGGCGTGTACCGGCTGCGTGACGATCTGCTCATGTTGTTGTCGCTGGATTTCTTTCCGCCGCTTGTTGACGATCCGTACCTGTTCGGACAGATCGCAGCGGCAAACAGCCTCAGCGACATTTTCGCGATGGGCGGAACGCCCAAGACAGCCCTGAATATCGTCGGGTTCCCCGACGATAAGTTGGATCTGGAGATTCTCAGCCGGATCATGGCCGGCGGAGCGGAACGCGTGCAGGCCGCCGGAGCAGTGATTGCCGGCGGTCACACTGTGCGAGACACCGAGATCAAGTACGGCTTGAGTGTCACCGGCGTGGCGACGCCTGACGAATTGATGACCAATGGCGATGCGAGGCCCGGTGATCAGCTTGTGCTGACCAAGCCGTTGGGGACCGGGTTTGTTACGACCGCCTTCAAAAAGAACCGGTGTCCGGAGCGTGTGCTGGAGACGGCGGCGGCGAGCATGGCGATGCTCAACCTGGGGGCCTGCGAGGCGGCGAAGGCGGTTGGGGCATCGGCATCGACGGACATCACCGGATTCGGCCTGGCGGGGCATGCGGGAGAAATGGCGCAATCGAGCGACGTGACTGTCGTGATTGACACCACGCGATTGCCGGTGCTGCCCGGTGCTGCAGAGCTGGCCGCGGCGGGAAATCACACCCGGGCGAGTAAGACCAATCGGAGCGCGATGGAGTCGTTGATGCGGATCGAAGAGACGGCGGATTCCGGAGGGCTGGAAATGGTCTTTGACGCTCAGACGTCCGGCGGTTTGCTGATCAGCGTCGGCCCGGACCGATCTGAGGAACTGGTGTCGCGATGTCGAGAGTCGGGCGC
>DLVV01000358.1:907-6618 GCA_003445035.1 Planctomycetaceae bacterium | reverse complement strand
CCAAACCGGTCACCAAACCGGTCGCTCGCCGTGATGGACTCGGGGGCAAGTGCCCTGTCGCCTTGCGGGACCAAAGGAAATTGGTCGATGGCCTGCCAAAGTTCAGTGTGACACACAACGGCCAAGTCATCCTGCTCTCGTCAGCAAAGGCTCGGGCAACGTTCACCGCTCGACCGGAGCAGTACCTGCCGGCTGCCGACGGGATGGATCTTGTCAGCATCGATCAGCGCCGTCCACGACTGGGCAAACTCGACCACGCCACGTGGTATCGCGGGCGACTCTATCTATTCACGACCCAGTCGAACCTGATCGAATTCGGAGAACAGCCGGATCGCTACGTCCGCTAGCTGCGACCCAACAACGCGGCCACTCCGATTAGCGCTTTCCGCCAGGTAGCCACGCGGATCGTGCGGCCAAACACGTCGTAGTCAACCCGCTCGATCCGATCCAGCAGCCCGCTGTAGATACGTAGCATCGCCCTGAGGACCGGGCGTCCGGGCTGATCGATCTGTGCGAAGAGATCTTCGCTGGCAATGTAATGTTCGCGAGTTCGAGACACCTCGAACCGCATCAGTTCGCGAAACCGATCGTCGACCCGTCCGGCCACCAGGTCGTCAACGCTCACACCGAACCGAGCGAGGTCCTCCTGGGGAAGATAGACCCGCCCCATCGCCGCATCCTCACCGAGATCACGGAGGATGTTGGTCAGTTGCAGAGCCAACCCACAGTCCGCAGCTGTTTCCAACGCGGCGGGGTCATGGAAGCCCCAGATGTGAAGACAACATCGGCCAACGGCTCCGGCGACCCGATCGCAGTAGACCCGCAGGTCGTCAAACGTTGGATAGGTCCGTGGCTGCAGGTCCATGGCAATACCATCGATCACGGCCTGCAGTTCCTCTTCCGGAATCGAAAAACCCGACACGGCATCGACCAGGGCCGGGAAAACGTCGAACGGCTCGACAACCGGAATGTCGACACCTCGCAATGCGATGCGCAGCTGCTCCCTCCAGCACGACAATCGTTGCTCCCGCTCTGCCAGGCTCCACCCCGGCTCGTCCCCGATGTCATCGGTGAGCCTCAGGAAAGCGTACAGGGCACACATCGCCCGGAATCTCTGCCGTGACAGTCCCAGGAACGATACGAAGAAATTGCCTGCCGCCCGACGAGTCAATCGCCGGCAGGCCACATGTGATGCCTCCAGACGGTACCCGTTCACACCTGGGGCCCTCCTGCCGGTCGTGGGAGCACCCAGCGACAGACACCGCTCAACACCGCGGCCACGACCATCAGCGGCACGTCCCGACGTCTCACCACAGGCCGCTGATCCCAAACCCGGAAACCGATGCCTTCGATCCGATCCAGGATTCTCCGGCCGCCACGAGCAAACAGGTCAATCATCACCGGCACTCTCAACCCCGGCAGCATCCGGGGCAGCGACTTGCCGCTGCCGAACAACTGGCGAGTGCGGTCAACTTCGAACCTCATCAACTCCAGAAACGCATCGTTGGTGACCTGGCCTGCCAGGCTGGCGTCGTCATACCCGAACCTCTCTCGATCCTCCCTTGGCAGGTAAACCCGACCCGCCTGGTGATCGCGACGAACATCCTGCCAGAAGTTGGCCAGTTGCAGGCCGGTGCAGACCGCATCCGAACAGGCCACCGCCTGGCCGTCAACGACTCCTGAAAGTGCCAGCACAATTCGCCCGACCGGGTTGGCACTGTTCCGGCAGTACGCCAGCAACTGGTCGTAAGACTGATATTCGAAGAACCGCTGATCCTGGACAAAAGCGTCCAACAGATCATCGAAGGGTCGACGGAGCAGGCCAAAATCATTGACCACGTCCTGCAGGGCGAGAGACACCGGGTGCCGGGGAGTCCCATCGAAACAGGCGGTCAACTCCTCTCTCCACCACCTCAACAGTTCCAGGGATCTCTCGGAGCCCTCGATCTCGTCGGCCAGGTCATCAGCCCATCGGCACCAGGCGTAAACGACAGCCAGGGGGCGACGCAGGCGGCGGGGGGCCAACCCCAGCAGCAATGGGAAATTCTCGTAATGCGTCCGGGCCAACTTTCGGCAGTAGGCGTGAGCCTCGTCGAGGCTGCAGTCTGGGCGTGACACGACCTCCGGCCCCCACATCGCCAACTCGGCTTCCACGCCCACCGTTGCGACCGTCACCTGCCCTCCCGCTCAACAACACGACCCGTCAATTGTCCTGTGCCCATTATTGGCTACAGTTGAGTTGGCAACCAGAAGACAGCCCCCCATCGCCCCCCCCTTTTCTCAACACCAGCCCTATGCCCGTCCCTCGAATCGCAATCATCGGTCGTCCGAACGTCGGCAAGAGTTCCCTGTTGAACTGGCTGGCGCGGCGAAGAGTGTCGGTGGTCGATCCGACCGCCGGAGTCACCCGTGATCGGGTCACCTTCGTGATGCAGGCCGGCGATCGGTACGTCGAGTTGGTCGACACCGGAGGCATCGGGCTGCACGACACCGATCGGCTCGAGGACGAAATCGAACGTCAGATCCAGGTCGGGATCGAGGAAGCCGAGTTGCTGATGTTCGTCGTGAACGGACAGGAGGGCATCGCCCCACTGGACCGGGAGGTGGCCCGACGGCTGAGACCACTCGGGAAGCCGATCCTGCTGGTCGTCAACAAGTGCGATTCGCCCACGACCGACCACGAGGCGCCCGCATTTCTCGAACTGGTCGACGCCCCGATTGTGACCACCAGTGTCGTGGGCCACCGCAACCGGGGAGAACTCCTGGCAACGCTGCTGGAGGTGCTGCCCCCGGCCGACGATGACGAAGCCGAGTGCGGCCATCAGATGACCGCCGTACCGGAACTGAAACTGGCCATGGTCGGACGCCGCAACGTCGGCAAGAGCACCTTCATCAACGCGTTGGCCGACGACGAACGAGTGATCACCAGCGAGGTGCCAGGGACGACCCGAGACAGCATCGATGTGAGATTCGAGATGGATGGCAAGTCATTTGTCGCCATCGACACGCCGGGAGTCAGGAAGCGAAAGAGCATCGCCAACGACATCGAATTCTACGGGCTGGTGCGATCGCGGCAGAGTATCCGTCGTGCCAACGTGGTGCTGATGTTCTTCGATTCGCAGGAGACGATCTCTCGAGTCGACAAACAACTCGTCGAGAGCATCGTCGAGACGCATACGCCCTGCGTACTGGTCGTCAACAAGTGGGATCTGGCGATCCAGGCCGAGATGACAATGGCCAGGTGGTCGGAGTACCTGATCTCGACGTTCGGGATGCTGAGGTTTGCCCCGGTCGCGTTTGTCACCGCCGTCACCGGCCAGAACTCCCGAAAGCTGATCAACCTCGCACAATCGGTCTTCAAGCAGGCCGAGCAACGGGTCAGCACCGGGCGACTGAACCGGATCGTCCGCGCCGCGGTCTTCGCCAACCCTCCTGCCTACCGAAAGAACCGTCGACCCAAGATCTTCTACGCCACCCAGGTCGACACATGTCCTCCGACGATCGTCCTGAAATGCAACCACCCACAGTTGTTTACGCCCAGCTGGAAAAGGTACCTGCTGGGGGTCTTCCGTGAGGAATTGCCGTTCCACGAAGTCCCGATCCGGATCCTGATGCGGGCCAGGCTGAGAGACGAGGAAACCGGCCCGGCGTTGCACGAATGGTCTGAGACGGACCCCATCGAATCGGACTGAAGAGGGTCTGTCGTCGGAGTGGTGGACACTCCGAGGTGGCTTGGTCTAATGTGAGTCTTCGGTCCGTACCGACCGACTCCAGACCGACTCCCGCAATTGAGATTTCCCCGATGACACTCGAACCACGTGTCCCTCTTGCAGCCCCTCTGATCCTGACAATCCTGGTCGCTGCGGTTGCCGCTGAGGACAAGACCGTCGAAACGCTCCGTCGGGAAGTCGCCACCAAGGGTTGGGTGGTCACCAGCATCAAGCAGAAGCGGGGCGACTGGGACCTGGTGCTGATGCGGCCCGACGGCTCGAAACAACGCAAGTTGACCGACACGCCCGACTGGAGCGAAGCGGCCCCACGCTGGTCACCCGACAGCCGACGCCTGCTCTACCGCCGCATCAAGGCCGGAACCGTGATCAGCCACGACCGCTGGGGATTTCAGGGCGAACTGGTGATGGCCGACGCGATGGCACGGGGCGGACGCGTGATGGGAAAACACCCGTGGGGCTGCTGGAGCCCTGACGGAACTCAGATTTCCTGCCTGTCAGTGAAGGGAATCGAGATCCTCGACGCGGCAACCGGAAAAGTGAAGCGACGCATGAAACGAGCCGGGTACTTCCAACAATTGTTCTGGTCGCCCGACGGCAAGTGGTTCTGTGGCACCGCCAACGTCGGCGGGGAACTCTGGACGATTGTCCGAATGGACGTCGCCACCGGAAAGTGGAACGTCGTCAGCCGCTTCCGCAACTGCACCCCGGACTGGTTCCCCGACTCCAAGCAGGTGGTCTTCAGCAACCGGCCAGCCAACCAGACAGGATATGGCTGGACGCAATTGTGGATGGCCCCGGGACAGGGCGGACAGCGGAAGATGCTCTACGGCGAAGACGGCCGCCACATTTACGGCGGAGGACTCTCGCCGGATGGTCGCTACGTGCTGTTCACCCGCTGCCCGAAGGATGGAGGAGGTTCCGAGCGGGCCGGAGCACCCGGTGGGCTAATGAGACTGGCCGACGCACCCATCATCAGTGGAAACAGCCCCGCGCTGAGAAAACTGCACCCCGGTGCACACGATGGCCCCGTGCTCCCGCTGCCGGACCTCTGGGAACCGCACTGGACCTTCACCGACGTCACGGCCTCCCGCTAGAACCGGGACCAAACATGTCTGAGAGCACAACTCCGGAAACCACTCCCGTGGAGGCCCCGTCTCCGACGGGACCCGAATCCGGCCGAAACGGTTCGACAGCCGCACGCTGGGTTCTGCTCACGGTGGTCGTTGTCGTGGCAATCGCCGTCACCGTGGCCACCGGGATACGAAGCGGATCGTCACGCAACCGGCCAGACGGCACCGTCGAGGTCCCGTCCGGTCCGGCGGGCATCCAGGGCCAGGTGACCACCGCCGGCCGATTCGAGGTCACCGCGAAATTGATCGAGTTGCCCGGTGCGTTTCTTCCCGACGACGGACTGTACAACTACGCCTTTGTTCTGAAATACGAGGTCCTGCATGTGCACCGGGGCGGTGACCATGTGGGGAAAGTCATCCACGTCGCGCACTACAACCCGCGGAAAGCCAGGTCAAAGGTCGGCGACGAGTTCTACCCGGACCTGGGGGGAACTGTCGACCGTTTCCGAGCAGGCGATGTTCATCGGCTGGCGATGGAGGAGCCGTGGGACGAGCACTACATCGGCCCACTGGTGGATCGCTATCACGAGACGACCGGAAAACGACTCTACTGGGCCATCTGGAGCAATTCGGCCGGCAAAGAACGATGAGCGACTCTGCTACGACCGGCGGAAGAACTTGCCCCAGACCAGGTACATGAGAACCGGAGTGACGACTAGCGAGAGACTGAAGCCGAAGATGCTGAAGAACTTGAATCGATCCGGCAACACCAGGTGGTCGATCACCGCCGGCACAATCACGCTCCAGCACATCAGGATCTTTCCGATCTGGTTGCGTTTGTAGGCCGCTTCCTTGGCCTCGTCACTGCCGGGATCAACAACCGGCTTCTTCGTCTTCGTCTTCGTCGTCT
>DLVV01000358.1:0-601 GCA_003445035.1 Planctomycetaceae bacterium | reverse complement strand
TCTTCGTCTTCGTCGTCTTCTCGTCCGCCTTCGCTTCCTCGGCACTCCCGACTTCGGCCTCAACGGCCTCAAGTTCCGTGTAATAACGGACCACGCTCTCGTTGATCGATGTCGGGCTGGCAATCACCCTCCGCATCGGCACCCCGAAACGGAATCGCAGGTCGTCTTCAAGTTCGTGGGACGGCTCCTGGCCACAGGCCACCAGCAGCATGTTGTCGTCAACAAACAGTGGCAGGATGGTATTTCGCCGAGCGAGGTTCTGGGGAACCTTGGTGAGCACCGAGTTGTCGGGGGTGAGTTCCTCGAGATCGACGTAAGGGAACCCGAGTTCGGCCGCCAGGGCCTTGGTGGCCTGTTCGGCATCGACCAACTTCATCTGCACCACCGCATCACGCATCTCGAGACCCCGCCGCTCGGCAAAGTCCCTGGCCTCCTGCATCTGCTCGCGGGTGGCCACGCCCCACCGCACCAGTGTCTCGGCAATCGTGGGGTTGTCGAGGTTGTCGTCATCTTCGAACGTGCGGCCCAGCGACTCGTCGTAATCCCGTTTCCGCTCGGGATCCGTCAGGCAGAGCATGGCCTTGGCAAGTTCGTTGAGCAG
>DLVV01000041.1:15704-17116 GCA_003445035.1 Planctomycetaceae bacterium | reverse complement strand
CTGAAAAGCCGGCTAGCTGAAAAGTCGGCGAATCGGGAAGCACCCATACGCCTGGGTGGTGGGGAGTTATTCTGTAACTCCCTTTCTGCCAACCAGTTGCGGGTTTGTTCCCCGTCGGAATTCCCACCGAATCGGGTTGAATTGGTTAATCAGCCTGTAGCGATTGTGCCGATATCTTCGGTGGTAGCGCATTTTGCGCTTCCGCGAGTCGTTCAATTGGGGGGTTGGCGGCCCAGCGCGACGGTGTGAGGTAGCACCGGAGCAGGACGACGAACTCCGTCGAGGATGGGACAGTGTCCAAATTTCAGCGAAGCACCCGTATCGGGCTGACCGTTCTGTTATGTGGCGGTCTGACTGTGGCTGTCGGAACGTTGGCTTTCGCGAAAGCCCCATGGTCTTTCCGTGGTGCGAAGGCCAAGCAGGACCAGGCTGAGAAATCGGAATCGGTTGAGTCGAAGCTCAACTACCCGTTCGGGACGCGGTGGGACAAGGTGCTCAACCAGTTGGCTTCCGAGCACGGGTTGACGATGGTGATGAGCCAGCTTCCCAAAGGGAAATTCAAGCGTTTTGACCGCAGCGAGTACGACTTCGAGGCGGCAACCGCTGTCCTCAATGAGGAACTTCATCAGCAGGATTTCCGGCTGATCCGCCAGGGTGATTTTCTGGTGTTGATGCACCTGAGATCAACTCGCACCCGCTATCGTCGACCGCGTCTGCCGAAGGTTGAAACGGCCGCTCGGTCGGTTCGGACAACGGTTCCTACCAGTTCGCCTGGTATTCGTGCCGAGGCACATACGATTCGCCCACGTGACTGGAAGCCACCCCAGACGGCTGGTTCGTCGGCGACCACCTCTGCCAACTCGCAGATTGATCGCGTTGTGTTTGAAGAACCGAAGGTCACGCAGTTGATCAAGACGCCGGTCACGCCCACCAACCGTACCGCGTTACAACTGGCCAGACGGCTGTACTCGGCGTTTCTGTCGCACAGCGAACTGATCGACGCTGGACCGGATGGTTTGCCGGCGTTTCGGGTGATGAACCGGGTCATCAAGTCGGATGACGGCAAGCCGCTGGCGATTTCGGATGTGGCCGATCGCATTGCCCGCTTCAGTGTCGGCATCGACAAGAAGAACAATCGATTGATGATCGAGGCTCCGAGGACGACGGCTGCCGCGATCGTGCGGATGATCCAAATGCTGGATGTGCCTTCCGAGGATGAGCAACCGGAGATCAAGGTCCGCGATTCGAAGAAGGATGCCAACGCGGTTGCGGAGAGAGTTCGACCGGTGGTCCGCAAGTTGACCGCTGTTCGGCCCACCCACAAAACACTGTCAAAGACGAAACCTGCAGCTACGACCAACCACCGGGACGATTTCGAGTTGGCCCAGGCTCAGCCGAAAGCTCAGCCGAAA
>DLVV01000041.1:12732-15395 GCA_003445035.1 Planctomycetaceae bacterium | reverse complement strand
AAAGCTCAGCCGAAAGCTCAGCCGGCCGATGAGAGACCCATCCCCCCACGGGGCAATCCCCCGGCGACAGATAGACAACCGTTCAACCCAACCGAGGCGATTCTTGGTGGGTTGAAGGGCGAGGTGAAGATCGAGGTGCTCCCCGACGGTCGGTTGGTCGTGATCGGTAACGAAGAAGACGTGGCGAAGGTGATGGAGTTGATCGAACTGCTTGAGGCTGGGGAAGCGTCGACCGTTCCCGGTCTTGAGCCCCTGATACTCAAGCACGTCAACTCCGAGGCGCTGGCCGTCTTGTTGACCTCGGTCTACGAAACGCTCAACAACGCCAGATCCCAGGCGGGTCAGCGGAGCCAGACCGTGACGGTGGTTCCGGTGGTCAAGCCCAACGCGGTCCTGATCCTGGCTCCCGACAGTGACCTCCGGGCGATTATCGATCTCGCCATGGAACTCGACCAGCCGGTGGATCCCGAGACAGAGTTCGAAATTTTCCGGTTGAAGCACGCACCGGCGGGCCAGGTGGCCACGATGCTGGAGGATATTTACCAGGAGGGACAGGATCGCCCGGGGCTCTCCACTCGCATGACGGTGTATCCCAATGTGCGGACCAACTCGATCGTCGTGCAGGCACGACCCCGTGATCTGCAGGAGATCGCGGCACTGATCAAGAAAATGGACCTCGACAGTGCCAGTTCGGTCAACCAGTTGCGGGTCTTTCAGCTCAAACATGCCATCGCTGAGGAACTCTCCGAGACGATCAACCTGGCGATCCAGAGCGTGATCAACCCGGCCCGGCAACCGACCGGTTCGGGGGTCGGAGGTTTTGGAGGTGGTGGCGTCGGTGGTGCCCAGTCGGCACAGCAGTTGCGGGATGTTCGCAGTGCGGTGCTCGAGTTGCTTCCGGATGTGGGGACGAAGGACGGCAAGGTCGTTTCCGGCATCCTTTCGGAGATCCGGATCAATCCCGATGCGAGGACCAACAGCCTGGTCGTGACCGCGCCGGAACGCAGCATGGTGATGATGAAGCGGCTGATCGAAAGCCTCGACAAGCCGACCAGTGTCGTAGCCGATATCAAGCATTTCCTGCTCGAAAACGCTGACGCCACGAGCGTGTCTGACCTGCTCGCCGAACTGTTTGTGGCTGACGACGGTGGCCAGGGCGGACAGTTGGGTGTGCAGTTGGCCGGGGCCGAAGATGCCAGCAGCAGCATCGTCCCGCTGCGGTTCAGCGTCGATGTCCGTACCAACAGTATCTTCGCGGTAGGGGGCCGAGAAGCGCTCGAAGTCGTGGAAGCCGTGGTGGCTCGCCTGGACCAGAGTGACATCCGCCAACGAAAGACCGAGGTCTATTCACTGCAGAATCAGCCGGCTGCTGATATCGCCAACGCGGTCAATACCTTCCTGCAGTCGCAGCGCGACCTGCAGCAGATTGACCCCGACCTGGTCAGCCCCTTCGAGCAGATCGAGCGGGAGGTGATCGTGGTTGCCGAGCCGAGCACCAACACCCTGATTGTCAGCGCCACGCCCCGGTACTACGACGAGGTCATGAAAATGATCGAGACGCTGGATCGGCCGCCTGAGCAGGTGACCGTCCAGGCGTTGATCGTCGAAGTGGAACTCAACAACACCGACGAATTCGGTGTGGAACTCGGATTCCAGGATACCGTGCTGTTTGACCGCGGAACCGTCGCTTCGATCGAAACGATCTCCGAGACGGTCCAGCAAGGAGGCAACGACCAGACGATCACCCAGAACATCATCTCGTCCGAGGGTGTTCCCGGATTCAACTTCAACCAGCCGTTCCTGGGCAACAACACGCTGGGGTCGGTGGCATTCCCCGCCTCGGTGGGCAAACAGGCTCTGAGCAATTTCCAGATGGGGCGGGTCAACGGCGACCTGGGCTTCGGTGGCCTGGTTCTGTCGGCCGGTTCCGAGTCGATCAACATCCTGTTGCGGGCTCTTTCGGAGAACCGTCGTGTCGAGGTTCTCTCGCGACCCATGATCCAGGCACTGCACAACCAGCTTGGTTCGATCGTCGTCGGCCAGACGTTCCAGCAGGTCAACGGGCTGGGTGCCCAGAACACGTTGACCGGAGTGTCGCAGCCGCAGCTTCAGGAGCGTGCCGTCGGAATCCAACTCCAGGTTACCCCGCGGGTCTCACCCGATGGATCGATCACCATGGAGGTGGTTGCGACCAAGGACGGGATCAACCCGACCAGGTCGATCCCGATCATCTCTGATTTCCAGACAGGCACGACGATTGATTCACCGGTCATCGACACCGTGACCGCCCAGGCCAGCGTCAGTGTCCAGGACGGCCAGACCATCGTGCTGGGCGGCATGATTTCACAATCGGAAGGCACGATTGAGAGAAAGGTGCCTTGGTTGTCCGACCTGCCGGTGCTGGGAACGGCTTTCCGATTCGACTCGAAAACCAAGTCACGCTCTGAACTGTTGATCTTCCTCACGCCCAGGATCATGAAGACGCCCGAGGATTACGAGGAACAGAAGCAGGTCGAGGCCGAACGGATGGCCTTCTCGCTTGAGAAGGCTGAAGAGATCAGCGGTCCGGTGATGTCGCTTCCCGAGCCCGAATCCGAGAAGAAGGCAAACGAGAAGCCGGAAGCGAAGAAACCGGAACTCAAGCCGATGCCGCGGAAGAAGGC
>DLVV01000041.1:0-12429 GCA_003445035.1 Planctomycetaceae bacterium | reverse complement strand
CGCGGAAGAAGGCCCCTGCTACGGAGAAACCGCAGAAGAAGACCGAGCGGGGGGATGAAAAGAAAACCGGGCAGCTCCAAGACGATGACATCTCCAGAGCCTCGATGACCACTATCGGATCCGACGACCTCGACACCCGAAACTTCGCTTTGCCGAAGGAAATCGATGGGTTCGAGGAAAGCGTTCCGTCCCGGCCGGCCACGATGTCGCCGGTGAGACGGTTCTTCCGGTCATTGGTCCCCTGACACGTCACCACTGCACGTCTCGTTGAACGGTTCCGTTCCATTCTCCCACCAGCTCCAGGCCAAACATGAAGTCGTCTCCGCTCAACACGTTGTTGTTTTCCGGACTGCTGCTGACCACTTTGGTGTCATCCGGATGCCGGGCACCCAATGTGAAGAATTTCACGTCGTGGGTACCTTTCGGGTCGCTGTTTGGGATCGACAAGGACGTAAGGTGGGCCGACAAGAATAATCCAGCCGTTCGGTGTGTCTGCCTGTGGCAGCCGGCCGACGGAAACTGGGAGGGGCAGTCGTGTCGCGGGTTCGGTGGGCAAGTCTTCTTCCTCGATCGTGATACCGCTCGACCTGTCGCCATCCGCGGTGATATTCGAATCCACGTCTTCGACGATGTTGGTCCGCGCGAAGATCGAGCCAAGCCCGTTCACACATTCGATTTCACCAAGGGGGCGTGGAACGCCTTCCTGGTGAAGACCCAGTTCGGACCCGCCTACAACATCTTCATTCCCTACACCCGCAAGGGGCACGAAAAGACCGAGTGCGCTCTCAGGATCCGGATGGAGGACGAAGGAGTTCCGGCGATCTTCTCTGACATGTCCTACGTCCGGCTGGAAGGTTCGGAGAGGAAGGCCGGCTTCGAGGATGAAAGCGTCGCCGATTCCCGTTTGAAGGTGAACGGAACAGAGAAATCTGCGACAGGTCCGGCCAATGAAACTGCGATCGGACAGATCGTGAAACGGTCATCGGCTTCGAAGAACGATCGCGGCCTGCCACCCGACGTCGAAGCCCGCCTGGCGGCATTGCGACACAAGATGCCGGTCAAGGCTCGAGGAACGCCGGATCCTTCACAAGGCGAACAATTGCCCGCGGAGGCCGAGTTTCCGTCGTTGTCCGCTGATCGAGGGCGTTCGTCGGCCAACCCGGGAAGCTTCGATCCCCCCGCTTTCGCGTCACCGATCTCCGAGGAATCCCGGCGACAGCCAAACGGTGTCCACGACAGGAACCAACAGAAGGACCGGTGGGCCGCTGGAGGTGAATCGACGCGAACCAGGCGACACGCACTGTCCCCGGCTCATCCGTTGGTGGGGCAGTCTTCGAATACTGCGTCAATCCAGCAGGTTCACGCCTCCCGGGCGACGGTCGGTGACAGCAACCGGGTAATCGAAGGAGCCACGAACCGGTTCGGTCTCATGATGGAAGATGCCGAGGCGGCCGCTGCGCGGCGGGACTGGGCCCTGGCTATCAAATTGGCTTCACGGGTCGACCGGGCGGTGCGGGATGAGAATGCGAGTTGGCCGGTCCAACGGCCAACGCCGTCGGCGATGGTCGCACAATGGGAGATCCAGCGGATCGAAACTGCCGCGGGCGGCGACCGGTCCCAGTGGGACGCCAGGATCGATTCCCGGGTCGATGACTATCTCAAGGCCTCGAAAGCTCAGCTCGATCAGAACAAAACTTCCGAAGCGCGTCGCTTGGCCACGGTCGCTCACTTGATCTCTCGAGGGGCTGTGCAGTCCGACGGTCTGAAGGGGCGGTCTGCGTCCTCGAGTCGTTCTTCGATGGCGGCACCCTCGACGGTCACGGTTCCGCAACGGACCCCGGTGCCGGCCACCGACAACGGGGGGGGTGAGGTGCGTCGCCGCCATCCGCTGGATGGCAACTGGGCCGCACCGTCGCCACCACCGGCACGACCGGCGCACCCGCTCGAATCCTCAGGTGGCTTCGAATAGTCCGCACGACTCGAGCGAGACGCGGGACGTCGTGGATGACACGATTTGTTCCGGCCGTTTCCGTCGCGGCGTCGATTTGTGTGCTACAATCGACGCGGAAGTGTCTCGCGTGGAGAAACGTCATGCGTCGCCTGATTGTCTGCATTTGCCTGGTTGGTGTCGCGTCCTGGCTCTGTGAGTCGACGGTGAACGCCCAGGTCGGCGGTACGAACCAGAGTCAGCCAAACCGAACCAATACGCCCACCAGCACGGCTGGCAGCACCTTGGGAACGGGGGGGGCCGCGTCCGGCACGGGGGCAGGCACCACGACCAGTGGAATCAACCTGAACCAGGGGGCCGCCGCGCAGCCGAACATCCAGAACTTCGGTTCGGGCTTCGTCGGGCAGAGTCAGAACCAGGGCCGTTTCATCGGCAGCCAGTTTTCGGGTCAACAGCAAATCCGCGGTGGCAATACTGGCGGACGCAACACGTTTACTGCTGGACGAGGACGGGGTGGAGCCGGTGGTGGTCGGAACACGAATCGCAACCGGACAACTGGGCGGAACACTCGCACCAAGCGGGTCCGACCTCGGCATCGCGTCGCGTTCTCTTTCACGTCTCGAACCACGGCGTCTGCCAAGGTGTCGCTCGATGTCCGCTTCTCGCTGCTGCTGGATCGGCGTCCCGAGTTTCGGGGCGTGAAGATCGTCGCTGGCAAGGCGGGCGAATTGACCCTGTCGGGCAAGGTCCCCGACGCTACCGCCCGCCGAATGGCCGCCGCCCTCGTCCGGATGGAACCGGGCGTCCGGAAGGTGACCAACCAGTTGAGCGTGGCCGCTGCCCCGGAGTCGGGCAGCGAATAGCCCCCGGAACCGGGTTGGCTAACCTGGTCGGGTTGTAGCGGTTTTTCCGGAAACGACAGCAGTCGGTCGTTCCGCACGGTCGATATTCCTTGTGGGCGCGGTGTGCGCCAACTCAAGTGAGAATCCGATCGAGCGAGAGTGACGACCGCGATGAATCGATCCTTGCGAGCGGCCGGGGGTGTTCTGGCCATCGGGGCAGTGTTGACCACGGTGATGGCTGGCATCGCGGTGTTTGATCAACGGACCACCGATGGGTATTCGGATCACGCGGGTGAGACAGCCGCTGTTGACCCGGCAGTGACGTGGAAACAACTCGAAGTGTCTCTCGATGCGATCGACAGACGAGTCGATGAATTGAGCCGACAGTTGATCAAGGAGTCGGAATCGACCCGGCGAGGCCAAACGGAACTCGAGTCACGATTTCGCGATGAGTACCGGGCGGAACTGGACCGGGGGCTGGCCAGGGCCTTCAGTGACACGAGGCTGGTCGAGACGATCGAGAACACGCTGGCATCTCGTGGAGACAGGCAGCAGATCGAATCGATCGAGGCGCGGTTGAAGATGTTGGCAGGAACGATTGAACGGCAGGCCGATTCGACCGCGGCACTGCGTGCACAAATGGGTCAACTTCAACCGGCGATGCAGGTGTCGGTCACCCCTGGGAGGCCTGGACGTTTTACGATCGAGGCCAGGCAGGTGCCGCTGGCCGATGTTCTCAGGCGACTCGATGCAGTCAGCGACTGGAAGTTCCAGGCCACCATGGCGGCGACGGCCAAGGTCTCGATCGAGCGACTGGACGGTGTCACAATCCAACAGGCTCTGGAGGTGCTGTTGCCGGCAGCCGGTTGTGCTGCCCGGCTCGATGGTCACCAGGTCCACGTGATGTCGCTAGCCGAAGCCCGTCGACAACGCAGCCGGGCGGTCCCCGCACCGGCCAGTGAACCGTCCAGTGACACGGTTCGCGAGGTGATCATCGACCTGGCGATTGTCTCAATTGAGCTCACCGACGAGTATCCGGGCGGGATCGGCGACCTGATTGAAACGACCGGTCCAACCGGAGCGCTCGGCAAGGCGACCGGTGGACTGCTGGACCAGCCGATTGCTGAATTCCTCGACCAGTTGCAGAAGGTGGTCTCCACGAAGGTCGTGGCCAAGCCGCGTCTGCGGGTCAACGACGGCGCAGTGGCCAAACTCGAGACCGGCCAAAGAACGAGGACCGCGTCGATGGAATCGCGTACGGGCCGGCCGACGACACTGGACCTGACAGCAAAACTGGTCGTGCGTCCACGCATTCTTCCCGACGGTCAGATCGAACTCTCCCTGACACCGACTCAGGAGACCCGTGTCGCCGGGGCCAAGGACCTGACGTCTCCTCGGTCAGCGGAACCCTCGGCCTCGATTCGTGTCGTGATTCCCGCTGGCCAGACGATTCTGCTGGGAGGACTGTTTGCGGATGTCAGTCTCGAGCCGGCGAAAACCCGCGAGGCGGAGTCCGAGAAACCTCGGCTGATCGAACGACTCTTCGGAGATGACTCCCAGCCAATTGGCGGTGGCACGATAAGGCGAGAGTTGATCGTGCTGGCCACACCGAGGCTGGTTGACCGAAGTTCGGGTGAACCGGTGCGGCAGGCCCGCCGCTAGCTTGCGGCGGCCGCTGGGGCTTTGGAGAATGCGGCGGTTGATCGTTCCTGACGGTATGCCGCTATGAAGACGTTCCCGCTGCGAGTCCTGTGTGGATTGCTGGTTCTGCCCCTGGCCTGGTTGTTGCTGACCTCGTCGGTGGCCGGGGAGCCGGAATCCCGCCCGAAGGCTGGTCCGCCCACCAAGAAGGCGCGGGACAGCGTCGAGCGGGATTATCGGAACGATTTGCCGCGAACCCCTCCAACCCGACCGTTCGAGGCGGTCCGGGCGCTGGTGACCCGGCCAGGGTTTCGAGTCGAGGTGGTGGCCGCCGAGCCCCTGGTGGAGGACCCGGTGGCGATGGAGTTCGACGAGAACGGCAGGTTGTACGTATGCGAGATGCCCGAATACAACCAGTACTCCAACAAGCGGTTCCGGGGCCGGGGTCGGGTCAGGCTCCTGGAAGACACCGACGGCAACGGGGTGTTCGATCGCAGCCGGATTTTTGCCGACGGGATCGATTCTCCCGGAGCTATCAGTTGCTGGCGGGGTGGCGTGTTTGTGGGCAGCGTGCCGCACATCCTCTACCTCAAGGACACCGACGGTGACGGAACCGCCGACGTTCGCCGAACGGTGTTCACCGGGTTTTCCCGTGACAAGGCCGGGGAAGCGATGCTCAACTCGTTCCGTTGGGGACTCGACAACCGCTACCACGTTTCGACCAACCTCGCCGGCGGCAACGTGCGAAGGGCGGGCGAACCGGCCAAGACAGCGGTCTCGGTTCGCAGCCGCGGGTTCCTGTTTGATCCTCGCAGCGAGACGTTCGAATTGGCCAGTGGCGGGGGCCAGCATGGCATGAGCATGGACGATTGGGGCCGGAAGTTCGTCTGCCAGAACAGCGTTCCGGCCCAGTTGCTCGTCTACGACGATCGCTACCTGTCCCGCAACAAGTATCTCGCGGGGCCGGCTCCGGCAGTCAACATTGTTCCCACCGGCAAGCAGACCAAGTTGTTCCGCAGGAGCCCAATCGAGTCCTGGCGAAAACTGAGAACGAGGTTGCGGAGCAAGGGGCTGATCCCGGGTTCCGACGAGGGGGGCAAGCCGGGAGGTTTCTTCACCGGGGTCACTGGTGTGACCATTTATCGAGGCGATGCCTGGCCCCCGTCCTATCGCGGTAACCTGTTGATCGGAGAGGTCTCCAACAATCTGGTGTTTCGGGCTCGCCTCGAACAGCAGGGCGTTTCGCTGGTGGCCCGTCGGGCGGATGAGAAGGCCGAATTCATTGCCTCTCGCAACGTCTGGTTCCGGCCGGTGCAACTGGCCAATGCCCCCGATGGCACGCTGTACGTGATCGACATGGCCCGAGAACTGATCGAGGGCGCGGCGTTCCTGGCCGACGTGATTCTCAAGCACATGGATGTCACTAGCGGTATGACCATGGGGCGGATCTACCGGGTGGTTCCCGATGGGAAGACTCTCAGGCCTCCACCACGACTGGGCCAGTTGTCTACGGTCGATCTCGTGGCTTTACTCGACCATCCCAATGGCTGGCATCGGGACACGGCGTCGCGGTTGCTTTACGAGCGTCAGGACCCGGCGGCGGCTTTGCCCCTGAGAAGACTGGCTCGAGGGGCTCGACAGCCAATCGGGCGTGTCCACGCGTTGTGGTCGCTGGCAGGGCTGGTCCGCGATGGTGGTCAGTCCAAGCCAGGTGTTGCTGCGACAGGGCCGGGGGCGCTGACTGCCGACCTTGTGCTGGCCGCACTGGACGATGCGAATCCCGAGGTCCGGATCCAGGCATTGCGGCTCTCGGAACGGTTGTTGGATCGTTCCGAGGCGTTGAGGCTGAAACTGGCGGGGATGGTTGGTGATGGGGATCTGCGGGTCCGTTACCAGTTGGCATTTTCGCTGGGCGAGGTCGACACCGCGTCGGCCAGGGCCGCGCTGGCTCAACTGGTAAAGACAGACGGAACCGACACCTGGGTGCGTTTGGCTGTCCTGAGTTCCCTGGGGCGGGGCGGTGGAGAGGTGTTCGGTCGATTACTGGCTGACAAGGCGTTTCGTGCGACGAAACCGGGACAAGCGGTTCTGGTGGCCCTGGCGAGCCAGATCGGGGCGGCTGACCAGTCGGGTGACGTGGCCGCTGTGATCGGTGGCGTGGCCGGGTTACCGGCTGCAGAGAAGGGACTGGGGCAGGCGGTTGTGGCCGGATTGGTTTCCAAGCGAAGTGGAGCAGCCAAGAAGCGGCTGGCCGGTGTTGGCGGAGGACAGGCTCGTAAATTGCTCGATGGCCTGCTGTCCGATGCGCGTCGCCTGGCACCGGATCGCAAGCGGCCGGCTGCCGAACGAGCTCAGGCGGTGCGGACCCTGGGGTTGGGCCGGTTCGCCACGGACCGGAAACTGTTTGCCTCGCTGCTGACGATCACCGAATCTCAGCCTGTGCAGGAGGCGGTGCTCGAGACACTGGGACGTTTCGATGATCCGGGTGTGGCCGATCTGCTGCTGGACCGTTGGAAGAGCCTGAGTCCCAGCCTGAGACGACGAGCGGCCGAGACGCTGTTTTCCCGAGAGGCCTCGACACGACGACTGCTGGCAGCGGTGTCCGACGACGAGGTCGCTCGAGCCGACCTCGATCCGGCCCGGGTGAAGCTGTTGAAAGTGTCGAGAGATGCCGAGATACGTCGCCAGGCGGTGAAGCTGTTTCCCGATGGAGGGCAGGTTGCCAGGCAGGAGGTCCTCAAGCGGTACCGGGCGTCGCTGAAACTGGAAGGGGATGCTGCTCGTGGACGGAAGGTGTTCCGCAAGGTCTGTGCCGCGTGCCACCGGCTCGAGGGACACGGGAAGGCGGTCGGAGCCGAACTGGCCGGCATCGCCGATCGGGGACTCGATGCGGTGTTGCTCAACGTGCTCGATCCCAATCGCGAGGTGAAGCCGAAGTTTCTCAGCTATGTGACGGCCACCACCGAGGGGCGGATCGTGACGGGAATGATCGTTGCCGAAACGGCCAACAGCCTTACCATCCAGCGTAGCGACGGGACCACCACCACGGTGCTGCGGGTCGACATCGAGGAACTCAACAGTACCGGGCTCTCGTTCATGCCCGAGGGGCTCGAGAAGCAGGTGACCGTCAAGATGATGGCCGACCTGCTGGCCTACCTCGCGTCGGTTCGTTAGACGTTCGACAGGTTGCCGACGATCTCGTGTCGGAGTTCCGGATCAATGGGAAGTTCCATGATCATTGGTCCCTCAACAGGCCCAAGCCCGCCGAAGCATGGGCCGACACCAATGCCCTGCCGCGATTCCAGTAAACTGGCATCGCTGGAAGGGCCCTCCGGGGGCCGCTAGAGTCGGTGGTCTGCGACTTCGCTATCGTTTGCCTCGAGGCCTTTTGAGAACCAGGTTCATGACCACTTCCAGAATCGTCTTGTTGCCCGGTGACGGGATTGGACCCGAGATTGTTGCCGTGGGGCAGAGCGTGCTCGAGGTGGTCGCCCAGAGGTTCGATCACGAGTTCTCGTTCGAAACCGGCATCATCGGCGGTTGTGCCATTGATCAGTCGGGAACTCCGCTGCCCGAGGAGACACTGGCGGCGTGCCGTTCCAGTGACGCGATCCTGCTGGGAGCCGTGGGGGGGCCGAAATGGGATGATCCGTCGGCGGCCACGCGTCCCGAGCAGGGTTTGCTGACGCTGAGAAAGGAACTGGGACTGTTCGCCAACCTGAGACCGATCACCGTTCATCCGCAACTGGTGGACGCATCGCCGTTGAAACGTGAGATCATCGAAGGGGTCGACATTCTGTTCGTCCGTGAACTGACCGGCGGCATCTACTTCGGGGAATCGGGCCGCCGTGAAAGTCCTGGCGGAGAAGCGGCCTACAGCGAAATGGTCTACCAGCAAGCCGAGATTGAACGGGTGGTGCGGCTGGCAGCCGAGGCGGCCCGCGGGCGGAGCGGAAAGCTGACCAGCGTTGATAAGGCCAACGTGCTGGAGGTGTCGCGATTGTGGCGGCAGGTGGCCGAACGGGTTGTGGCGGACGAGTACGCGGATCTCGAATACGAAGTGGTCCTGGTTGATGCGATGGCAATGCACCTGATCAGTCGTCCCACCGACTTCGACGTGGTCGTCACCGGTAACATGTTTGGAGACATCCTGACCGACGAAGGTTCGATGTTGCCTGGATCGCTGGGCCTGCTGCCGTCGGCATCGCTGGGCGAGTCGGGACCGGGACTGTACGAGCCAATTCACGGAAGTGCCCCGGATATCGCCGGGCAAGGGGTTGCCAATCCACTGGCGACGATCCTGGCCGGAGCGATGCTGTTGAGGCATTCGCTGGGGCTGGAGTCGGAGGCCGTGGCGGTGGAAGTGGCGGTGGCCGAGGTGCTGGATGCCGGGCACAGGACCGCTGACATTGCCGCGGGCGGCCCTGGCATTGGGACCGCCGAGATGGGGCAGCAGGTTCGCGATTCTCTGGCCGGTTAGGACTGGCCAGCCAGGCGGCGGATTCGCGACTGGATCGCGTAGTACAGCGCAACGACCACCGCCAAAGTGATTCCGATAGCCAGGATCCACGGCAGCACCACGGCCAGGATCCCGATGATGCGACCTCCCCCGGTTGACGACCCTCCGATCAGGCCCCCGAGACTCAGCAAAGCTCCGACGATCCAGCCGGTCGTGTTCATGAAGTAGGTGCAGATCAACGCCAGGACGACGTAGCCCCAGCGGATTGTCAGTGCGAAGAACGCGGTCAATTCGAGGAACACCAGGATCTCGAGCACAACGACAACGACCGTCATCAGTACGAGCAGGACGCCGACCAGGGAATCGGTATTCCCATCGGTGGCGATGTCCGTCATCAACGGGACGAACGTAAACGCACCGCCGATCAGTGTCATCGTGCCGGCCGGAATCAGCGATGCCAGCCCGCCGGCGACTTTTGCCCAAAGCAGTGACCGAATGCTTCTCGGCAACAGGGTCAGCGTCGAGAGTGTCTGCGACTGCACCTCGGACCTCAGGCTGCGGCCGAGATGTGAGGCCAGTTCCAAGGTGCCGCCAACCAGTCCGACGCCGAACATCCAGGCGGCCTGGGCGGTTGGGTCCCAATCCCCGGACAGAACGCCCATCACGAATGCGATCAGACCGGTGATCAGGCTGTAGAGGCTGAAGCGGGCCAGCATGCCCACGGCTCCGCCGGATACGAAGTTCAGGTCTTTCCAGACGATCGAGCGGGCATTCGGCCAGCACTCGCCGATGTCGCCGCCTTCTGCTGTGGGCCGCACGGCGACAACGATCAGCGTGATGATCGGCAACCCGACGGCCAGGGTCACGCACACGGCGACCACGACTTCATAGGTCGGGACCCGTTGGAAGGCGATGCCAGTGACGGCCGAGCGGACGTGGGAGTAGGCCAGCAACACGGCCAGGAGCACGGGGGCTGTGATCAGCATGGCGGTGCCGAGTGACCGGAAACGGATGCGGCGGCGGACGTTGTGGCTGACTTCTCTGGATCGGGTTGGGGAATGTGGCTGCCGGGTGCAGCGTTCGAAGACCAGCCAGGAAACGGCGAACAGGGCAGCACCAGCGGCCATGTGTGTGTAGAACTGGCGGCCGATCGGCGATCCGTCAAATCCCAGCGACATCACCGTCCGCAGTCGTTCGACCACCGACCAGATCGAGAACCAGTCGATGGTTTCGTAAACGCCGGTGGAAAAAGTGACGGAACTGAAAATTCCGTACACGAAGACCTGGGCGGCCAGGGGGACCAGGATGGCTAGCGAGACCAGCAGGGCGGCACGGCGGGTCTCGTGGGCGATCACGCTGGCGATGAGACCCACGCCGGCCATCAGCACGATATAACCGGCGAGCGTGATGTAGACAGCCTGGACCTGCCGATGCAGCACGCCACCGAGCGTGACGGCCAATTGTACGAAGGGGAACTGGATCGCCAACAACAACAGGGCATTGACCAGTCGCGGACCGAGTTTCCCGAGCAGGATTCCCAACGGGTTGACCCCGGCCATCTTCAACAGTCCCAGTGTCTGTTCCTCCTTCTCCTCGGTGATCGTCGACGTGAAGAAACTCATCCCCGCCAGCGTCACGAAGGCGTAGTTGGTGAAGGTGATCGACCAGAAGAAATCAAGACCCGGGGCCGATCCGAGCGCTGTCAGGCTGGAGACCCAGGCAATGAACAGGAAGAGCAGGAAGAACCCCACCAGCAGGAATCTCAGCGCATGCATCTGCCAGCGGCGGCAGTCGAATCGCAGTCCGCGAGTCATCAGGGCCAGGGTGCCGCGCAGCATCAACGAACCCCCTGCTCGGTCAGATCCATGAAGGCCTCGTTGAGGTGTCGAAGTTCCCTCTGGAAGCTCTCGATCGGAATCTCCAGCCCCAGCACGGCGGCCAGCAGCCGGTTGTCCGATTCGGTTCCGGGGTTGCACCTGATGCGGAACTCGAGTGACTCTTCGATTCGTTCGGCCGACATCACTTCATCGAGCGCCAGGAGACGCTCTTCGAGCCCCGGCTGCTCCTCGGACACCGACAGGCGATAGACGTTGACATCGGAGTTCTGCTCGAGCAGGTCTCGCATGGCCCCGCTGTACCGGATGTGTCCACGGTCGATGATCGTCACGGAATCACACAGTTCGGCCAGTTCGCTGAGAATGTGTGAACTGATAAAGATCGTCTTGCCCATCTGTCGCAATGCGCGAAGGATCTCCATCAACTCGATTCTCGCCCGGGGATCCAGGCCGCTGGCCGGTTCGTCGAGCAATAGCAGGTCGGGGTCGTTGACCAGCACGCGGGCCAGTCCGACTCGCTGCTGCATGCCTCGCGAAAGCCCACTGATCAGGCTGTCGCGGCGACCGTCCATGTCGGTCAACGCCAGCACGTCTCCGATCACACGGTGGCGGTCGGCTGTGTTCAGGCCGTAGGCCGCTGCGAAGAAGTCCAGGTATTCGGTCACGGTCATCTGGCGGTACATACTGAAGTGATCGGGCATGAACCCGATCTGCCGGCGGACATCCTTTGTCTGACGGTCAACGTCCTTGCCGTGTACGCGGACCGATCCGTTCTGAGGTTTCAGCAGCGTGCAGATCAGCTTCAGCACGGTCGTCTTGCCTGCTCCGTTGGGCCCGACGAACCCGTGGAGGGAGCGGGGAGTGACCTGGAACGAGACTCGATCGACGGCCATGTGGTTGCCGAAGCGGTGGCTCAGGTCACGGATATCGATCGCTGCTTCGTCGGCGGGCAGCAAGGGCTGCGCTGCCATCGCCGGTGGAGATGGTTCAAGCGAATCAACGGGGGAGGGTCCGTCCGGGGCCTGGTCGGGCGGCCCGGGGTCGGCTGGCGACTCGGGAGGCACCGGCGGGGTGATGTCATTCATGGGGCGGGTCCTTCGAGAGCCACCCCGGCCTGTTTTGCGATCGATTGTCGTTCGGGGTGACGACGGTTGGGTCGAGACATCGGCGGGGAGTCGGAGACGACAGTCGAGGCCGGGATGACGACATCCTGGACGAACAGGGCGCGGCCCGCGTGGCCGGCTCTCTGCGGTTGTTTGAGTTGGAACGTCTTGGGCAGATCCGAGACCAGGAACAAGCGGACGCGTCCGTCGGCAACCGGCCGGACCGGTTCGACGGGATCGATCCAACGCAACGTGCGTGACAACAGCGGCTTGAGCATCTCGCTGTACAACGTGGCGGCGGGACGTTGTACGGGCTGCCCCCAGAATGTTCGCCCGACACGAGAGTCGACACCGGAAGCCCGGGCACGGGCCAGCAGATGTGCCGATTCGGTGGGCTGGTCGCCTGCGACCAGCATCGGACTCCCCGTGACGGATGTGTCGAGTTTCAACGACAGCACCTGGTCACCGAACTGGACCCAGGCGGTGTGGAGCGTCAAGGCGTCCGTACCGGGATTCAGTCGAATGGAGACCTTGGGAGGCAAAGGCGTGCGGATCTGCCAGTCGATGATTTCCGGTGACCACTCCGGGCCGCGGGATTCCA
>DLVV01000126.1:5259-7927 GCA_003445035.1 Planctomycetaceae bacterium | reverse complement strand
GTGACCGCTTTGCCGGCATCGAGCGTCGTCTGCGGCGACTTGTCCTGGCCGGTTCCGACAGCACAGAGACCGAGTCCCAGCGCGAGTGCTGACACCAGCGACCGGATCAGCCGGCCGGGCGACGTCGGAGCATCAAAGTGAGCTTGTGGTTGAGTCATCGTCAGGAGATCACTGGGATCGTGAAGTGGGCAGCGAATCGAGAGGGATGCGGGACTGGATGGTCCAGCGTTCAAGCCCCTGGTAGGGAGAGAGCGGCGTCAGCGAGAAGCCCCTGATGTTCCGGGGCACGATCATCACCTCGTCAATCTCCCACAACGGCAGCAACAGCACCTGTTCCTGGATGTGGCGATGGAGTCGATGAAGCACCGTGACAGCGGCCTGGAAATTCTCCGCCCGATCCAGGTCGATCAGTTCCTGCCTCAGCCAATCGGGCAAGTGCATCAGGTCGGCCACGCGGGCGGCCGACCGCATTGTCAGGAACGGCCAGAGTTCGACGATCGGCTCGGTCATGTGCAGCGTGCGATAGGCCAGGTCCCAATCGGCGGGAACATCCGCATCATCTCCGACCGGCGAATCGGCCAGTTGAACGGTGATCCCCACCCGTTTCCACGCTGTCACCAACCTGGCAGCAGCAGCCCGCGCGATCGGTTCACTCGAACAGATCATCTTCAACGACGGAACCCGTCCTCCAAGACGATTGGCAGCAACGGTCGCCAAAGAGATGGCGAGAATGGCATCGTGTTGCCTGGGCTCAAGTTGCTGAGAATAGGCGTAGCTTCTGTTGGGGAACGGCGCGGTGACAACTCGTCCCCGAGCCTGACCGGGATCGCTGATCACCCTGGGGTCCTGGAGTACGGTTTCAGAGAGCACCTTGGGACGATCAACGGCGAAGGCGAGAGCCCTCCGGAGTTCGCTGTTGCGAAGCGATTTGCTGCGGGGGTTGAACTGGATCACGTGCGTGGTCGGCACGTCGTAGGGCACAACGTGGAACTGCTGCTGCAGCCGCTCGTTGGTCTCGAACGTCCGCACGTGCCAGGCGGGCATCCGCGGCAGCACCTCGAATTCACCGCGAACCAGCCCCTGTAGCGCCTTGAGGTACGAGTCGTACTTCAGTTCGCGGACCTCGGCGACGTGGTATTCCCGCAGTCCATCCGGTTCGGGGATTTCCCGTCGATAGACCGCGTACCCCTTCCCCCTGTCGTGAACCCGGAAGCGTTTGGAGAGCACCCGTTCCCCGTCCTGATCGGCCGGTGCCGGTGCCACCACCGGCACCCTCAACAGGGCTTCGGGACTGACCGGAACCCGCGCGAAACGGATGACGAATTCCTGTGGGGAGCGAATCGAGAGCCCGTCGACAAACATCGCCAGCCGTTCGTCGTACCGCGGGTCCTTCGGGTCGATACGAGCCGAGAGCATGCTGACGATCGGATCGGAGGTCAGTCCGGGTCCGGCCTGCCAGCTGGCCGGTCGCGGCCTCAGGGTGAACTCGACCTGCCGCCCAAGATCGGTTGGCTCGTACTGCTCGAAATAATCGGTCCGGTAGTACGGGATGTTCTCGAAGCGGTCGACCTGGAACAGCAACTGTGTCAGCAGTTCGTGGTGTCGACGATCGGACTCGGTCGGGAACGGACATCCGGAGGCCGAACCGGCCAGGTTGACGACCCCGACAGTCAGCGTCTGGAACCGTCCGGTGGCAGCGGCGTAGATGGCCCGGACACTCATCGAACCGGCGGTCTTGACCTCATCGGGCCAGAACCTCGTCGCCTGCTTGGCGAACGACGCGGCCTGGCCATGCTGTCCGGCCGCGGTGGCCGCCACCGACTGCTTGAGCAGACCCTGTTGCTTGCCCTCGAGCATCTTCTGCCACTTGGCGGCCACGGGATGTGTCGGCACCAGCGGCTGGAGCCGTTTCTGGATGAAGAACCTCGCCTGGCGATAGTCCTGGGCGTCAACGGCCGAGGCGATCAGTGGCTCGGCCGCATCGCCGGCCGCCTTCGAGAACCGCTCGGACAGGGTCCGCCGGAACTCGACGTACCGCTCATCGGCGGACTCCGACGGCGGATCGGCCATCAGTGTCTTCAGGTCGTCGAGGTAGGCAATCGCCGACTGGTACCGCTTCCGCTTGATCTTGCTCTCGGCTTCGAGCAGCATCAACCGGTTGCGTCGGTCGACGTAGCCGGGCCAGAACCGCTCCTTGTTTCCCACTCGCTTGGGAGGCGCCACGCGTTCCAGCGCCAGCAGCATCTCGAAGGCCGTGCGGAACTTCGACTCGTCCATCAACAGGTCGATCCGCCGCAGCATCAAGTCCTCGTGATGCACCACGTTGGTCAGGAAACGGATGTTCAGCTGGTACTCAGGCTCGTCGGCCTTGGTCTCGGGCAACACGATCGTCAGGAAGTGCAACCTCTGGAACTCGAGTTGCTTGTCGCGACGTTCCTTGGGCGACTTGCCCTTGGGCCAGTCGGCGATCGCCTTCTCCATCGCATCGCGAGTGAACGGCCTGGGGCTAACCGGCTCGCTGACAATCACCTCATCCTTGACCGTGACCACCCAGCAAAGCGGCTTGCCCTGCAGCAGCGTCGCCACGTCGGGAACCTTCATGTCCTCGATCTTGGGCAACGGTTTCTCGGCAGGCGGCTGAGCCGGTTCGGGCTTGGCGGGTTCGGGC
>DLVV01000126.1:573-4957 GCA_003445035.1 Planctomycetaceae bacterium | reverse complement strand
GGGCTTGGCGGGTTCGGGCTTGGCCGGCTGTTTGGGTTGAGCCGCCGGCGGCTTGGGAGCCTGTTGAGCCGGAACGGGAACCACCAGCAGGACGGCACAGATCAGTGCGGTCACCACAAGCCCGACGGTTACGGACCGGCGGGATGCGAGGATTGGCTTCATGTCGTTCATCGCCCCGTTCACTCCCCGCCACCGGCCGTCTCGGCGGCCAGCAGAGATTCAATACGGTAGAGCGTTCCGTCGATCGAACTGACGAGAATCTTCTTGCCGTAGGCCCGCGGCCCCAGTGCCACCGGCTGTCCCAATTCGACCGAACGACCGAACTGACCGTTGGCGGAATTGACGACTACGACACGGCCGTCGTCAAAGGCGACCAGCAACCGGCCGTCAACCGACAACGGGGCCCCGGCGACCGATTGCCCTTTGGTCTCGGCGGTCCAGAGCACCTTCAGATTATCGGCCGGGTCAAGACACACCAGCTGTTTCTGGCCGGTCTCGACCAGCACCAGTTTTCCGACCGCCCACGGTCCAGCGGTGGCGGCGGCAGGCAGGTCGACGTTGGCGACCACCTGCAGATCGGCGGCACCGAGTAGTTGAAGTTTGCGATCGGATGTCGCCAGCACCACGCGGCCCTGGTGTACCAGCGGGTCGCGGTCGAGTGGGGCGTTGAGCTTGATCTTGCTGACCGGATAGAGATGGGGCGAGGGAGCCGTGCGGTATTCGAGCCTTACCAAATCTCCGCCGCCATCGAGTA
The DNA here is from genome assembly GCA_003445035.1 of Planctomycetaceae bacterium. Lineage (GTDB taxonomy): Bacteria > Planctomycetota > Planctomycetia > Planctomycetales > Planctomycetaceae > UBA8437. The sequence goes on along the minus strand of DLVV01000126.1, from coordinate 4,203 downwards.
CCAGCAGGTGCTTGCCGTCGACCCCGACGGTCTTCTTCCATCTTCGCTTCTTCCCGCCCTCGACGGGCGCGGTGAACTCACGAGCCGGTCCCTGTCCGGCCCCGCGTGCCACGAGCTTCAGTCGACCCGGCAACGGAGCCACGATGCCCCCCTCGGTCAGAACCGGGGGAGCCTCGAGCGGTTCCTTCTGCAGGTCGATTTCCTGTTCGATCGTGCCAACAGTATTGAGGATCCACATCCTCGGCTCGGGCAAACCGCACCAGACCGCTACACGTCCGTCCGGGAATCTCACCGAGTCGAGGGGCGTGGCCAATCCGACCGGCAACCGCAACTCGCCCTCGATATTGAACTTGAACCCCGCCGTATCCAGTTCGTTCTCGCGGACATGAAACAGCCCACCGGTTTCGGTCAGGCACAACAGCAACCCGTTGCTCATCCTCTGGCACTCGATCAACCCCGATCCCACGACGGTTCGCCAGTGCGTGATCATCTGGGGCGAGGCATCCCGTTCGACCCGGGTGAAGATGACTGATGAGGAATGTGCCATTCGTCGACCGACGAACAACTGGCCACCGATGGACTGCAGGGGCTGGGAACTGAGTCCCTCGGCAATCCGGTTCGGATCGACCTTGATGCTGTCGGTGGTCAACTGAAACCGCTGCAACTTGCTGGAGGCCATCCAGAGGAATCCTCCGGGGCCAACCGACAGATGAATCGCCCCGGCATGCGGCGTTTCGACCTGGTGAGTCCCGACAGTGGTCAAGGCCTTGTGGTTGGGATCATCCGAAACGGTGAAGGCAACCAGTCGTTCGCCACTGAGGGGCACGAACAGGTCCCGGCCCCGCAGCATGGCCCGATCACGTACGTGACCGGGCACGCGAACCTCGGCCACCGGTGCCAGTTGGGTCCCGTTGTCCGCCAGCCGGATGACTTTCAGGAGACAGCTGTCCAGCCGATCGTTTTCGGCCACGACCAGGTTCTCACCCTGGCCATCACCGGCGGCAGCGGCGGTCTCGCCGCCCGACTCCTCGGCATCGGCTCCCTCGGATTCCTTCGTTTCGGCGGCGGCGGCCTGCCCGTTCTGGGGCAACAGCACCAAGCCACCCATCGCCAGCAGGGGCGACTCGATCGATCCGGCCGGGTGGCCCAGGTACGACACCGATTCGCAGGTGAATCCACCGAGTGCAATCGTGTAGATCACTTCCCGGTGTCCAGCGACCACGATTCGTTCCCCACCGGAAATGAGCACCGGAGGTGCGGTCACCGGCTGCGAAAACGACAACTGCACCGACTGGGCACCTGTTTCGAGACTAATTTTTGCGATCTGTCCACGGCCGCCCGATTCGGTCACCAGGTAGATCTGGCCACCGGTCACCAGCGGCGAACCCACGACCTCTTGACCATCGGTCAACGGCAGCCGCCAGGCAGCCTTGCCGTCCTGCTGCCGCACCAGGACCAGTTCGTGGCGGTTCGTGTCGACCAGCAACAGGCCGGGATCAGCGGTCGAGACGGACACCGGCGGGAACGGAAGATCCAGGCCGATGATCCGCCGCCAGACCGGGTGTCCGGTCACGGTGTCGATCCCGTAAAAACAATCACGACCAACAACGAACACCGTTCGTCCTTCCGACTTCTCGTCGGTGCGGACCCGGGTGTTGAGCGTCAACGAAAGTGAGGCGATGGCAGACGGTTTCGAGTCCTCTGCAACCGGAGGATTGGCCGACTGGTCGGAGGTGACCAGGGTCTGCTCCAGGGAAAGGGCTTTCTGGAGTTCCCGTTCAAGCACACTCACACTGCCGAATTCCTCGTACCGCGTCAGCAGCCTCCGCCGCTCGATCAACACGTCCATCGGCTTCTTCGCCTCAAGTGCCGCGGTGATCGTGGCAAGCCCCCCGTCGAGGACTTCCTGCTGAAGCAGCTTCGCAGCGGCTTGCTTTCGAGCCAGTTCGATCCGGGCCTGGTCGGAATCGAACTTCTCGTCGTCCGTCTTGTAGAGGCTGAGCTTCCGACCTGCCTCGCCGCTCAACTCCAGCAACCCGCGGCCCTTCTCGGTATCGCGCAGCGACTCGCCTCCCTCGTTGGCACACCCGATCGCAATTTCGACCATCTTGTTGAAGAGGTAAATCTTCTTCTCGGGATCGTAGGTCTCCAGGTCCTGGCATTCCTTCCGAAAGACTTCGATCGCCGCCAACGCCTCCTCCCACTCCTTCGAACCTCCCAGCCGTGCCTCGACACGAGCCTGGTTGAGCAGGAAGGCGGCCTGCGGCGAGAATTCCTCGTTGTTGGGATACACCTGGAGGAATTCCTCGAGGTGAGTGATCGCCTGCGAAAAGCTCCCTTCCTCGACCTCGGCCGCGGCAATCTCGAACAGGCCCTCGATCGTGTTCCTCGAGAACATGAACCAGAAGGTGGCCGAGGCGATCAGGAGGACGAAGGCCGATCCTCCAAGAAACAGGACCAGCGGCGACTTCAACGTCTCCTGTTCTCCGGGACGCCGCTTGGTGGCCTGAAATCGATCGGCCAGGCCCAGCCCGGTTCCTTCCGGCTTCTTCGCTTCGGGAGGATCCTGAGGCAAATCCTCGTCGGCGGCGGCGGCTCGTGGCCTGGCCTGCACCTCGTGTCCCGGCAACGATTGGACCGGCTCATCATCACCGGGATCACCGAACACGTCGTCGTCTTCGAAGATCTGGTTGATCGGGTGCTCATCGTCAGCAGCGGCAGGTTCGGGATCGCGACGCTTCGGCTTTGGTGAGGCCGGCGCTTGGCGAGCCTCGACCGGCGGTTGAACCGCCGCCGGCTTCTTCTTCGGCATGTCCCCCGCAGTCGGTCTCCCGACCAGTCGCTCGTCCTCATCGAGCGGCATGAGGCCGATTTCTCCATCGGACGCGCCCAGTGGACTGATCTCCTCCGACTCGTCCGCAGTCCCGCCATCCGCCTGGCCACCAACGCCGACCAGCCGGACATCGAGTGACCCGACCCGGATCACGTCCCCGTCCAGCAGAACGGTCTCGCGAATCAGCTGGCCATTGACCTCGACACCGTCGAGGTTGGCTGCCTTGAGTTCCCAGGCCGAACCGTTCCAGGAAATCCGGCAGTGCAGCTGACCGACATCTTCCTCGTCGACACAGATGTCACACGAATCGGCACGGCCGATCGATACCGACTGTCCGGTTTCCAGCGGTCGGAGTTCGGTGTCACCGGAGAGATTCTGGATTTCGAGATTCATGGTATGTCAATCCACTGACGCTTCGTGTCACCTGGCTACCCGGAGAACAGCTAGCCGCCGCGAGACCCCAGGCGGATCCGTTGCATCTGCACCTCGTTGCCCGCGTCGACCACCTTCACGACCGTCTCGTGCAGGGCGTTCTCATGGGCGTCGATCAGCATTTCGTTCTTTCCCTTGGTCGCCAGCATCGCTGCGAGGTTGGCATCCAGCGGGATTCGCTCCTCATCGATCGAGATCGAATTGTCCTCATGGATCTCGACGATCACGCACTCATCCTCAAAATCCTCCAGTTGTTTCGGCTGCACGCTGGCCCCCTGCTCGTCGGGACTGGGCGGTGGAAAGCTAATCGCTTTCTGCATCGTGAAACTGGCGGTGATCATGAAAAAGATCAGCAGCAGGAACGT
>DLVV01000126.1:0-251 GCA_003445035.1 Planctomycetaceae bacterium | reverse complement strand
ACATCGACCATCGGCGTCAGGTCCATCTCTTCGAACTCGGTCTGGGCCCGCCTCAGCTCGAATTCCTCTTCTTCGCTCTCCGGCTCTTCGTCCATCACCGGACCAAAAATCGACTTCGGAGCAGCCACTGGCTCAACGGCGGCTGCCGCTTCCGGTTCCGGAGCCGCGGCAGTCACTGGCTCAACGACGGGTTCCACTTCCGGTTCCGGTTCCGGAGCCGCAGCAGCCACTGGCTCAACTGCGGGTTCCAC
>DLVV01000202.1 GCA_003445035.1 Planctomycetaceae bacterium | reverse complement strand
GCGAAGAGATCCTCGCGAATTCTGGTCGAACAGGCCGACGTAACTCATGCGGTATTCCTCGAAGTCACCCAACCGCCGAGAGCCGATCCGCTAACTTTCACACCGATGGTAACACCCGTTGCGTCAGTCTCTCAACGATCACCCGGCGGAAGATCACCACGACGTTATCACCCCCAACGGCCAGGCTGAGATCTCAACCCGGGTGAGGTGACATCAGCCACGTGTGATCATGTCCCCGGCAGCACAACTGCAACCTCAGGGAAGCACAACACGGCTTGTGGCAGCCGGCCATTGAAGAATCGGCATGGTGACGCAATGCAGTGCGCCCCCGTTGATGATCATCGGGCTGCAGTCAATGCCGACAATCTGCCAGCCGGGCAGCGCCTGACGAAAAACGTCAAACGCCTTCTCCTGTAGATCCGCTTCAATCTCGCGGTAGGTGGGCACCAGGAGAACCTTGTTGAGGAACACCACGTTGGTATACGTGCCCCCCCAGATGTCGTGATGCCGGCGGGCCGGCATTGGGATTCGCACGACTTTCAATGGACCGTTCGGAGTACGAACCTGCTCGAGCAACTCCGCGTTCCGGTCGTAGATCGCGGCGTCAACCTGGTCGTACTGGCCGGTATGCTCACCGATCAGGATCGTATCCGCCGACGTGAAGACGCAGAACATGTCGACATGTGCATTCGGCTCCTGCCGCGGATCCTCCAGGAAGACAACCTGGCTCGCCCCGAAACACTCTCCCAAAATGCGGCTCAGTTCGATCCGGCTGTAGCCACGCCGGCGGTTCATTTCGGCGACATGTTCGGTCGTCACCAGCAAGCCGTCCCCGTTGCTCAACACGTTGCCGGACAGAAACAGCGGGATCTCCAGTACCGGTACCTGAAACAAATCGGCCAGAATCCTCGCAAACTGGTTGTCTTGATCCCGGTGTCGAAACTGGTTGTCGGCAAGCACCCAAAGCGGTTTGGATGACTGCTCGTTTGCCGATCTGCGAACCCCCAACGGGCCGAAGTTCCGGACCCAGACGGTGTCAAAGGGAACCTCCTCGAACTCCACGGAATCCGCAGGAACTCCCACATCCGCGAACGCCTCTTCAGCCTGTTTTCGCGAGGCATCGTGCTGTACCAGAACCGTGACCGGCAGCTTGTCCCAGGTCGACTTCACCACCTCGGTCAGAACGGCATGCTGGGCGGCCTTCACGGCGATGGACATGGCCGTTCGCTGGTGGTTCTTGACGCCCCGCTGAGTCGCCAGCCGTGACACATCCTCGTCCCAGCACAGAATCAGACGCTCGTGGCTCTCGAACTCACCGGGCAACACCCCGCGCACCGACACGTCATTGACCGCAACAATCGATCCGCGCGGCGGAAGAACCCACGGCCAGACCAGGTAGATCACACCGATGGCACAGGCACTCAGCGCGCACGTCCATCTTGTCGGAGTGCTCACTTTTGAGGCTTCTCGATTGGTCTCTACGACGCAAACGCCGGGAAAGAAGGCACTCTGCGGCCGGTCCCGGCGTTACTGGTTCGCGGTCAATCTATCCTCACGATGGAACGAAAACAAGAGGCGTGCGGTGATCCGTCACCGGGAGTGACCGGCCCCGATTTTCGGTTCATGACGCTCACGAAGTTCACGTGAAACGGCAGCCGGGCACTTTGACGACGATTACTCGCTGACGACGTCTCGCGACCGGCGACCGGAGATGGAACGATCCCCTCACGGGCCAGCCTTCGAAGCACGAACAGGTCGATCGCGTTCCTGGCCCACTCCCTCCGGGCAGCAGGCGGTACGTCCGGACGAATGATCGGACGGTACGACCAGTGCTGTTGTTCGGCCGGATCAGCGTCAGCGGCCAACGTAAGCCGGGAGGCCACGCCCCCCAGCATCGAGGCACTCAACAGAATCACACAGGTTTGGCGGAGAAAGCCACACGGATCCCGATCAAGCGGCCCGGTGAGACTCATGGGACCGACCCCGGAATCACCGCACGGGAATCGTCCTGCTGGACGACGAAGTAGCCGAGCGGCTGGTCACTGTCGTCAGTGACCAGCCAGGCGTTCTTCGAATAGCTGTTCTGCTTGCGGATGGCGCCGGGAGCCAGCCTGGCGTAGAACTTGAGTTCGCCCTTGCCGTAACTGATCCAGAAGAGCTTCACCGGACGTTTCGACTTGTTCTCGAACAGGATCTCGCAGTTGATCCCGTTTTCCGATCGCAAGGGAGCCTCGCTCCGGCTGGCCACCGACACCCACTTCAGTGGAACACGGGACTTCGGCTTTTCGACTTCCGAGGGGAAAACGGATGCCAACTTGTCCAGGTCCAACCCCTTCACGATCCGAATCCCGGTCCGGCTCTTCCGGAGCCGCGCAACCCCCGCGTCGGTCACACCCGTTCTCCAGACGTAAAGCCGCTTCAGCTTCTTGCACTTGGCCAGCTTCTCCAGCGACTTGTCGGTGACTTTCGTGGCGTAGAGATTCAGGTACTCCAGCCGTGGTAGCCCGGCAACGTGCTCCATCCCCTTGTCGCCGATCCCGGTCATTTCCAGGTGTAGCCACCGCAGCTTGTCGAGCCGCTTCAGGTGCACCAGCCCGGCGCTGGTGACCCTGGTCTTGCTCACGTTCAGCCAGGCAACGTCCTTCAGAACCGCCACGTGCGACAGGTCCTTGTCGGTCAGTCGACGCCCTCGCAGGTGAAAGTCGACTTCCCATTCCTTGCCGACCGAGCGGACCGAGCCACCGAGTTTTCTGATCGCCGAGATCGCCTCGGTGACCTCATCGGCCCAGGCGGACGGTGCCCCCCCGACGACGAACAGGCACGCCAACCACAGCGAAGTCACTGGCAGGTTTCGGCACATGCTCCGACTCGACTGTCTGGTTGCGGTGTCCACTCCGGGAATCAAAACAGCGGCAACACCCGGCCGCCGCAGATCTGGAAGGGACGTCCCTCCCGATCGGGAACTTCTGTCCGTGGGTTGATGCCCATGGCGGTCAACACCGTCGCATGGAAATCTTTTGGCGAACAGTCGTTCGCCAGGGGCCGGGCACCGTCGCGATCGCTGCTGCCGTAAACGTGTCCACCACGGACACCGCCACCGGCCAGGATCTGCGAAAACACGGCGGGGTAGTGATCCCGACCACCGTTCTTGTTGATCTTGGGCGTACGGCCGAAATCGGTCAGCACCGCCACGAGCGTTTCTTCCAGCGAACCACGTTGCTCGAGATCGGTCAGCAGGGCCGAGATCGACCGATCGAAGACCGGCAGCAGCCGCTTCTTCATCTTGGGGAAATGGCCACGGTGGGTGTCCCAGTTGTCACCGCTGCCACCGGCCAGGTCACCCGCTCCGGCATTGACCTGCACCACCGGCACCCCGGCCTCGGTCAGGCGTCGCGCCAGCAGCATGCTCTGGCCACCGATGTGGTCCCCGTACATCACCCGGATGCGAGGATCCTCGTTTTCCAGGTCGTAGGCTTCCTTGACCGGTGAACTCAGCAGCATGTCCGCCGCCATCTCGCGGAACCGGTTGAATCGCTGAAAGTCGGCCTGTGTTCCGACCTGGCGTTCGAGTTTCGCTCGCAGGGACTGACGGCCCTCGACACGGTTCCGCCCGAGATTCAGCTTCAGTTCCAGTTCGCGGTTGGTGTACCGCGAGGTGCCCCCATAGGGTTTGCCGGCGGGCGTCCGCAGCATGATCGGATCGTAATCCACTCCCAGCCAGCCGCCGAACTGCCCCTGGATCAGCGCACCGTTGTCGTAGTTCAGGTACGGCATGGCAACCGCGGGGGGCGTCCCGTCGGGGACGTCACAGAATCGGGAGACCATCGCCGCCAACGACGGCCAGTTCTTGCGGTCCTTGGCCTTGCCCATCGGGGCCTTCTGCCCGGTGATACTGGTGTACAGCGCCGGCCCGTGAGCCCCGGTGTGATGATGCAACGACCTCACGACGGCGATCTTCTCGGAATGCCGGGCCATCAGCGGGATGTGCTCGCAGAAATGCACACCCGGTGTGGCCGTCGAAATCGTCTGGAACTCGCCCCGCAATTCCGACAGGGCTTCTGGCTTGGGATCCCACGATTCCTGGTGAGCAATTCCGCCCCAGAGATAAATCACGATGCACGACTTCGCCCGCGGCAGAGACGCGGCGTCGGCCCGCAGGCTCAGCAGAGTCGGCAGCGTGAGTCCGCTCAGCCCGACACTGCCACACAGCAGATTGCGTCGTGAAATTCGAGGAGGAAGGATCGTGCTCTCCCGGGAAGTGGACGCTCGGGGCGATACGCAGCAGTCTACCCGATTGGGAGAGAACAACCGAAGCAAGTCCGCTCCGGGGACACGACGGCCGGCAGGCCGGGTGACAAATGGAATACTGTTCCGGAACTGCGAACGGGTGACGGGGCAAGTGAAGTCAGGCACCTGTTTCAGCGTCTGACTGCCCGGCCGAATCCTCGGGCCAGACGTCTCCCAGTTCTTCACGGACGCTGTCGACGAGCGTCCGACGAAAATCGATGCTGATCGCCGGGTCCTGCGTCATCCGGACCTGTTCCAGGCCGACTCCCAGCATGGTCCTCGAACTGGAAGTCATCTCGTCGAACGGCAGGAACAGCGGGGGGTGACCCGGTCGCATGATGAACCACGGAGAGATCTTCAGGCCTTTTGCGGTCGCCTCGATGCTGACGCAGTTGTTGTAGCCGCACCAGCCCCTCAACGACACGCTCTGCATCCGCCACGTGTGACCATCGGTCGATTCCGACATCTCGTCACGATAGACGCGAGCCAGCCGGCTCCAGCCGCCCAGCCACGACAGCAGCCCGATAATCGCAAACCAGCCAACGATCACACCGGGCGCCAGCAGGACCTGAATCGAAACGGGGATTTCGGCCAGCATTTCGATTTTCTCCCGAGGATGGCCAGCGGCGACCGGTGGCTGGAATAGCTATACTTGGGGGTTGAAAGATTTGTTGCCGCACAGGAAATGTTCCGGATACCTCGGTATCGCACGGCGGGGATGGCCCCGCAGCGTGTTCCGGGCAGCCAGGTCAGACCGCAATGAACAGAGACCGCACCGAGTCGCATTGTAGACAAGTCTCCTGGCTGATCGCGTTGCTGTGCGCGATGAGTGCCGCAGCAACCGGGCAGAGCAACAATCCGTCCGGGACCAAAAACGCGGCTGATCCGGCTGCCGCCAATCCCACAAAGAACGTCTCGGCACTCCCGACCCTCGACGAGTTGAAAGTCACCGGGGCGCGGCGATCGAGTTATCGGAAACGAGAGCGCAAGCCGGTCAGAACCGAAACGCCCAAACCCCGACTCGCGGAGTTCCGGAAGGATATCAAGCCCGTCCTGAAAACCGCCTGCATCCGGTGTCACGGACCCAAGAAGCAGGAAGGCAA
>DLVV01000198.1:12517-19637 GCA_003445035.1 Planctomycetaceae bacterium | reverse complement strand
GACGACGATCAGTCGCTCGAGCGTTTCCAGCTGGTACTGACGGCCACAGACATCGAGCGTCGTTCCGTCACAACTGACCGCCTGTCTGACTAGTCGGCCAGAATCGACCGCATCAACGCCCGACTGCCAGATCGAGCGTGCATGACCGGAGGCCACTTCGAGCATCAGGCACTGGGTCGGAGATGGCGGTAGGCGGAGAGGACTTCATAGAGATCGGGGGAAACACCGATTTCGTCTTCGGCGAAGTCCTGCAGCCAGGTGCGATCCGTACGACTGGCGTCGGTCAGAATCTGGGTGAATTCGGCAAAGGGGATGTTCACGGCCGGTTCCGGCAGCGTCGCGACATCCTCCTCGCCAGTGAAGATCCTTAACCGGGGTCGCATGTTCGTGTCCTCCATGACTCGACAAGCAACAAAGCGAGGGCTTCCCTGCCCCGTGACCATCCTTTTGGAGGGCCGCCATCTTGGCTCGTCTCGTATGGAGAGAATCGGCACACCCCTTGCGGGGAGTTGAGTAAGATCTGCGGGAAAAAACGGTTTTTCTCAACTTGACGGCCACACCGTCCGAGGAGGACCGGTTTCCGGCCGCCTACCCGTCTCCCCGCTGCTGGCGATACACCTCGCGGAGCACCTCCTCGACCGAATCGAACGACTGGCCCGACCCCAGGATCGCCTCCAGCTTGCTACGGGCGTCCGCCGTCGAGTGCCCCAGGCCAACCAGGGCCTGCAGTGCCTCACCGATCAGATCCCCGCTCGACTCGACGGCTCCCCCCCCCATCTCGCCGCCGACCATCAGGGCAAATGGTGTCATCTTGCGATGCAGCTTGGCGATTATCCGGTCCGCGACCGCCGGACCAATGCCCGGCAGCAACGTCAGCCTCTCGGCGTCTTTCTCGACAATCGCCTCGGCCACGTCACACACGGGTTGGACCATCGCCTTGAGCGTCTTTTTGACACCGACCCCGTCAACCGAACACACCAGCTCGAAGAACTCCCGCTCGGCATCGCTGGTGAATCCGATCAACCGGGGCGTCATCCGCCCCTTCTGGGGATTCCCCTCGAGATATTCGATCGTCCGCAGGCTGATCTCCTGGCCCTCGCGCCCCTGGAGCTGCCGGCGGACAAAGTCGGGCACGTAAACCGCGTAGGCGAAGGCCCCGACGTCGATTGTGGCCTCGGTGTCACCCAACTCGCTCAAACGACCACTGATACGTGTTCTCACGCCGAGAGCCTCCTGCCAGAGTCCTGGTGACTGTGCAGGTGACAGATCGCCACCGCACAGGCGTCGGACACGTCGTGTGGACTCGGAGGCGCATCGAGACCCAGTTCGGCCTGGACAACCCGCCCCACCTGGTCCTTGTCGGCTTTCCCGCTTCCGGTCAACAGTTTCTTGATCTGCGTCGGCGTGTAGTGCACGACCCTGGCTCCGCCGTCAACCGCCGTCATCAGGATCGCTCCACGAGCGTGAGCCATCAACAATGCGGATTTCGGGTTGCGAGTCAGGGAAAAGACCTGTTCGATCGCCAGCACCTCCGGCCGGTATTCGGCGAGCACTTCGACAAGCCCGTTCCCAATCTCGGCAACCCGCTCGGCCAGCGACCGGCCCGACGTTGATCGGACCACGCCCGCCTCGTGCAGCACCAGTTTCCCGTCCGGGCGGGACATCACCGCGTACCCGGTCCGGTTCAGGCCGGGATCGATCCCCACAACGTGAGCCCGTTCGCCGTCGTTCCGGGCATCCGGTGAGTCGGGTTGGGATCGGGTCATTCGCGTCGCCAGGATGTCTGTTCGTTGCGATCCTCGATCGTGATGCCGAGATCAGCCAGCCGATCGCGGATCGCATCGGACAACTCGAAGTTCTTCTCGGAACGGGCTTGGGTTCGCAGATCGATCAGCAACTGCATCAGTTCGTCGGCCAGGGTGTCTCCGACGTCGTCGGCCACCTGGACCGGCGGTTGCCGAAAAACTCCCAGCAGACCACCCAGTTCTCGCAGCAGGGTCACCGCCGCCGTCAGGCCCGCGATGTCATTCTGATCGGACGATCCCCCCCCGTCGTCCAGACCGCGATCGGCGATGAACGCATTGATCGCCGTCCGCAGTTCGAACAGCACTCCCACCGCCCCCCCGGTGTTGAAATCGTCGTCCATCGCTTCCAGGAAGCGGTCACGAAAGACCTCGAACTCCGGGTCCACCTCGACCGACGTCTCGCGGGTGTTTCCCACGGGGAGATCGTAAGCCGACTGACCCGTGATCCTCTCGAACGCTTCCAGCAACCGGTAGAACCCCTGCAGGCTGCGTTCCGTCTCGGCAATCTGCTCGTCACTCAACTCGATCGGACTCCGGTATTGGGTCCCAAGCAGGAAGAACCTCACGGTTTCGGGATGGTGAATCGCAAAGAGTTCCCTGACCGAGGCGGCTCCCGCCGAGCCGGCGAGCTTGCCGGCAACCTGTTGATCGAACTCGGCCTCGATCGTCGATTCGTCATCCGAGCGATCGCCATGCCGGTCGTGCTCTCCGCCGACTTTGCCGGTGGCCGCTCCCGACTGCATCAACCCGTTGTGCAGCCAGAAACGGGCGAAGGGCTGCCCGGTGCACGACTCGGACTGCGCCAGTTCGTTTTCGTGGTGCGGGAACAGCAGGTCGAGTCCCCCGCCGTGGATGTCCAACGATTCGCCCAGCAGCTTGATGCTCATCGCCGAACACTCGATGTGCCACCCCGGCCGACCCGGTCCCCAGGGACTTTCCCAGGCCGGCTCACCCTGGCGGGACTTCTTCCACAACGCGAAATCGGCCGGATGCCGCTTCCGCTGGTTCGCCTCGACACGCGTCCCGGCCAGCGTCTCGTCGACCGACCGCCCACTGAGCTTCCCGTAGTCGTCGTCGGTGGACACTTCGAAATAGACATCGCCCTCGAGTTCGTAGGCGTGCCCTGACTCAATCAACCGACCGATCATCGACTGCATCTCGTCGATGTGGTCGGTCGCCTTCGGAAAATGGTCGACCCCGTCGACTCCAATGGTGGCCAGGTTCTCGAGGTAGTCACCAGTCATGCGTTCGGCCAACTCGGCCACCTCGATCCCCTCCTCGGCCGCTCGGTTGATCAGCTTGTCGTCGATGTCGGTGATGTTGATCACGAAGCACACGTCGTAGCCGTTGTAGACGAGGTGTCTCTTGATCGTGTCGAAGATCACCGGCCCGACCATGTGTCCGATGTGGGCGGGCTTGTAGACGGTGGGGCCACACAGGTAGATCCCCACCCGCCCCGGCTCGACGGTCTCGAACGGTTCCTTGGTCCGTGTCAACGAGTTGTAGACTCGCAGCGTCATGTCGTTTCGCTTGCCTCCGGGTCCGCTCCATGTCCATCCACCAGCACCGCGGCCGCTGCCTCGATCGCCTCGCCACGCCCCACCGGCCCGACTCCCTCACCCGTCTTCGCCTTGAAGTTGATCCGGTCGATGTCTGTGTCGAGCAAGGTCGCCAACCGTTCACGAATCGCCGACGCGAACCCCGACAGCCGGGGCGATTCGGCGAAGACGATCACGTCGAGGTTGACGACGGCCAGGCCGCGGCTGGCCAGTTCATCACGAGCGATTTCAACGAACCGGCTGCTGTCGGCACCGGCGTACTGCGGATCGGTGTCGGGAAACCACTGGCCGATGTCGCCGAGTCCCCCCGAGCCCAAAAGCGCATCGGTGACGGCGTGAAGCAGCACGTCGGCATCACTGTGCCCAACCGCCCCACGATCACTGGGCACCTGGACACCCCCGATCCAGAGCGGTCGTCCGGATTCGAGACGATGGGTGTCGTGGCCGATCCCGACCCGCATGCTTGGTCCCCGGCGGCAGACTGAGACAGCGACACGACAATCGTCCGGACGGGAGGCGATCCGACTCCCCATTTCACCGCCACGGCCGACGTGCCGCGGGCATGATAGCGGCCCGCCCGAATCGTGACAACGCGAGTGATTCCAGACCGGATTGACACTCTCCAGACCCCTCTCCTAGACTCCCGCCGTAATTCTCTCCCGCGGCCCCTGCCGCGTTCTCCCGGAACGTCCCGATGCCCTCTTCGACGAGCCATCACATCGACAGGACGATCCTGTTGCCGACGATTCTCTGGGCCGTGGTCCTTTCAACAATCTCGGGCTGCCAGCTGCTGTCCGGCCAGACCGGTGAGAAACTCGAACGAATCGGCCTGAGATGGCAGACACTGGGAACCGGACGGAACGCGATCCAATTGGAGTTCATGACGGTTCGTCGTCCGAAAGGCGATCCGCTGATGGGCGAATTGCTCTGGAATCGACTCGACACGATCGGAAGACGACCGGCGTCCATGCGGTCCGCCCTGTCCAGCCAGGGGCTTCGGGTCGGCCAGGTCGGTGCCACACCACCGCCCCCGCTCGAGGAACTGCTCGGTCTCTCGGCCCCGGAACACGACACCGACAGCCCGAGCGGCCGGCCACCCCCCCGCAACCTGAACGGCTGGCGAGTCTTCCTGCAAGACGGCGGCGACACCGAGGTGGTGCTGCACGATGAACCGCTTGCCACCCAACAGCTGTCACTGAACGGAGACGATTCGACAACAACATTTCACAACGTACGGTACCTGTTGAGAATCCGGGCACGGCAGTTGCGCGAGGGGTGGGTACGGCTGGAGTGCCTTCCCGAGGTCCACCACGGACGCCACCGACTGCAGCCGACGGCGACCGAGGCCGGCTGGGGACTGCGAACACGTCAGGAGATTGTCCCCCTGTACGACCTGAAGTTCACGGTCGACTTGACCGAGGGCGAGATGGCGGTGGTGAGTTCCACCCCGGCGAGTTCATCCGAATCGGTCGGCCACCGGTTCTTCACCAGTTCCGACGGCCGCGGCCAGTTGCTGGTGGCCCGGTTGGCCGGCATGCCGAAGTCGCAGCAGCTTCCTCCCCGGACAGCCGACGACAACCCGAAATAGCCGTCTCCGGCTAGACCTGGCCGGCGAGGGTTTTGCCGCTGGAGAGCAGATCGTCGCAGGCGGCCGACAGCCGCTCAGCCACGCCCGTCTCCGCCGCCTTCAGGTAACTCCGCGGATCGTAAGCCTTCTTGACACCGATCTCGCCGTCGATCTTCAACGCACCGTCGTAGTTCTTCATCAGGTGATCGATCACCGGGCGGGTGAAGGCGTACTGGGTGTCGGTGTCGATGTTCATCTTGACCACGCCGTACTCCAGCGTTTCACGGATCTGGTCGACCGGAGTCCCCGATCCGCCGTGGAAGACCAGGTCGAACCGAGCCCCCTCACCGTGTTCGGCGATGACCGCCGCCTGGCCGTCGCGAAGGATATCCGGCCGCAATTGGACAACTCCTGGCTTGTAGTGACCGTGGACGTTGCCGAAAGTCGCCGCGAACAGGTAGCGACCAAGCCCCTCGAGTTGCTGGTGGACATAGAGCATGTCCTGGGCGGAGGTGTAGAGCTTTTCGGCCGGTGTGTCGGTGTTGTCGATCCCGTCCTCCTCGCCACCAACCACTCCCGCTTCCACTTCGAGAATGATCTCCTGAGCCGCACACTCGGCCAGCACGTCCCGCGACAATGCCATGTTCTCTTCGAGTGGCAGTTCCGAGGCGTCCAGCATGTGGGACTGGAACAGGTTGCCGTGTCCCGCCTCGCGGCGCTGTGCCGTCGCGGCGATCAGTGGCCTGAGAAACGAATCGACCTTGTCGGGCTGGCAGTGATCGGTGTGGAGGCCGACGAGGATATCGTGGTGGTCGGCCAGCCGGTGAGTCGCCTCGGCCAGCACGATCGCGCCGAGCACGTTGTCGGCAAGATTGAGACCGGAGGCGAACGCGCCGGCACCCAGTGAGACCTGGATGATGCCGTCGGACCGCTTGTCGGCAAACGCCTTCAGTGCGGCGTTGATGGTCACCAGCGAGGTGACATTGATCGCGGGGAAGGCGTAGTCGCCCTGCTGGGCAGCGTCGAGCATCGCGGCGTACTGCGCGGGCGTGGCGACAGGCATCGGAGTCCATCCGTTGGAGAAAGACGAGGGGAATCGGGCCGAATCAGCGGAGCACACGGACGGGCCGCGGGGCCGGTTTCACGCGGGCTTCGACTGTAGGCGATCGCCGCGGCACTGCCAACCCGCCGGCAAAAACCTCGACCTGCAGGTCATCGACCCGCAACTCCCCCACGCCTTCCAGCGCCACGCGTATCCGCATGTCCTGGCCTCGGTCAACCCGTCTGAGCAATTCGAACCGCCGCCAACCGCCCGGCCGTCGACAATGCAGACCGGCTCCCGGACCTCCCAGCGTATCCTCGATCACCCCGCCGTCGAGCGATCCGGGTCGAGCCGAGACCAGCCGGATCCTGCCGCTGATACGGACCACGTCACCGGCGGCCACCGGAACCGGCGGAGAGTCCACGATCACCGTGTGCCAGGGCAGCCGGGCCGGCACGGCCGCTCGCAGGTCGGGTTGAGCCAGAAGCCTGAGGCAACTCCCACTCACTCCCTCGCGACCGCGGCTCCCTCGGTAGACTTCCGCAGTCATCGTCATCCCCGCAATCTCCGCCCGTCGGCTGCTCCAGCCGGACCGAACCATCTGTTCAAGATTCTCGAAGTCGCCTCCCACGAGCCGAGGTTCCGGAGTGGTGGAGGCCGATCGGATCGAGGTCACCAGTTCCCAGTGACGGGGCAGAGTCTGGAAACAACGAGACCATGTGCTGGCCACCGGCGAAGCCGTTTCCCGCACGGCCTGCTCCCAGTGGGCCCGCTGCAGAATTCTCAGGGTCTGCAGCGTCACGTCGCTGTAACGCCTTGATGCGTCCAGGGCGCCCTGGTCGAGCGAAGCGGCGGCCCGGGACAGGTAGTCGGCTGCAAGAGTCACCAGCCGCCGTGCGTCGGGTTGCGGATGTCCCATCTTGCCCAACTGGCGGTCGACCTGTCGAACCCGATCGAGACGGGACTGGGCGAGTTTCAGGGCCATCCGTGCGGCGCGGCCGGATATCTTGGCGATCCGCCGGCGGAGCATGTTGACCAGGTCGGGATCGGAGGTGAACACGATGTTGGCCCCACGATCGAAACGATCCAGCCTCAACGCCACCCCCCCCGCCACCCGGCGTGTCGGCACACTCCGCAGCCCCGTCGT
>DLVV01000198.1:8713-12130 GCA_003445035.1 Planctomycetaceae bacterium | reverse complement strand
CCGGGTACGAACTGATCGCTGTCGCCAACCCACGATGTCATCAACAACCGTCCGTATCCCGTGCTGAACAACACCGCCTGGACCCGGCGATCGGCTCGCGGGCCGGCCAGGTCGGACGCACCGGTCGGATTGGTTGCCACCACCCGCCTGCGTCGCCGAAGACGGTCGGCCGAGGACGACTTGCGGCTGCTGGCCGAAGTGGTCCGAACAGAGGGGTCATTGGAATCCACGCGGAGTCCGACGGTCACCGGCAGTCGGCCCACCCGATTGGATGTCGCCAGGAACGGGGCCAGCAGGTCGAGTTCGAGATTGATCAGTCCGAGCATCA
Source organism: Planctomycetaceae bacterium (assembly GCA_003445035.1). Classification (GTDB taxonomy): domain Bacteria; phylum Planctomycetota; class Planctomycetia; order Planctomycetales; family Planctomycetaceae; genus UBA8437. The sequence continues at coordinate 11,802 of DLVV01000198.1, read as the reverse complement.
ACAGGCGTTCGGCCGACGCGGGCCGATTGCCGTCGAGAGGGCCGCTGGTCCGGAAACCCAGTCCCCGATAGCCGGCCGCCACCGCCGCCCGGACCTGCAACTCGATCTGCTCGGGTTCGACGGTCAACGATTGTGAATCGGCCCGGACCCAGCTCCAGGCCAGGGCACCCGGACGGACAAGGTCGCGGCGCTCACCGAGCCACTGCTGGTAGAGCTTCAACGGCAATCCTGTCTGGATCACCTCCCGGCTGATTGCCGGCAGTAACCTCTGCCGCGAGATCACATGTTCGTAGCCGACGACATCGGCAACGATCGGTCGCCGCATTCTCCGGTCGGCGACACGGAGCTGGTCGACCCATCCGGTCAGGGCGTTCCACCCCAGCCTCCGGATTTCGTCCTCGGTGACCAGGCCGGCCGAGACCGCCGATTGCGGTTCCAGGTACCAGCAAAGGACCCCATCGGACTCGGGTCCGATCGGCACCAGGGCCGCGGTACCCGCATCGACCACCGTCCCATCAACGGTAGGCGGTCGCGGTGGAACCGCCATCGCCCACAGGCCTGCCTCGCGCAACCGCGAGATCAACTCGCGGTCACGGTAATCGGGAACCAGCACCAGGTTCGCCCCGGCCGCCCTGAGCACCGCAGGCGACTCGCCGTGGTAGGTCACCACACGTGGCAGGAAGGGGGAATCGTCGACCAGGAGGCGATCGAGTTGAACGACGGCGGGCGATCGCGGCCGCGTGGCCGGTTCTCGTCCAGACTTGGCAGTCGCCGCAGACGTCACCCGCAGCCGTGGCGGCACGATCGGCCCCACTCGCAGATCGTCTATCCGCCACTCGGTCGCACCCGGATCGGGATCGATCCGCAGCACAACCCGGTCAACGTAGGCGTCTCGCCCCTTCAAACCCGGCTGTTTCAAACGGGCACGCAGCAACACCAGCCGTTCCCGCAAGCGGCCAGGAAGTCCCGTCAATGACAGTTGCTGCCAGCGACCCGCCCGGGCCACTCGCGGGCCGGGAAGCAGGTCGGTCAACATCCGACCGGTCCGGGGATCAACCTCGTGAGGAAACACAACGCGAACGGCAAGCTGCAAGCCCCTCGAGCGACTCCACGTCGACACGGTCACCCGCAGGTCGTCGATCACTCGCGAAGCCGGAATCGATTGCTCCCACGAAACCGATGTCCCCAACCTCCGGGTCCGCACGACCACGCGTTCGCAGCCCCTCGCATCGATCCCGCCGACCGGCTCGCGACGATGTACGGCCAATTCGGCCGTCTCCGACGAGAACTTGACCCGCGAAGTCGGCCTGCGGTCATCAAAACTCTCGAAAAAATTCTCGGCCGCCGTGGCCTCCACTCCGACACCCATCGACAGCACGGCGAACACCGACGCAAGACAACCGAATTGGTGTGTCAGGGGGTTCGAGGGAGGATCGCGCTGGTCGGGCAAGGGGAGGAGTCCTTTCCTCCGGCCATCGGGCCGCCTGTGAAAGACCTGGGGAACGGGAGTCTACGGCAAGTGGACGATTGGGCCAAGACCGGGGTGAACGTTCACTACGGCGCTAGCCCGGCTTGCGGCCGACATAAAGCGTCACCGATCCCAGCGTCAGTGGACGGATCACGATCTCCTCGAGGCCCACCGACCGCATCAACTCGGCAAACGATTCGCCCTGGGGAAACTCGGCCGTCGAAGCCGGCAGGTAGGAGTAAGCCGCATCGGGATCGGGAGCCACCCAGCGACCGACGAGGGGGACCACGTGGTTGAAATAGAAACGAAACAGCCCACCCACGCCCGGAAGGCGTGGCACGGACGTCTCGAGCACGACAACGTGTCCGCCCGGACGACAGACCCGGGTCATCTCGGCCAACCCGCCGACCGTGTCACCGACGTTGCGGATGCCAAAGCCCACCGAAACGACCTGAAACCGGTCATCCGGGCACGGCAACTTCAACGTATCGCCTCCCACGTAGACCACCCGCCTCGCCCCTCGCAAGTCGGCACCGGTGCCGGTCTTCTCCCGGGCCCGTACCAGCATCGGGTGAGTGAAATCCGAGCCGACGACCCGGGCATCCGGTCCGAGCCGGCTGGCCCATGCCAGGGCCAGGTCCCCGGTTCCACAGCAGACGTCCAGCACCGGTTCGTCGGGATCGGTCGGAACGCTGCGGACCGTCCGGTTCCGCCACCGGCGATCGAGCCCGAAGGTCATCAGCCGGTTCATGCGGTCGTACCGCGGCGCGATCGCGCCGAACATTCGACGGATCCGCTGTTGCGACTTGTCAACCGGCATCCGACCGCCACCTCGCGACTCGTTGGGTCGACCAGACTACAGCAGCACCATCGATCGTGACAGCGCAACGCCCTCGGCCGGGTCGTGGCCGGCTGCGTACCGAACCGGGATCGGCTAGAATGGCCGGCCGAGGCGGATGCCACCGGAGAGATGACAGATGTCGAGTGACCTGGTACTGGCGATCACGGGAGCCAGCGGATCGATCTACGGAATCCGGCTGCTGGAGACGCTGCTGGCCGCCGGACGACGGGTTCACCTCACGATCAGCCCGGCTGGCGCCCAGGTGCTCGCCCACGAACTCGATCGCACGATCTCGCTGGAACACTTTGATCCCACCGACCTGCTGGGCAACGACCTGTCCACCGGGGAACTGGTCTACCACCACCACGGAGACTTCACCGCGGGCATCGCCAGCGGAAGTTTCCTGACCGCGGGAATGGCCATCTGCCCCTGTTCGATGGGCACGCTGGCCGCCATCGCCGGAGGAAACTCGGGCAACCTCATCCACCGGGCCGCCGATGTGCACCTCAAGGAACGCCGCCGCCTTGTGCTCGTGCCGCGGGAAACGCCCCTGGGCAGTATCGGGATCGAGAACATGCGGTCGGTCGCGACAGCCGGGGCCGTGATCCTGCCGGCCTCACCCGGGTTCTACCACCACCCGAAGACCATCGAGGATCTCGTCGATTTCGTCGTCGGTCGCATCTGCGACCAGTTGGGAGTCGAGGTTGAATTGACGCGGCGGTGGGGCCATCCGGACGCGCCGTCGGACACCACCAGCAGCTAGTCGTCCTCGGGCTCGGG
>DLVV01000198.1:3924-8361 GCA_003445035.1 Planctomycetaceae bacterium | reverse complement strand
TCGGGATCGTCGTCACCCTGCACAACCGGCTGGAACCCCTCCTCGATCCGATCCCCGTCAATGGTCAACAGGTCGGCGGGCCGGTTGTCGGCCTCCCATTTCTCGAGGTCCTTTCCCCAGCGATCCTTGATCTCGTCTTCCAGCTTGGCCCAGCCACCACGCCCCTTGCACTTGGGGAACGTCGAACAGCCCAGCCACGGACCCCGTTTGCCGTTTCTCAGGAACAGGGGTTGCTCGCACTTGGAACACTCGAGATCGGTTTCCAGCGGTGGTGGAGTCGGCAACTTGACGTTGCCCGTTTTCTTGTCGAGATTCACCACCCCGTCGCACTCGGGGTACCGAGGGCAACTGAGGAACGGACCGAAGCGACCGGTTCGCTGGATCATCGCGTCGGTGCACTTCGGACAGGCGACATTGGTCTGTGAGGGCTCGATCGGCCGCCCCTGGTGATCGATCGGAGCCGCGTACTTGCACGGCTCATCGATGCCCGCCTCGATCTCGGTCACCACGTCCTTCTGCTCGGGAGAGAGCTTCCGCCAACTCTGCTTGTGCAAACAGCCCGGACAGACCAGGAAGGGCCGGCCCTTGGGGGTCTTACGACGATTGACCGCCAGTGGGTGCTCGCCACATTCCGGACAGGTGTACTCGGTCGGAATCGTGGGAACGTTGTAGCCGGTGCAACTGAGGAACTTGCCGTTCTTGCCAAAGCGGTACTCGGTCGGCTTGTTGCAATCGGGGCAGCGGTACTCGTCCGGGGCCAGCTGCCTCTCGGCCTTGGCGTGCTTCATCGCCTCGTGAGCCGAATCGAGGCTCTTGCTGAAAGGTTCGTAGAACTCCTTGAGAAAATCGACCCAGTCGGCCTCGCCGGTCCCGACCTTGTCCAGTTGCTCCTCCATCCAGCGGGTGTACCCCACTTCCATGATGCGGGGGAAACCCTCGCGGAGCTTCTCGGTGACGACCTCGCCGAGATCGGTCGGAAACAGCGCGGCCGCCCCCCGCTTCTCGACGTACCGACGGTCCTGGACGGTCTTGAGGATCTGAGCGTATGTCGAGGGGCGGCCGATGCCTTCCTGTTCGAGCTTCTTGATCAACGAGGCCTCGTTGTACCGCGCGACAGGCTTGGTGAACTTCTGCCTGGGCGAGATCCCGAAGGGGGCCAACACGTCGCCGACCTTCATCGCCGGCAACATCGGCTCATTCGACTCCGGCACACCCGAGACGGCCTGGAATCCGTCGAAGAGCTGCACACGACCGCTGGCCTCCAGCACCGCTCCGGTGGCTTGATCGGTGCGTTCGAGTTTCACGGTGGTCGACTCCCACTTCGCATCGCTCATCTGGCATGCGACGAACTGCTTCCAGATCAACTCGTAAAGTCGCCACTGGTCCTCGCCGAGTTTCCCCTTGAGACTCTCCGGCGTGCGGTTGACATCGGTGGGACGGATCGCCTCGTGAGCCTCCTGGGCGTCGGACCGGTCGGTCTCGTAGATCCGCGGCGATTCGGGGCGGTATTCGGCACCCCACTTGGATTCGATCATGCCGCGAGCCGCTTCGATCGCTTCCGGAGCCAGGTGCGTCGAGTCGGTTCTCATGTAGGTGATCAACCCGCCGATGTCGCTACTGGCCAGGGCATCTCCCTGGTAGAGCCCCTGGGCTGCGCGACTTGTCCGGCCCGCGTTGAAGCCCAGGAACGTCTGCGCCGCACGAAGCATGGTGCTGGTGCGAAAGGGCTTGGATGGCTTGGAGGTCGACGGCTTGGTCGAGATGTCCGAAACACGATACCGCACGCCGGGATCGACACGCCCGGTCACCTCGCGGCGGAACCGGGCGGCTCCCTTCGCCTCAGGATCCTCGGTCACGCTGGTCTCAACATCGATCAGCCCCACCGCCTCGGCAGCCACAACCACCTCCTCAGACAGGTCCTGCGGTGCAGTCCCGGAACACTTGATCGCCAGAGCGGTGTTCGAGATCGACACGAGTTGCGTTGCCACCGACTGGTGCTGCTGAATCCAGGCCGAGCGCTGCTTGAGAGTCGGCCCCTTGTTCTTCTCGTCCCGCGCTGCGAGAAACTCGGCGTAGGGCGTCACCAGTCCGGCCGCGGCGTCAGCATCGCAGGACAGCACCGCCGTCAATTCCCACGATTCGTCCGGCATGTGCGCCCGGATCAGAATTTCGCGGTCGACGATCAACATCACGGCCACGCTCTGGACACGTCCGGCCGAAAGCCCGCCGGCAACTTTCTTCCACAACAGGGGGGAAACCTGGTAACCGACAATGCGGTCGAGGATACGGCGAGCCTGCTGGGCATTGACCATGTCCATGTCGATCGCACGAGGATTCTCGAACGCGCGTTCGATGGCCTGCTTGGTCACCTCGTTGAAGACGACTCGCTTGAATCGCTCCGGCGGCAGGCCCAACTCCTCGGCCAGGTGCCAGGCGATCGCCTCGCCCTCACGGTCGAGGTCGGTCGCCAGCCAGATGTCGTCGGACTTCTTGGCAACCTTCTTCAACTCGCGGATGGTCTTCTGCTTGCCGTCGATCGGGACGTAGATCGGCTGAAAGTCGTTGTCGAGATCGATCCCGGGAACAGGCAGGTTCATCCCCGCAGGATTGCGACGGGGGAGATCACGGACATGACCCACCGACGCTTCGACCTGGAACCGCGGCCCGAGGTATTTGTTGATCGTCTTCGCCTTCGCCGGCGATTCGACAATCACCAGTTGGCGTCCACTGTCACCGCCCGTAGATGTAGATTGGCCGGTCTTGGAGGCCGACTTCTTGGCAGCCGGCTTCTTCTTGGCCGTCTTCTTGGTGGTGGATTTCGCCATGGGTCGTTTTCAGTGGTTGGGACAAGCTTACCGTAGAACCGGCTGCTGGCCTTGTCACGTTTTTTTCAGGTTCACTACAATGGCCCGCCGTTGTCCTGACAAGGACGACCGTTAAACAATTGCCAAGGCTCCTGTCAAGTGGCTGGCCTGTTCCACGCCACTATGGGCCGCTCTCGGATCGAGGATCGTGATGGCTTCTCCGTTCCAGTTTTTCCGTAAGCACACCGCGATCCTGATGGTCGTTCTCATCGGGCTCTCGATGGCATCCTTTATCGTTCTCGAACCCCTGATGCAGCTGGCCCAGAACCCGGGCCAACTGCAACGGCTCTCATTGTTCCTGTTACCGTTGTTGGGAGCGATCCTGGCCTGGACCGTCAAGGCTGGCAGCGGCCGATCGACAGAATATGCCCTCTGGGGAGCGGTCGGAGGAGCCGTGGTGGCAGTTGGATGGCGTATTTCCTCGGTGGAAACGTCTTATGCGGTCCTTATCGGTGGTCTGGGTGTCGTGGCTTTCGGTTTTTGGAATATCGCTGCCAGCCTGGACTCGACCGGGGCCGACCGATCGTTGGAAACACGACTCGGAGACCAAACCGCGATCGCGTGGTGGCCGGGCAAAAGTTTCCCGATGAACGGTGCCGTCTCCGCGGTGATCACCGGACTGCTGATGGGCGGTATCTTCGGCATCTTCGGCAGAGCGATCGGCAGCCCCGCCTCACCGGCGACAATCGACGGTCAGCCCATCTCGTTCGTCCAACTGCAGGGACTCCAGCAACGACGCCAGTTGGCCGAGCGTTTTCTCGTCTCGCTCGTTTCGGCCGTCGATCCACAATCCGCACAGCAGATGCAGGGACACTTCACAATCGGCCGCAGGTTCGGCCAACCGCTGAGTTTCGAGCAGGATGTCGTGATGGGCGAGTTGTTCCGTCGCGAGGCCGATCGAATGGGGATCGAGATCGATGACAACGCAGTCAAGGCCTACATCGAACGGTTCACCGCCGGACGGATGGCCAAGATCCCCATCCTGAACCAGGCCCACCAGATGACCAGGCAGGCCAACAGCCAGATCGAACAATTCAGCCAGATGGCGGCACAACTGAGTCCCGAAATGCGGAAATCGCTTTTGAGAGGACCCGAGCAGACGAAACAACAGGCCAGCAACCTGGTGGCAATGGCCAGTTCGATTCCCAATGGCAACCGGCTTGGTGGAGAACTCTACCGCCGGACACTCCGGAGAATTGGCGCCACCGAAACCGAGGCGTTTGATGCCCTGCGGCAGGAAATCCGGATCCTGACGGCCGTCGAAATCCTGCGCCCCAACCGGGTCATGACACCCGACGAGGCCTGGCAACAGTTGCGGCAGCAGCAGGTCAAGCAAGCACTCGACGTGGCCATGCTGCCCGTCGCGGCGTTTGTCGACGACAAGCAACCTTCCGGCCCCAAAGTGAAGGACCACTTCGCCCCCTACCGGGAGGTACTGCCCAATCAGCTCGGCGAAGGCCAGCCGGGTTTCCTGCAGACCCGTCGGGTCAATGTCGGCGTGTTCACTATCGACTACCAGGCGTTTGAAGAGACGGTCAAGAAAGACAATCCGGTAACCGACGAGCAGGTCACC
>DLVV01000198.1:3307-3558 GCA_003445035.1 Planctomycetaceae bacterium | reverse complement strand
GAGCTGCCCGAAGACAACCCAGGCGTGAAGGCGACCGGCGACGACAAGGCAGACGAGAAACCGAAAAAGGATTCTGACACTCCCAAACCGCCCGATTCGGATTCCGACAACGGCAACGCCGCCAACAGTTCGATCGAATCAACCCAATTCGTCGCATTCCAGGACGAAAAGAAAGACACCAAGAAAGACACCAAGAAAGACACCAAGAAAGACACCAAGAAAGACACCAAGAAAGACGTCAAGAAAGACGT
>DLVV01000198.1:0-2986 GCA_003445035.1 Planctomycetaceae bacterium | reverse complement strand
GAAAGACGTCAAGAAAGACGTCAACCCGCCGCTGGATCTCGACGAAACGGATCCACCAGAGCCACCGAAGCCACGGCGGATCGAACCGAAATACCTCTCACTGGAGGACCAGCGAGAGACGATCCGTGCGGGCATGCTGAGTCGAAGGACCGAGTTGCTGATCCGCCAGGCAGTGAAGGTGATCGAAAAGGGGCAGACCGGTCGCGGCAATGCGGTCAACCTGATGGCGTTGACCGAGGAAGTCCGTCGGCCCAACAACGGCAGCAAGGCTGCGGAGATCCAGGAGAAGGTCAGAAGCCTCGATGCCAATCTCCGACAACTCGGAGAGACCGCGGGGCTGCCTTACCGCGCCACCGGACTGGTGACGCAAGCCGAGGCCCAAAGGCGAGCCACATCAACCTCCGTGGACGACTCCGAAGCAGCCGGCTTCTTCACAGACCTGACCACCGAATACCGTACCGAAGCTCCTGCTGGCCAATTTGCACCCTCGACCCAAAAATCGCTCATGGGCGAGATCTTTGGTCGCGATTCTGCAGCGATCTATTCGCCGCAGTCCCTGATTCCCGCCAAGTCGTCGTCATACAGTCTCGAGGGACCACCGACCAACATCGGCAAAACCACGTGGGCGATGCGTCCCGGCGACAAGTACTTCTACTACGTGGTGCTCGAAGAGGTTGCCGTTCATCTTCCCACGTTCGATCCGTTCAAGTGGACAGGGGAAATGACGCTCGAGGACATCAATCGGGACACCGGATACGACGTGCTGGTTGCACCGCCGGGTGAAAACGAATCCCTGACGGTCGCCGAGTGGTTCAAAATCGTCTCGGCCGACGGCTCCCCCGTCCGCAGCCGACATCTCGAGATCACACAGGCCAACAGTGACGGCACAGGCAACTACACAGCAACCGAGTACGCGGGAAGACAGACGATCCAGCAGGTCGTCGAGCAGTCGTTGAAAATGCAGATCGCAGCTGCCAAGGCGACGAAGCGAGCCAAAGAACTCCAGGAACTGATCGAGAAAGCGGGGCCGGAGAAGTCGCTCACCGAGGTGCTGGCCGACCTGACGATTTCCGGTGACCCGGTACCCAAGGACATCAAGCCTGACGGAACGATGTTGCTGAAGCACCAGCCGATTCAGTCAAACACCACCCAGGAGTTCTCGTGGCGATCCCCCGCGGCCTCGTCGGCCGCTGCGACCGGACTCGGAGATCCACAGCAACTGGGAATCAGCAAGATCGCGGACCTGCCGCTTCCCGACGACGGCCAGGGAGCCGGCAACCGGTTCATGGAAACGTTCTGCAACACGGTCAAGGTGAACAGCGTGGGCGCGGCCTTCAGCTACGACGGAAAGGCCATTTACATCGGTCGCGTGACCAAACGGACCGTCCCTGAGCCGCAGGCATTCGACGATGAGAGCGACACGAACCCCACGTTCCTGAGCCGGGAACCTCGCGAGACTGCGAATTTCTTCAGCCGTTGGCTGGACGAATTCCGTAAGGACCACGACTGGGACGGCCAGGTACTGGAGTTGCCACGGTGACATGAAACCGGCAGGCTGCTCCGAGACTGGAAAACTCCCGTCATCGTGTATACCTTCGACGGGTGAGTTCGGAGTGGGGTTCCGGCGACCGGCAGGATGAGTCGCCCCCCGCTCTCGGGGAGTGCCCGCGGGACGTTTCGTTGACATCGTGACGTGCCGCGTCATCTCCGCCCTTCGACCCAAACGGCTACAGTCCCCGTCAATCAACAAGAGCCACGCCAGATGAGCAGTGAAACCAGCACGGAAACCGAATCGGGCGCCCTGGACGATCCGGCACCGGCGACAGACGGTGCCATGATCGAGGCGGTCGGACTGAGCAAGTACTACGGCCAGTTCGTGGCGATCGAGGACGTCAGTTTTTCGGTTCCCGGCGGCCAGGTCGCCGCCTTCCTGGGTCCCAACGGTGCGGGAAAATCGACCACGATGAAGCTGTTGACCGGCTACCTGGCCCCCAGCGACGGCCGTGCCCGGATCGGCGGACACGATGTTGCCGACGAACGGCTGGAGGCCAGCCGGATGATCGGATACATGCCCGAGGGTGGGCCGCTGTATTACGAAATGACTCCCCAGGGATTGCTCAACTACACCGGGGCCGCCCGGGGGCTCTCGAAGCAGGAACTCGCCGAGCGAACCGAATTCGTGGTCGCCAAGTGTTCGCTGTCGAGTGTCTTCGGCAAGGCGATCGGGAAGCTCTCGCGAGGCTACAAGCAGCGGGTGGGCATGGCCCAGGCCCTGCTGCACGACCCCGACGTGTTGATTCTCGATGAACCCACCAGCGGGCTCGATCCCAACCAGGTCGCCCAGGTCCGTGAGTTGATCCAGGGCCTGTCCGAGAACAAGACGATCCTGCTCTCGACCCACATTCTCCGGGAAGTCCAGGCCATCTGTGACCGGGTGATCCTGATCAACTCGGGCCGGATCGTCTTCGACGGCCCGGTCGACGAACTCGGCGACGGTACCGACCAGATCGAAACCGAGTTCCGCAACCTGACCACCTCCGACGACTAGCTGCGATGCTCCCCGCCCGGTGCGGACGACGTGTCATTCATCCCCCCACCCGACTCTCCATACGGATTCTACGATGAACTACTTCTCGGCAATCCTGTTGCTGTTGGTCATCGCCGGCGCCATCGGCTGGATCATCTCCAGCAGTTCGATCGTCCGCGCGGTCTGCTTCCGCAACGTCGTGAGCTACTTCTCGAGTACCCGTGGGTACCTGTTCATCTTCGCGTTCGTGACGCTCAGCGGGTTCTATGCCTACCGGGACGAGTTCTTCGCCAACAACCTGGCCAACCTCGACCAGCTCAGCCTCTGGTTCCCGGTCCTGCTGCTGTTCATCGTCCCGGCCATCACGATGAGCGCGTGGGCGGACGAGAAGAAGATGGGGACCGACGAGTTGCTGTTCACGCTTCCGGCCCGGGACACCGAGATCCTGCTGGGCAAGTA
>DLVV01000244.1:3742-4896 GCA_003445035.1 Planctomycetaceae bacterium | reverse complement strand
AGCTACAGCGTTGGCCTTGCCCAGACGGCATCGCCTCGAGGATCGTGAGGTCCCCGAGACCAGGACCCTGGCAGTGTAAGGTCACTAGGGTCCTTGGTCACGACGGGTTACGATTGGTTTGCATGGCTGATTGACATGCACGACCGCCACCGGGGATGTAGAAACACAAGGATCAATGCAACAGCACCGGAGTCATTATGAAAACGATAATTGTGGTCTCACTCTGTTTCGTGTGCTGGTTGACCGCTTGTGATTCAGCCTGGGGCGAGAACTGGATGCGTTTCCGGGGCCCGACGGGCCAGGGAATTTCAAGCGAGACGGAACTGCCGGTCACATGGTCCGCGACCAAGAATATCAAGTGGAAGACGAGCCTCCCCGGCAAAGGGTGGTCGTCGCCGATTGTCTTTGAGGATCATGTGTTTCTCACAGCATCTACCGAAGAGGGTGTGTCGTGTCGAGTGATCTGCATCAATCGCAAGGATGGAAGCATTGCGTGGACAACAGAAGTCCATCGTCAAAAGCCAGGGCCGATGAGGAAGCAGAACTCGTACGCCACGCCGACGCCCGTGACTGACGGCAAACACGTCTATTCAGTCTTTTATGACGGCACGGTGATCGCCGTTGATTTTTCCGGAAAACTTGTTTGGAAGAACAGCGAAGTAAATTTCTTTAGCTTGCATGGTCTGGGCGCGTCGCCGATTCTCGCGAATGGGCAGATCATCATGCCGTTCGACGGCAGTAGTCGGAAGGAGACGAAGATTGGGTGGAAAGTTCCCTGGGAGAAAGCCGTTGTTCTCTCGCTTGATGCACGAAATGGTTCCGTGCGTTGGAAGGGCACGCGAGGAAAATCGCGTGTCGGGCACGTCACGCCGATTCTCATTAACAATGGCAGTCAACTCGTCAGCGCAGGGGGAGACCGCGTCCAGGGATTCGACCCGACGACCGGACGCCGCATCTGGTCGGTCTACAGCCAGGGCGAGGGTGTTACTCCATCGCCCGTTGTCGGCGATGGGCTGATCTACACGTCCTCTGGCTTTGAAGCTCCGACGCTGCGGGCCATTCGACTCGGCGGCAAGGGAGATGTCACCAAGACCCACATCGCATGGGAACAAAAACGAGGTGTCGCGGCGCTTTCGTCGTTGTTGTACATAAAG
>DLVV01000244.1:2825-3374 GCA_003445035.1 Planctomycetaceae bacterium | reverse complement strand
GAGGCTTCATCCGGCAAGATTGTTTGGATGAAGCGACTGTCCGGCGTGCACTGGGCTTCGCCCGTCTATGCCGACGGACGAATCTACGTCCTATCCGAGAAGGGAGTGACGTTAGTTCTACGGCCCGGGCCAAAGTACGATGAGGTCGCTCGAAATGACATCAGCGTTACATGTCTCGCGTCGATGGCAGTCTCACAAGGTAACTTCTACATCCGATCGGACCGGAATTTGTATTGCATCGGCAATTAGCCTGTCGCGCAGGGAAACAGAACCCGAAGTGGTCCACAACTCATTCTCCTGACTCGGGACGAACTGGGGATGCAAACACCCGTGAGAGGGTCGCACAGAGAACGTAGAAGAACTCTCGAGTCGTCATAAACACTCGGGACCTTATATAAGAGAGATGGCGAGTTTCTCGGACATTATGGGTGTTCTTGAAAATACCCTGGTAGCGGGGGAGGGACTCGCCCCTCCCCACGGGTCCGTAACGTCTCACGTGGGCTGACGTTGTTTCCCCCCCGTGGAGAGTGAGGTGCCGATCACCAGGCG
>DLVV01000244.1:0-2507 GCA_003445035.1 Planctomycetaceae bacterium | reverse complement strand
CGTCTCCTCCCCGTCTTTCTTTGCAGCCACCCCAAGCCCCGGCGTTCAACCCGCCAGATCCGAACCACGCCCCCCCGGCGTCGCTCAGCGGAGGCATTAGCGTTATCGCGGGGTCGCCGGCCAAGGACACGCTACCGATGCGATTCCTCGAGGAGGCGTTGGAGACGCGTGATTGTGGCGAGATACGGTTGGAGGAGTCACGGATGGCCGAACAGGTTCGCGGTTACAATCTCGCCTGCGGATGGGTGGCCGACGGGCACCTGTCGAACGAGCGGATGACTGCGATGGAGTTGACGGGCATGCGAAGCATCAAGAAAGATCGCGACTAAAATAAACCCGCGAAAGTGACTGCCGAGCCGAACGTACAGACAGATCGGCTGGCCGAGATCGCCGTAATTATTTGCCAAGACATCGCGCCGAGGATCGAACCATGAAAACGCAACTCAAGACGTTTCCAGCCATGATCACGTTCACCTTGATCTGGGGACTGGCCGCTCCTATCGCGACTTGGGCGTGGCTGACAAATGCATCGCCCGCAGTGGAAGCCACCAACCCGGAACGCGTCGGCAGGACAGAGCAGGACCGGAAGCGCAACGCCTCTTTGCTGACCGGTTACGAGTACGACAAGTATGTCGTGGCAATCACCGGGTACAACGGGCAGGATCGCCAACAGGTGGTGTTTTGGGATCGGCAGCATGCCGTGCGTACACGTGTCGGGCCGCGCGGGAACTACAAGTGTGGGATGACGCTGCTCAAGGACGGCAAACTGTTATTGGCGACTTGCAAGAACAACAACGACGACGATCCAACCAAAAAGATATTTGACATCTTCGTCTACGCATCAACGGACAACGGCGAGTCGTGGAAGATGATCGGCGAGACTCCACTGTCGGGAAAAGAGCCGAGCCTGACGGCATTGCCGGACGGGTCGGTCGTGTTGTCGGCCCAGAAAGGTTACTTCGGTCCCGGAACGAAATACAAAGAAGAAATCAATCTGGCCCGTTCGACGGATGGCGGCCGGACGTGGGAAAGATCGGTCCTCCGGGGCAGTGATCTCCCACGCAACATGATCGTCGAGCAGGATGGCTCGCTGTTGTTCGTACGAGCCGCGAAGTTCGACTGGAGCCAGGCGAACGTGGGAAGCCCGAATTTCCAGCTTTGCCGATCACGCGATGGCGGCAAGACCTGGTCGTTCACCGAGGGCGTCATCAACTGGGATAAGAAGCGTCGTTTTGGAGAGGTCTCGGGCATCCGTCTGCGTGACGGTCGAATGTTGGCCACAATCCGCAGTCTCCAGAAAGGCGCACCCAAGGGAGACATGCATGGTTTCGGAATCACACTGCTGACCGAGTCACGCGACGATGGAAAGACGTGGTCTCTTCCGCGGGCGATCTCCCGGACCGCAGAGGTGCATGCCTATCTCACCGAACTCAAGGACGGTCGGATCCTGGCCACATACTCGAACTATCACCTGCCGTTCGGAGTTTACGCCATCGTGAGTCGCGACGGTGGACGGACCTGGGACCGAGACCATCCCATTCAACTAGCACTCTCGGCCCATAACCAAGTCGGGTGGCCGGTCACCGTGCAACTCGATGACGGCAGCTTGCTGACAGGATACGCGTTGACGGCGTACCTGAAACAACCCCCAGACAAATTCGTAACCGAGACGGTGCGTTGGCGATTGCCGTGACCTCCAACGCGTCGCCGGCCCCCCGGTCTCCCCACCCCAGCCCCGGCGTTTCGTTACGGCGACCGCCTACTCTTCTCGAGCACTCGTGTCGGTCAGTTCACCGCAAAAGTCGGTATTCCACTCGAGCTGGTGTCGGGTCAAGGCCTGTGCTTCCGGAGGCATTTTCTCCCAAACTTCGCGATCGATCGGATAGGCATCCATCGTGAGCCGGCCGACCCACCAGGGTTGATAATTGCACGCGACAGCGACACGGGACTGCTGAGTCTGGTTCGTACCGGCTGCATGCCAGACGGTGTTTGGCAACACGACAACGCTACCGGGCGGAGCGCAACAGTGTAACTGGCCCTCCAACGCTTCCTGGGTTGCCGGCGGGAGGTGGCGGAAGTGCTGGCTTCCTGGCAACACGCGAGTCGCGCCAGTCTCTTCCCGGAAAGGCGTCAGCATCCAGATCGCATTGACAAGGATGGGGAAGTCCGGCAGCGGACGGGATTGGTTGAGTTGACCCATGGGGGAATCCATGTGCCACCAACCGGGATCTGAACCTGAATGAGCAACCAGGCCGTCGACACTTCCTAAAAGGATCTGGTGTTCCGCCGGCCAGGCAAACGCGTTGGGAGCCGGCTCGGTGCGGCCACCCAACTGATGTCTCGCAAGTTCCAGCACCGTCGGGTGCATCGCAAGCTTGAGGAACCGCAGATCATGGTTCATCAGGCAGACAACGAATTCGTATCCCGAGACACCGGGTGTGCGTGTCGGCGAGTTCAACACCAACTCCGCCAATTCGGCCGCCTCCGACTCGCTAACGGCGTTTTCC
>DLVV01000463.1:1379-4142 GCA_003445035.1 Planctomycetaceae bacterium | reverse complement strand
GACGAGAAACCCGACGAGAAACCTGACGAGAAACCTGACGAGAAACCTGACGAGCAGCCCGACGAGAAACCCGACGAGCAGCCCGAGCCGACTGGATCATCCTTCGGTGCGGGCCTGACCGATGAAACATCGTCTTCTTCGGCAGGCCAACCGGACGAGCAGACGAACGAATCAGCGACGGCGAAACCGTCTGCAAAAGAAGATCTGCTGCAAACGTTTACGGTTTCGACAAAGGAACCATCAACCGATGGGCCCCAACCGGCACCGGCCAAAGACAAGCCGTCAGGTGCCAAACACAAATCAAAGTCCAAGGCAAAATCCCGATCTCGTTCCCGGGCGAAAGGATCTCCACGTCCAAGTCGCGCCGAACGGAAACGCCGCCGGAAAGAGACACGGGCACGCCAGGGATCTTCTTCCAAGTCAGCCTCGGCAAAACAGGTAAAGAAAATTGCCATCTGGATCGTGATTTTCTGCTTCTTCTTTTTCTTCTGCATCTGCACAGCAATTCTTTCATCTGTCTGATCCGGCCGAGAGCCGATTCAAACGCGAGCGGATCTCGCTCTTTCAATTCACACCTCCAGAACCAGCCCCTCCTGGCACCCTGTTCCATGTCCGACGCTTCAAGCCGCCTTTCTGCCGAAGACGCTGCACAGCGACTCGGAGTTGGCGTCGACGAGATTCTCAATCTGCGTCGGCGAGGAAAGATCCGCGGCTACCCGGATTACGGCAAATGGGTCTTCGACGAGGCCGACGTTGTCGAGTTGGCCGCGGAGATGGGTGTCGAATCAACCACATCGGACGAAGTGGCATCCGAACCGGCGTCAGAAGAACCCACAAAACAGGAAGAGCCTCCCGGTTCGCCTCTACACGAAACAACCGATTCGCCCTACCAACCGGCCTCGCTGCAGACCGAGCCCCGTGACAAGACCAACGACGACGAACCTGGGCCAAAATCCAGCCCCTACGTACCAGCTGCGGCACCATCAAGTGCCGTGCCGACAACACCGTCCGAACCGGTCGAATCGGCTGCCCCGCTCGACCCGCCGCCACCGGCTGCGGCGGATGCTCCCGCTCCCACCCCACCCGGGGATCCTGATCCACCATCTCCCTCGGCTCCCGCTTCACCAGCTCGCACGTTGGCCCAACTCATCAGTTCGGATCAACCGATCGACAGCGCGAGGATCATCGAGGCCCTGGCCGAACGGCATGGGGTCAACTTCGACCAGGCCGCCGGGGTCGTCGACGGTTTCTGGGATCACCTGCTGAACCCCGATCACTACAGGCTGGGACGTCGCAAGTTGCCCATGCCGCACTTTGGCACGTTCGGCCTGAACACCAATCCTCATGGCGAAACCGAGTTGCACTTCGTCTCGAAGCCGATCAGCGAACTTCGCCTTCGCCGCAGCCAGTCGGGCCAACATCAACCTAGCACGGCGTGGATCGATCACTGGGAATCGAACCCACCGAGTGCCAAACGACGAGCAGCGCTTTCGTTGAAACGCCGACTGTCGGTCGACATCTCCGCCGACACCGGTCTCAACCTCCGCACCACGTTCCTGATTCTCTGGGACCTCGTCGAGACGATCACCGGCATCATGACTGGCAGTGGAGTTGAGATCCGCTGGGCCAAGCGAGGCGTCATGAAGCCCCAATCGCCGGACGAGCCGGATCGATACGAGTTCCGGACCTACAAGCGGCTTCGAGACCGACTGCCTGCTCTGCCGGCACCGACGCCCAAATCAACCCGTCGTCGAAAACGAAGCGGACAGTCCGGCTCGGGTGGCTGCGGAATCGTCCTGGCCGTTTTACTCGTCCTCGGTCTTGGATTTGCGATCTGCAGTGGAATCACAGTAGCCGTTCAAGAGTTCATGAGAACACTCTGACGCGTCACCTCGCGCATCTCGCTCACACCATTTATGTCCACCATCGCGTCATTCACTCTGCCGATCTCACTGCGGGAGCTGGCCCCAGAGGCTGACGAGCGATACCACGTCTACCCGCTCGTCTCGGGCAAGAGCAAAAAAAAGAAACGCTGGATCGAGGCGCCCGACTCCGAACTCAAGGCCACCCAGCGGTGGCTACTTGACAACTGGCTTTACCATCTCGCGCCCACCGGGTTCGCCCACGGATTCGTTCCGGGCCGGTCGATTCTCACCAACGCGGCCGAGCATGTCGGCCGCCGCTGGGTCGTGACGGCCGACATCCGTGACTTTTTCCCGTCCATCACCGCGACGCGAATCGCCACGTGCCTGGCCGAACTCGAACTCGAAGACGCCGACCGGTCTGCAGTCGTCCAACTGGTCACCCGCCGCGGTCGTCTGCCCCAGGGGGCCCCGACCAGCCCGCACCTGGCCAACCTGGTCGCCCGAACCCTGGATCTTCGCCTGTCCGGCCTCGCCCGGCAGCACGACTGGACCTACACCCGCTACGCCGACGATCTGACCTTCTCGGCCGGCTCACCCGACTCGCCCGACACCGGGATGCCGCCACACGAGTTGCTGTGGGCCATCGAGCGGATCGTCAGTGACGAGGACTTCCAACTGGCCGCCGACAAGACACACGTCATGCCACACCACCAACGACAGACGGTCACCGGGCTGGTGGTCAACCAACGTGTCGCCCTGCCCAAGCCCCGGCGCAGAACGCTGCGGGCCATGCTGCATCGCCTGGAAACTGCGGGGCCCGAAACGCTTGATCTGCGTCAACTGCAGGTCGCACAGGGCCACCTGGCACTCTCCAAGCTGATCGATCCCGACGGTTACG
>DLVV01000463.1:0-1001 GCA_003445035.1 Planctomycetaceae bacterium | reverse complement strand
CCGGACCTGCAGTCGATTCTGGATCCACGGCCACAACCAAGCTAGACTGATCCGTCGAGAAGGAGACAGATCCAAACGTGATGCAAAACACATGACTTGGGGTTCCTTCGGGAACCTTAGCTTTTTTGGTTTCGCTGATTGTTGTTTTCGACACCACGAAACCTCCTTGGGCGTTTCGCCCCGGGACAACTTTTGCCGTCCTTCGCGCCGACCGGGAAGCTGGTGTCCGACCGGCCGCGCGAGACGGCTCGCGACGGGTGACGCGCCGCCGGCGGCGGCTCATCGCCACCCTGCTCGCCTCGCGGCCGGTCGAACACCAGCTTCCCGGTCGGAGCTCCGGAACGTAAGGCCACCGGAGAACCCCAGGTCATTTCTTCCAGCAACTTCTCCCGCTGTCATCGCCCCCGGTCCGTGATAGAATCGGTTCCGGTGGACCCATGATCTCCTTCGACTCACTTCCCGCCTCGCTCTCGGACGGCCGCGCCACGACCCGTCGTCGCGCGTTGCTGGAGGTCGGCGGCTGCAGCCTGTTGGGACTCTCCTGGCCGGGAATGCTGGCCGCCGAGAAATCGAATCCGACAACCGACGCGGCCGGGTTCGGCCAGGCCAAGAGTTGCGTGCTGATCTTCCTCTGGGGAGGCCCGTCCCAGCAGGACACCTGGGACATGAAGCCCGACGCACCGTCCTCGCTGCGGAGCGAGTTTCAGCCGATCGCCACCCGTGTCCCCGGCATCAACATCGGTGAACACCTGCCTCACATGGCCGGTGTCACCAACCTGCTGACGATCGTCCGCAGCATGACCCACCGCGACTTCGAACACGGCTCGGCGGCCTACGCCGCGCTGACCGGACACGCTCATCCCCTGCCGGGCACCAACACCCCGGTCCGTCCCGAGGACTTTCCCACCTACGGAGCGCTGGTTTCGCGACTGGGCCACAACCCCAACCCGGTCCCCGATTCCATCATCCTGGGACCCGTCATGCACCAGGGCAACCGCCCC
>DLVV01000066.1 GCA_003445035.1 Planctomycetaceae bacterium | reverse complement strand
TTCTCGGGCATCGTGGCCGTGGTTTGCCTGGTGCTGAACCTGGTGCTGGTGATGGGGACGATGATCTTCATCGAGGCCACTTTCACGTTGCCCGGACTGGCTGGCCTGGTGCTGACGATCGGCATGGCCGTTGACGCAAATGTGCTGATTTTTGAGCGGATCCGTGAGGAACAGCGGCGGGGTGGGACAGTCCGCATGGCCATCCAGAACGGCTTTGGGCGGGCTTTCACCACGATTGTCGATGCCAATGTCACGACGTTGCTGGTGGCCGTGGTGCTTTACATGATCGGTACCGACCAGGTCCGAGGTTTTGCCGTCACGCTGTTCATCGGGATCGTGATGAGCATGTTCACTGCGTTGTATGTCGGCCGATTGATGTTCGATATCTGGGAACGCAGAAAGCGACGTGAGCAGTTGAGAATGAACAGCCTCCCCGGCATTGCCGGCCGGGAGTTCAACTTTGTGGGACGACGTCGGATTGCCGCCGTGGTGTCCCTGTTGGTGATTGCCGGTGGAATGTCGTCCCTGGTGGCACGCGGGGCACGCAACTTCGATATCGATTTCCGCGGTGGACGGGCGGTGAGCTTTGAGTTGCAGAAAACTGGGGACGGTGCCACGACCGAGGAAATCCGGAGCAAGCTGACGAGCGTGAAGGGGGCCAGGGAACTCAGTGACTCGATGTCATTGGAGGAACTCACCGGGGTCGAAGGCAAAGACCCGGCCAGGGCCGCTGATGGGCGGCGGAGATTCCGGCTGCGAACGACGACGTCCAAGCTTGATGAACTCATTGAAAAGCACGGCACTCTCGACGAAGCCCGGAAGCAGGCCCCTGACAGGGTGAAAGAACTGGAAGCTACCATGGGGCTGACTCCGGCAGAGAGTGATGAGCTTTTTGCGGGAGCCGACAGTGTCAACCAGAGGATCCAGAACTGGATCGAGGACGCGTTCAAAGAGGATGACGACTACGAGTTGACCACCATGTCGGTTACGTCCAAGCCGGAGAGCAGGATCGACGACTCGTCGGCTGCCGACTACCACACGGGTTATGAGGTCAGGGTGTCGCTTTTGAGCGGCGACGACAAGGTGCAGCGTGAAAACGCCCAGGCGTACGTCGCTGACGCCTTGGCTGCGGTCCGGGGTGGAGACCCCAGCCAGGCCGAATTGGACTTCGAAATCCGAGCTGCTGACGACCCCGGCGATCCAGGGGCGGCCATGGCCGAGGCGTGGAACATCCGTTTCAAGAAGGGAGTTCTGCCTGACCAGGTCAAGGAGACCATCACGAAGATGGTCGAGAAGATCGACGGCAAGCCTCAATTCAACGAGGTCACTTCGTTTGCGTCGTCCGTTGCCAATGAGATGCGGCAGTCCGCGATACTCGCCATGCTGTTCAGCCTGGTCGCTATCGTCGGTTACATCTGGTTCCGCTTCCAGCGAATCGACTTCGGTCTGGCCGCCGTTGTGGCGTTGATCCACGACGTGCTTGTCGTACTGGGGGGCGTGGCCCTGGCCGGCCTGGCCGCCGAGAAGTTGGGACTCGACGGCGGTGTGCTGCAGTTGCAGGACTTCAAGATCAACCTGCCGATGATTGCAGCCTTCTTGACCATCGTCGGATATTCGCTCAACGACACCATCGTTGTCTTTGACCGGATACGCGAGGTTCGCGGCAAGAACCCGTCACTGACGCCCGAGATGGTCAATCTGAGCCTGAACCAGACGTTGTCCCGTACCCTGCTGACTTCGGTGACCACACTGATCGTCGTCGTGATTCTTTACTTCGGAGGTGGTGACGGCATTCACGGATTCGCCTATTGCCTTGTGCTGGGCGTGGTGGTCGGGACTTATAGCTCAATATTCGTGGCCAGCCCGGCGCTGCTGTGGATGATGGATCCCGACAGTGCCTTCAACCGGCTGGTCGGCGGCATCTCGGGTACGTCCGGAACGGCGTCCCGTAAACGCACTGCACCGCAGTCGTAGGCGAAAGGTCCGGAGCCGAAGCGAGGCAGGCGGTCAGGCTGACCAGGCCTGGTGACCACCGTCGACACGGATCACCTGCCCGGTGACGAATTCACCTAACGGGCCTGCGAAGAATTCCGCCACCCTGGCCACTTCGTCGACCGTGGCAATCCGCTCGAGTGTCCCCTCGGTCACCATCCGTCCCTGGTCGACCTCTCGGGTGTTCATAAAACGGCCGGTGCGGGTGTCACCGGGAGCGAGACTGTTGACGGTGATGTTGTGAGGCCGCAGCTGCTGGGCCAGGCTCCTCGTGTAGGCCACCTGGCCGGCCTTGGCCGTGGCGTAGATCGCGCCCTGGGCGTTGCCCTTGAAGGCGGCAATCGAACTGATCGTGATGATCCGTCCGTGGTTCTGTTCGATCATCCGCCGGGCGACCTCGCGGCAGACCAGGATCGTGGTCAGCAGGTTGCGGTCGAGAACCGCTTCGACGTCCTCCTGCTTGATCATCACCGCGTCATTGGGGTCGGGCTTGCCACCGGCCGCGGCGATGTCGCCGCCGGCGTTGTGGACGAGGATGTCGATCGGTCCCAGGCCCTCGGTCACCTCGTCGACGATCCGTACGACCGCCTCGCCGTCAGTCAGGTCGGCCAGCACTCTCAGGGTCTCGACGTCACCATGTTCGCCGATTTCACGAGCGGTGTCGGTGAGTGTTGTGCCCTCGCCGTATTCGCTGGGGCCTTGTTCTCGCATTCCATGAACGCCCACCTTGGCTCCGGCAGCTGCCAGGTGTTCGGCAAATGCTCGGCCCAATCCTCGTCCCGCTCCTGTAACCAGGGCCACCTGGCCCTCGAGAAATCGTGTCATCGTCGGTCTCGGTTCAATCGCGATCAGTGTCAGTGAGACGGCCGGGCACCCGGTCGTTATTTGCCGGCCGAGGGGTCGGTCAGGGTGCGGATGGTTTTCGGTTTGACTCCATCCATCAGGAGGTTGGCCAGCACGGGGCCGTTGCTGGTCATCGTGACCCAGACGAAGTGGTCGAACTTTCCGTCGGCAAGGCCTGTCAGAGTTGAGCCGCCACCGGTGGTGGCCAGCATGTAGTATTCCTGTCCCCGACGGATGTAACGGGCGTAGGCGTGCTTGTGTCCGGCGAAGACCGTGTACTTGCGTCCGGCCAGGGCATTCTCGATCTGCGTCCAGCCCTGCTTGGCCAGGTCGGCTTCGGGATAGGTCCAGGTGGGTTTGTGGGTGATCACAAATGTCCACCTCACTTTGCGGTTGGCCTTCAGGGTCTCGACGGCCCAGTCACGTTGTTCCTGGCTGAAGTGGAACGGTCCGTTCTTGGGCGGGTCCTCCGAATTGAGAACCAGGAACAGGCAGTCGTGGTAGAGGAAGTGGTAGTAACTGCGGCGGAATCGTCGGGTCCAGTCCTCGCTCATCGGCACATTGCTGATGTCGTGATTGCCGGCGCAGAAGAAGAACGGCATGTCGAGCCGGTCGACCATCGACTCGAATTCGGACCACTCCAGAGCCCATTGGCCGGGATCCTCGGTGTAACCTTCAATCAGATCGCCCACCGAGACCACGAACTCGGGTTGCAGCAGGTTGATCTGTTGGACGGCTTTCGAAAAGACGCCCGGTCGGCGTCCACCGGTGCGGTCGGTGACGATCACGAACTGGAAGTTCTCGCGGCGATCGTTGAATTCGAGATTGGTCCACGGGTTGCGAGCACCGGAGCGGATCTGGACATGCTTGGCCAGCTTGGTGGTTCGTGGAGCAGTTTTTGAGACGGTAGCCACGCCGATCAGGATGGCTACAACGGCAAGTGCCAGGCAGAGTCGTTTCACGGGGTCACCTCGTTCGAACCGTCTATGGGCCAGTCAGACTAGACTGCCGGTGCCACAGCCGCAATCGACGGACACCTAGCGAAGTCGCTGGCCATCCACGAACACCGCTTCGACTGACCCGGGAAACGTCACTCCCTCAAACGGCGACCAGCCGCACTTGGTGGCCAGCAGGTCGCGTTGGATGGTCACCGGGCGGGCGAGATTCAGAACGGTCAGGGATGCGGAGTAGCCGGGAGCGATGCGGCCGAAACGGCGAGGGGCTGTGTAGGGTTCAACAAAGTCGCCGGGATTTTCTGAACAGACCGCGGCAATGCGTTCGGGGCTGAATCCCGCCTCGACGATCATCCAGCTCACGAACGCGGCGTAGGTGTCCAGGTGCGGCTGGCCCGAGACACCCGTGGCCTTCTCTTCGAGCGTATGCGGGGCATGGTCGGTGGCCAGGTAGTCGAGCGTCCCGTCACGGAGTCCTTCGAGCATGGCCAGCCGATCGTCGCCGGCTCGAAGCGGGGGATTCATCTGCATCATGCCCCGGTTCTGATCGGTGATCACGCTGGTGTCGTAATAGATGTGGTGCGGCGTCACTTCGCAGGTGACTGGCAGCCCCCTGTCCCGTGCGGATCGGATCAGCGTCAGCCCTTCACCGACCGAATAGTGACAGAGTTTGCCGGTCAGGCTGTACTTCTCGATCATCTCCAGGGCAAACCGTGTCGCCGACACCTCACATTCGTTCGGTCGACGTTGCTCGTGAGTAGCGGCGCCGGCGTGCACTTCGAGCAGTTCGGGGTCCTCGCAGTGAAAACTCACCGAGCAGCCCCGGTAGTGTGCCAGGGTTTCGTCGAGTTCTGCGAGAGTGCTGAAGAACAGGTCACCGACGCTGGGGCCCATGTAGGCCTTGTAAGGGACCGGAGACGACAGCGGGCGTGTTCCCGGGCCGATGCCGGCATACAGCGTGACGTGGACGTCAGAGGCTCGGGAAGCCAGGTGGTCGCATTTGGTCGCGTAGGTCACATCGTCAACCGGGGCGTCGGGATTGTTGGGCATGTCGGCCACATGCACCACGCCGCCGTTGAGTGCGGCCTGCCCGGCGGTGATGAAAGTTTCCTTGTGAGTTTCCTTGCCGCTGGTGTCGTCACGGGCGTGGATGTGGATGTCACCCATCCCGGCAAACACCAGGCAGTCGTCATTGAAGACGATGTCGGCGGGGCCCAGCTGGGTTCCGACCTCGGCGATCGTGGCCCCCTCGAAACGCACCTGCCCCGATAAGACTCCACTGGAGCTGGCCAACCGTCCGCTGATGATCATCCGTGTGGTTCCTTCGCGGCGTGTGAGAGTCCGGTTTGAACTCGGCGGGTCGTCACCATACGCTATGGACGCTCGGTCGCAAATCAGGCGGACCGATGTGACGGCCCACTGAGGATCTCACCATGACCCGACTGCCCTTGTTGTCTGCCGTGTTGTTGTCGCTGGTTGCCTGCGACGTGAAGGCTGCCCGGCCGGATCGCATTTTTCCGGAAGGCCAGGCCCCGGCGGACAGCCGATTGAAAGCGCCCCGTGCCCTGGGGGACAAGTATCATCCGTGGGCGGCTCCCGAGACGCTCAAGGAATGGAACACCGTCTCCGAACGGGTTCGACTTCAGTTGCGGGTCGCCACGGGATTGTGGCCCGCCTGGCCACGGGGCCCGATCAAATCGGTGATTCACGGGAAGGTCGATCGCGGCGACTACACCGTCGAGAAGGTCTACTTCGCCAGTCTGCCCGGGCACTATGTCACGGGAAGCCTGTATCGCCCCAAGGGGGGCGGCGGCAAGTCGGGGATTCGCCGGCCAGGAATTCTCTGTCCGCATGGCCACTGGCCGAACGGCAGGTTCTACGATGCGGGAGCTGCCAAAGCCGCCGAGCAGATGAAGAAAGGGGCCGAGAAGTTCGAGGCGGGCGCCCGGTTTCCGTTGCAGGCTCGAATGGTGCAGTTGGCTCGAATGGGTTGCGTGGTCTTCCACTACGACATGGTGGGTTACGCCGACAGCGGCGCGTTGCCACATCGCAGCGGCTTCGGAGATGTTCCGGCGGTGCTGCGGCTCCAGAACCTGATGGGACTCCAGACGTTCAACTCCTTTCGCGCTGTCGACTTCCTGGAATCGCTGCCTGATGTCGACAAGAAGAGAATCGCCGTTACCGGTGCCAGCGGCGGTGGAACCCAGACCTTCATGCTCTGTGCCCTGGACCCGCGGCCCCGGGTTGCGTTCCCCGCCGTGATGGTCTCGACGGAGATGCAAGGGGGGTGCGTGTGTGAAAACTGTTGCTTCCTGAGACCGGGGATCAACAACATCACCATCGCCGCCCTGTTCGCACCTCGGCCGATGGCTCTCAGCGGCGC
>DLVV01000324.1:5090-6497 GCA_003445035.1 Planctomycetaceae bacterium | reverse complement strand
AGTGATTGAGTCAGGGATTTCATTTCAGGATCACCATCGAGTGGAGTGAAACACGGGACTGGTGGAAAACCGGCCGGCCAAAGACACAAACAGACAGTCATGCAAACGGCACGGGCCGCGTCGTCCCTCACCATGCGAGACCGGGCCGGACCAGTCAAGCTACCCGATCAGCGAGGAATGGGACGTGCCCCTTCACCCTCCCGTTGTGCCAGTGGAAACGAGAGAATCACCACAAACGGCTTGCCGGTATCGACGGCTGACAATTGCGTTCCCGTTTCTTGCAACAACCAGCTATTCCATAACAGCACTTTGGGAACGTGAACCCGGCCATAGAAACGACGGGGAACCGAGTACACTGCCGTTAGAATTTTTCTCGATACGTTCAAGGTTCGCCATGACAACCCGCTGGATAATGAGAACGCTTGTCATCTGCCTGATCTTTTCTGGCAGCACGCTTGCGCAGCAGCGAAAGGTGTACAAACCGACATGGAAGTCGCTCGATCAGCATACGACTTCAGGATGGTTCCGGGATGCCAAGCTGGGACTGTTCATTTACGGACCAGGGTGCACCAAAGAAGAATGGGAGCGGTACAACGCACGGTATGGGGGAAGGCGCGGCGTCGCCCGCCATCTCGGGGCGAAGTATACGAAGCACGACGCGACCGTCCTGCATCAGCTCGGCATGGATCACAACACCCTGACGTACAACCATCACGGCCGCGACGAAACACTGACCGACTCGCCGGTCAGCAACGCGCGTGTCGTTGGCGAGTTGCTTGACGGATGAACGACGGTTTCAGTGGCTGCCGCGGCAGGCGATTCCCTGTGGCTGCTGTGAGTCCGAACTGTCACGAATCCGATTGACTTCAGATTGTCCTCACCCCGAATCGCTCAGGCGGCTGCCATGAATCGATTTCCAGTCCTCCTCGCCCTGGCTGGCCTGTGTTTACTGCTTGTGTTGCCCGACGACATGCGGGCCGAAGCAACGAAACTTCCGGTACGCATTGTCGTCACGCCCTCGAAGTCCGCCCGCAAGGACGTGCCGGTCTCCATCGTTCTGGACGGACTTCATGAACGCCGCGGCAAGCTGCGGTTGTTCGAGATCAGGGGTAATAAGAGGAAGGCGATTTCCTCGCAATGGGACACAATCGGTCCGCACAGGTTGTGGTGGATCATGGACGGCGACACGCCGGGGGGAGCAGAACGACGCTACGTGTTGGAGATGGTCGCCGATCGTGAACCTGCCGCATCCACCATGCGTGTCGATCGGACGGAGGCGTACCTGGAAATCCGGCGAGGAGATACGAAGATCCTGCGCTACAACACGAAAGTCACTCCGCTGCCGCCGGCCGCGGACCCGAAATACAAACGCAGCGGCTACATCAACCCCGTCTGGACGCCCTCGGG
>DLVV01000324.1:0-4695 GCA_003445035.1 Planctomycetaceae bacterium | reverse complement strand
CCCCCAACTTCTGGGATTTGCTCAACGGCCGAGCCACGGTGCAATTCTCCAAAATGCATCACCGGGTGGGTGGCCCGGTGTTCGCGGAATTCCAAGTCGTCCAGGACCACATCGACCTGGCGACACCTGTCTCTCCGAAAGTCGCCCTGAAGGAAACCTGGAACGTTCGAGCCTGGAATGTGGGCGCGAGGCAAGGCTATTCACTTTACGACATCGTCACCACGATCAGTTGCGCGGGCCCCAGCCCCGTCACGATAAAGAAACATCCCTGGGGCGGCATGGCCATTCGCGGTGCCCCCGAGTGGTATGGCGAGAAGTGCAAGTTCCTGACATCCGCTGGCAAGACCCGCAGCAAAGCGAATCACACCCGAGTGCGGTGGTGCAGCATCTCGGGATCCACCAGGGGCGTGTGGTCCGGTATGACGGTGATGAGCCACCCGGCCAATCTCCGGCATCCGGAACCGGTTCGTGTCAACGGAACGATCCCGTACTTCTGCTTCGTCGGTTCGTATCTCGGTGACTTTGACATCACGCCCGACAAGCCCCTGGTCCTGCGTTACAGGTTCCTTGTGCACGACGGCGAAGTCCGCGCCGACAACGCAGATCGGCTGTGGAAGGATTTCGCCAATCCCCCCGCAGCTGTGATCGTTGCCGAATAGCGACTTTTTGAAGTTGCAGCTGCGTTGGCCGGAGTGCTGAACGCCGGGGACGGTGTCTTCGAATGAAAACCGAAGCAACCGGTTCGTTGGATCGCGCCGCACACTTATCGTCTCGGTGAAAGACCAGCACGACAACGTCACACGAATCAGGTTAAGCTTCTGGGTACAGTCAACTAACGCAACTAGTCCGTTGCCGAAGATCCTGCGAGAATTGGCACTCACCAGGGTCAATACGGCTCATCAACAGGCCTTCGGAAACAATGCACGCAATCACTGCCTCCAGCGTCGCCCCGGCCATATCGCGACGACGCCTGTTGCAGATCGGCGGTGTGAGCGCTCTTGGTCTCGGGTTGCCGGACCTGTTGCATTCAGAGCATGCCGTTGCCGCAACAAGTGGGAACAGCCGTTCGGAAAAGTCGTGCATTTTCATCGTGCAATATGGTGGCGCGCCGCAGCAGGACATGTGGGACCTGAAACCGGACGCACCGGAGAACATTCGTGGAGCCTTCCAGCCAATCGCCACGAACGTTCCCGGCATACAGATCTGCGAAAAGATGCCGTTGCTGGCCCAACGGGCCAACCGTTACGCGGTGATCCGGTCAATGCAGACAACCAACGGTGGACATGACGGCGGAATGCACATCTGCATGACCGGCAACCGTCGGCCGACCGAGCGGACGCCGTACTTCGGTTCGGTGATGGCAAAACTGCGGCCAACGACCGCCAACATCCCCTCCTACGTCTGGGCGCAGAACCTGGCCGGAGACGTCAAGCCCTGGTACCACGGCGGGGGATTTCTCGGCACGGCCTACAGTCCGCTGCGTGTCGGAAAGGATCTCGACAATCCGTCCAATCCGAAGTTTCGCTTTTCCGCCTTCGATCCACTGGCTGGTTGTACGATCGACCGGGTCAACAAGCGGGAAACACTCCTCAAGTCACTCGAAAGCCGCGGACAGTTGGCCTCCAGTGAACCGCAGGCCAGTTTCGGGAACTTGCAGGAGAAGGCGATCGATCTTGTTACCGGCCCCGACGCGAAGCGGGCGTTCGACCTCGGCTTCGAATCGGACGAAAAGCGGCATCGTTATGGCATGCATCCGTTGGGGCAAAACCTGCTGATGGCCAGGCGGTTGATCGAGGCGGGTGTCCGCCTGGTGACCGTCGTCGCCTTCACCGGTGTCCCTCCCGGACAGAAATTCAAAAACGTACAGACATGGGACATGCACGGTGTCCTGTACAAACCCGATGACAGCATCTTCGGGAGTTCGGCGTACGGCTTGAGCTGGGCACTTCCCAATGTTGATCAAGCCGTCTCCGCGCTGCTGGACGATCTCGGCGATCGCGGGCTGATCGACAACACCCTGGTGGCAATGGTCGGCGAGTTCGGGAGAACACCGAAAGTCAACAAGCGGGGCCGGGATCACTGGCCGCATTGCTATTCGGCGATGCTGGCAGGCTGCGGCATTCGAGGCGGCATGGTCTACGGCGCATCCGACCGGCACGCCGGCTATGTCAAGGACAGGCCGGTGATGCCCGAAAACTTCGGCGCCACGCTGTTCCATGGACTCGGCGTTCCCCCGGCCACGCGGTTCGGTCCCGACGGATTCTCCGACCAGGTGAGCCAGGGCGAACCAGTGCTCGATCTGTTCGGGTAAGAACTGGTCTTTGACAGACGTGTCCCGGTGTCACGCGGCAGTCATTTTGACTTCATCGTTGGCATAATGCTGTTCCATGGCTCGACGGCGTCAAGACACCTCGAATTGCCGCTGCCACGAACAAGTGCATGCTGGGTCCTCGTCATGAACAACCTCCGGATCGGTCTTGCCCAGGTCAGGCAATCCGACGACTTCGATGACAACGCGAAGTCCATCTTTCGCTTTCTCGAGGACGCCGCGCGGGAGAAGGTACAGATTCTCTGCTTTCCCGAGACGCAAACGGTGGGTTATCGCGTCGATGTGGTCGCACCCGACGCGCCGGTCCCGGCAGACCGCCTCGAGGAACTCCATGCTCAAGTGGCCCGGCGATGCGGCGAGTTGGGAATGGCCTGTGTTTTGGGAACGGAAACTCCCACCGAGGGCCTGCCCCACAACTCGGCCATCGTGATTTCTCCCGAGGGCGAGATCCTCGGCGTGCATCACAAGACACGGCTGACCCCGATGGATGCGATCGCCTACACGCCCGGCGACACCATCGAGACCTTTGAACTGTTCGGCATCCGGGTCGGCGTGGTGATCTGTTTCGCAGGATTTCGTTTTGCGGAAACAACCGAGGAATGTGTCCGCCAGGGGGCGCAGCTGGTTTTTCATCCCCAGAACAACACCACCCGCCCCAACGACTGGAAGATCCCGGTGCACCACGCCATGCTCACCACCCGTGCGGCGGAAAACACCATCTGGTTCGCCTCCTGCAACGTCTGTTACCCCGAGCACCAGAATTGCCGTTCGATGATCATCGCGCCCGATGGACAGATTCACGCTCAGGCCGAAATGAAGCGTGAGGAACTGCTCGTCTCGGACATCGACATCGACCAGGCGACCCGGGCCATGTTCGAGTTCGACCCGGAAGCCTGCCGGCCGCTCCTGTTTGCCGACACCGTTTCTCCGGATGAAATTGCCACGTGAACGCAACCAGATCGGACAACTCCGATCGAGGCAGACACCATGAAAATCGTCGACCTGGACACCACGATCGTCAGCGTGCCCTACCGGCACCAGGAGGTCAGCAGTCGTGTCCATCGTGGTGGGGTGACCGACGTCATCGTGAAATTGACGTGTGACAACGGCCTTGTCGGCTGGGGGGAAAGTTGTAGCGGAGCCGACGCGGCCTCGATCGAACAGGCCGTGTTGTCGGCCAAGCCGTTTGTGGTGGGCCGCGATCCGTGGCATTCGGAAGCCATCGCTCGCGATTTTTTCGGCCTGGGCCTGTGGGATTACCGGGCCATGACCGGAAACTTTGCCTTTGCCGGCATCGACCAGGCCCTGTGGGATTTGTGTGGCAAGGATTGCGGGCAACCTCTGTACCGCCTGATGGGTGGCCCCTTGCGTGACGAGGTCGATTATTTCTGCTACCTGGCCCAGGGCGAGCCGTCAGATCTCGAACAACAGTGCCGCGAAGCGGTTGACCGGGGATACAGTTGCTTTTACCTGAAAGTCGGAATCGATGCGGATGCCGAGGGCGAGATGCTCGCGGCCATTCGACGCACGATTGGGCCGGATCGCAAGATCCGCATCGACGCCAACGAGGCCTGGAGTGTTCCCGAGGCCGCTCGTCTGATCAATCTCTGGGACGACCGTCACGGGATCGATTTTGTCGAAGCGCCAGTACCGATTGATCCGGTAGAGAACATGCTGGAACTGCGTGGCAGGGTTCCCGTCGCATTGTGCGCCAACGAGGGGCTTGGCAGAACGGCCGACGCGATGCGGGTGATCCGCAGTCGGTGCGCCGACGTGTTGTGTTTCAGCAGCTACTGGGTGGGGACGTTGCGACGCTTTCACACTCTCTGTCATGCGGCGCACCTGGAGGGCCAGTCGGTGTGCAAGCACACGCACGGTGAGCTTGGCATTGCCGCCGCGGCCGGGCACCACGTGATGCTCAGCATTCCCAACGCCACCGACGGGATCCAGCAGACGGCGACGATGATGGAGCACGAGTTGCTGGTCGAACCGACTCCGATCGCCGAGGGGCCGAAATGGGGCTGGATCGAAAAGCCGGGCCTGGGCGTCGAGGTGGATGCGGACCAGTTGATGCAATACCACGAGGTCTATCGTCGGGACGGCCAGTTCCTGCCCTACCGGATCGAGTCCGACTGATCATCGACGCCGGCATTGCCGCACTCGAGCAACCGTCGCCCGGTTGTCGTGATCGGCAAGTGGACAGCATCTCCCCTGACCCCGCTGGACACAGTGGTCCGCGACGGAGCTTTCACCCCGCGATCCCCCCCTTCACGGTCGGGGAACCACCGACAGGGTGAACCTGTCAATCTCGACACGAAACGTCTTCCTCGCCGTCTTTACGATGGCTGCGATCGTGTTGTCACCGA
>DLVV01000398.1 GCA_003445035.1 Planctomycetaceae bacterium | reverse complement strand
TCGGCCGATGGCTCTCAGCGGCGCCGACGATTGGACGATCGATATCGAGACGAAGGGATTGCCCGAGTTGAAGGCCATCTACGGTCTTTTCGGTAAGGCGGATCTGGTCCACGCCAAGTGCTATCCCCAATTTGGCCACAACTACAACCAGGTGTCTCGAGAGATGATGTACGCGTGGATGAACCAGTACCTGAAACTCGGCCTCGTTGATCCGATTCGCGAGCGAGATTTCCGGCCGATCGCCCCGGGCCGGCTCGCGATCTTTGACGACGAACACCCACAGCCCAAAGACGCGATGTCGCTGGAACAATACCGAGCTGCGCAGTCGGGCCGAGCCGAACGGCAGTACGCGCGGTTGTTGACCGGTGGTCGCAAGGGGGTGGCTCGTTACCGTCGCGTGGTCGGGTCTGCGGCAAAAGTCCTGTTGTCCGGTGCTCCGTCAAGAGGCCACGTCGTCAAGCCGATCGGCGGTGGTCAACTGGATGGGGGCGGAACATTCGATACCGGGACGATTTCCCGGCAGGGTGACGGGCATGCGATTCCCTGGACACTTCTGAAACCTTCCGGCGAGGCCAGTGGATCGCTGGTGGCGTGGTTCGACGGTCGCGGAAAGTCTGCGCTGTTTGATGGCCGTGGGCGACCGGTGCCGGCAGTGCGACGTCTGCTGGATGCCGGTCACGCCGTTCTTTCGGCCGATGTGTTCCTGACCGGGGAACTGACTCCGAAGGGGCAGCCGGTCACCAGCGTGGCGACGCATGGCAGTTTTGTTGGATACACCTACGGCTACAATCTGCCACCGCTGACACATCGTGTTCGTGACGTGTTGGCAGTTCTCCCGCCGCATGTAAAAAAATGGGGCCGACGTCGTGTCCACCTGGTCGGTACGGGCGGCGCTGGGACATGGGTCGTGCTGGCCCGTGCAGCGATGTCTCAATCCCAGTCGAAAAGTCTCGGTCGCGGATTGACGATCGCTGACATTGGTGGGTTTGCTTTCTCGAAGATCACTCGTCGCGACGATCCGATGTTGTTGCCCGGGGCTCTGAAGTACGGTGGGCTGGGCGGGTTGGCAGCGCTTGCCGCTCCGTCACGGTTGGTCGTTGGCGGGACCAAAGGGGTTCCGGCTGCCGAGTTGATGCCGCTTCGGAAGATCTACGACATGGCTGACGGGATTTTCGATGGACTCTTCGGCCGGAAACTCACGCTCCAGGACGAACCGATAACACCCGGACAGGTGGCGGACCTGGTTCTGGACTAGTGTTCGGCGACCGAGCCGGTCCTAGCCGTCCGGGCGGAGCGAGTCGCGTTTTTCCTCGGCGGCGCTTCGCCGAAGGTAGAGTGGTTCGACGGTTATGGGGTCGTCTGCGGCCCCGGCAAGACAGGCGTCGTATCCGAGCCGGGCAACCGATTCGGCGCCGGGCCGTGGGCGATCGCTGACGATGCGGTGCCTGACGGGTTCGGAACCTCGGTCCAACAGGCCGGGCGTGGCAGTCACCACAACCTCTTCAATGGTTCTCGCGTCACACCAGTCGTGGCAGGGCACGATTGAGTGATCGCCGTCCGGTTGCCATCGTCCGTCGACCTTCCTGCTGAAGTGCCGGACGAAAAGTTCATCACGGTGGGCATCCGAGGCGACCCAGAGAGTGTCGACGTCGATGAGGGTCTCGGAAGCAATGGCTTCGAACGTATCGACGGCCACAAGTTTGCAGCCGACGGCCCAGGCGAGAGTCTTGGCAAACGCGATGCCGACACGGAGGCCGGTGAAACTGCCCGGGCCATGGCTGACCGCAATCAGGTCCAGCGATCCGGGCACGATCTGGTGGTCGGCCAACAGACTGGCAACGACCGGGGGCAGTGCCTGGGCGTGTCTGAGGCCGTCGAGTTCAAGCGGCACTTCGGCCAGGCACTCGCCGTCGCAGCAGAGAGCGGCCGAACCGGGACGATCGGAGGTTTCGATTCCCAGCACGAGCATGGCGAGTAACCGGTCACGACCTGCTAGCGAACGCCTTCGAGGCGTTCCCTGGCATCGCGGAAACGGGCGACCATCTGGCTGGCCGAGGACCATCGGGATGACGGGTCGGACTCCAGGCCCCGCATGATTGTCTCGGCAACATCCTCGTCGATGTCCGAAACGAAGTCGCGGATGTCAGCCGCTGGAGTGTTGATCCGCTGCTGCATCAATTCGATGGTCTGCCCGGTCGAGTCCCAGGGGAGCCTGTTGGCGTACATTTCGAAGCAGGTCATCGCGTAGCTGAAGATGTCCAGTCGTTGGTCCGTTTTCTTTCGCTTCATCAGTTCCGGGGCCATGTAATTGGCGGTACCGGTGCGGTTGCCAGGTTGTTGGAACGGAGGCGTATTGGGGACAACGAGGCCAAAATCAATCAGCTTGATCTGGTAATTTTCATCCAGCATGATATTCCGCGGGCAGATGTCGCGGTGAATCAGGTGTTTCGAGTGAAAGTGCTCGAGTGCCTCACCCAATTCGATCAGGAAACGCAACCGTCCCTGCTGCATGTGTTCATTCTGGGTATCGATCAAAAAGCTGAGGCTGACACCTTCGACAAATTCCATCACCAGGAAGGACTCGTCGTCGATCGTCGTGCCGGTTTCGAATGTCTTGACGATCCTTGGGTGATCCAACTGCAAGGCGACCTCTCCTTCGCTGGGCCGTTCGAGCCCCTTCGAGAGGAAGCGTTCTTCCAGCTTGCGGGTCTTTTCCCGGTCGAGCACCTTGACCGCGTACATGCGATCAGTGCCGGGGTCCCGGGCACGCCAGACCTTCGACATGCTTCCTTGTCCGATTCGACCGATCAGTTCGAATCGTGAGGCCAGGTCGACCTTTTCGACCTTGGGCGTCTTCTTGAAGAGGTTCTTGAGGAACTCGAGCATGGCAAGGCCTATTGACCGCAGTAGTCGATCAAGCGAGCGAGTTCACTGCGGAGGTTGTGTCGTCGGATGATCCGGTCGACGAAACCATACTGCAAGAGGAACTCGCTGGTTTGGAAGTCATCGGGCAATTCCATGTTGACGGTGGACTTGATCACCCGGGGCCCGGCAAACCCGATCAAGGCCTTGGGTTCGGCAATGACAAAGTCGCCCAGAGAGGCGAAGCTGGCTGCGACACCACCCATGGTGGGATGGGTCATTACCGAAATGAACAGGCCGCCGGCCTGGTCGAACCGGGCGAGTGCGGCCGAGACCTTGCCCATTTGCATCAGCGAGAGGATGCCTTCGTGCATGCGGGCCCCACCCCCGGATCCACTGACAATGACCAGCGGCAGTTGTAGGTGTGTGGCTTCCTCAATCGCCCGTGTCAGCTTTTCTCCAACCACCGAACCCATGCTGCCCATGATAAACCCGGCATCGGTCAAGCCGAAGACCAGAGGTCGGCCTCGCATGTACCCACGCCCCACGACGCAGGCTTCGGTCAAACCGGTCTTCTTCTGCTCGGCCGCCAATCGATCGGCGTAAGATTTCTGGTCGGCGAATTCGAGTGGGTCGAGTGGAGAGAGTCCCTGGTGCCACTCCTCGAAACTGTCCTCGTCGAGCAGCTGTGCGATCCGGACGGCAGCCGGAACATAGAAATGGTGGTCACATTCCGGGCAGACGTTGAGGTTGTCTTCAACGTCCGCCCGATAGACGGTGGATCCGCAGCCATCACAGAGCATCCACAGTCCCGCGGGCACTCCCCGCTTGTCGCGGTCTGCGTGCGTCAGCCAGTCATGCGGGTTGGACTTAGCCACCGGAGGTGCTCCCGTTGTCTGACGAGATGGAGACCAGGCTTCCGGTGGCTGCCTGGGTTCGCCACGGGTGGTCGGGGTCGGTGGCCGGGATGCGGCCGTTGGTCGAGTAGATGGCGGTCAGTTGATCCTGCTCGCGGCAACCTGTGACATTCTCGAATTCGGGTCGGTCCGACGTGATCGCACATCCCAGCAAGGTGGTCAGCGGGTCGGAGGTGACGATCGCGAAGGACACCTCCCGTTTCATCGGCTTTTTCAGTGCTGACAGTGCACGCGCCAGTGCCTCCTGGATGGTTTCACCCTCCGGGGGGCGAACCAGTTCGGGGGAATCCTGCCACCGTTTGAGGATCTTTGGCGACTTCCGCTTGATCTCCTCCAGTGACAATCCCTGCCAGAGTCCATGGTCAATATTCTGCAGCTCGTCGTGGATCTGCAGCCGAAGCTGAAGTGTCTCCGCGATCGCTTCGGCTGTCGATCGGGCTGGGTCGACCGGTGAGGTGAATACGGCCTCGAGCGGCCATTCGGCCAGTTGGTCAATTGTCGCGGCGACCTGTGCGTGTCCGGCGTCGTTGAGTGGCAGGTCCAGGTTTCCCTGGATTCGGTTTTCGACGTCGAAGTCGGTGCAGCCTGGGCGGACCAGTGCGATGATGGGCATAGTGGCTCAGACCCCCTCCGCTTCGGTTGCCGTGGCTTTCAGCTCCGAAATCGCTGCCGTGTAGTCGGGGCGGTCAAAGACCGAGCTGCCGGCGACAAACACGCGGGCTCCGGCCTGGTACGCATCGCTGATCGTGGTCGGGCCGATCCCGCCATCGACGGCCAGGGTCGTGTCCGGATCACGCCTGGCGTCCAGTAGACGCAGTGTTTCGAGGGCAATCGGCATGAAAGCTTGGCCGCCGAATCCTGGCTCGACACTCATCACCAGCACCTGGTCGGCCTGCTCGAGGACACCGTCGATGGACGACACATCCGTGCCAGGGTTGATCGCCACGCCCGACACCGCGTCGGCGGCGCGGATCCGTATCAGTGTGTCACTCAGCGATGAGGTGTCTTCGCCGAACGCTTCGAGGTGCACCGTGATGCCGTCGCATCCGGCGTCGAGATACTCGTCGAGAAAATCGGCGGGATTACTGATCATCAGGTGTGCGTCCAGCGGCAAGCTGGTGAGTTGGCGGAGCCCAGCGATAACGATCGGACCATAGGTGAGATTGGGGACGAAATGTCCATCCATGACATCCAGGTGCAATAGGGGCGCCCCGGCGGCCTCGAGCAGCTCGACCTCGCGGTGCAAGTTGCCGAAGTCGCACTTGAGCATCGACGGGGCAATCGTCGGCGTGCGGGTGTTGAAGATCTCCAGGAGATCCTGGCGACTCATCGACGTGTCCATCCGGTGAGGTCACGCGGGACAGGGGCAGGACGCTGGAGGGCCGGGCCCGCCGACGAGGAAGCCATTTTGACTGAGGGAAGGATGCGAGTCCAGTGGAATCGCCACGGGAGTCGATCAGAGTGCTGCCAGTCGGGCGATCAGGTCGGCTGTGCGGTTGGAGTAGCCGTACTCGTTGTCGTACCAACCAAGCACCTTGATCATGTTCGGACCGATCGATGTCGTCCAGCTGCCGTCAAAGATGCAGCTGTATGTGCTGCCGATGATGTCGCTGGAGACGATCGGGTCGGTGGTGTACTCCATGATTCCGTTGAGAGGCCCCGCGGCCGCCTCCTGCATCGCCTGGTTGATCTGATCGGGGCTCACTTCGCTGCCAAGGGTGGCGACCAGGTCGGTGATGCTTCCGGTGAGGATCGGGACACGCAGACTGATGCCGGTGAGCTTGCCGTCGAGTTCGGGCAAAACGAGTCCGACCGCCTTGGCCGCTCCGGTTGAGGTCGGAATGATGTTGGCCGCTGCGGCCCGGCCGCGTCGAGGATCGGAGTGCAACTGGTCGCTGGTTGCCTGGTCGTTGGTGTAGGCGTGCACGGTGGTCATCAGCCCGTGTTCGAGGCCAAACCGTTCGTGCAGAACCTTGACCATTGGTGCGAGACAGTTGGTGGTGCAACTGGCGTTGGAGACACACAGGTGGTCGGCGGTCAACTGATCATCGTTGACGCCCAGCACGACGGTGAGGTCGGGGGCATCCTTAGCCGGAGCCGAAATGATCACCTTGCGGGCTCCGGCGGCGATGTGGCTGTCGTAGCCGGGGCGGTCATCAGTGGCACGGTTGGTGAAGATACCGGTCGACTCGAGCGCGACCTCCACGCCAAGATCGCCCCAGGGAAGCTTGCCGGGGTCTCTCTCCGCGCAGACCTGGATGGGACGTCCATTGACGATCAGGGTGCTCCCGTCCACCTCGACGGTGCCAGGGAAACGGCCCTGGGTGCTGTCGTACTTGAGAAGATTGGCCAGGGCGGCGGGGTCGCCGAGATCGTTGATGCCGACGACTTCGAACTCGTCGCCGCGAGCCGACAGCGCCCGAAATGTGATCCGGCCGATGCGGCCGAACCCGTTGATTCCTACCTTGACTGCCACGGCGAAGACTCCTCGAGAGGGTTTCTCTGAGATCGGTGTCCAGAGTCGTTCGAGACGTGGACTTGCTCGAACATGCTCCGGGGGCGAAACCTCCCAGTCTAATGGGGCGTTTGGGGACCGACAAGGAACCCCACACGGGCGGTTACACCAACAACTGGGGCTGGGTGTCGCCGGCGGGGACGATGCGATACGGCCGGTCGAGCCGGTCGTGGATTTCGCCGTTGTGTGCGATTCCCAGGCAGCCAAACAGGGTCGAGATGATGTCGCCGGGGACCAGTGGATCTGCAGCAGGAAAGCCGCCGATGGGATCGCTGCGGCCGTAGATCAGCCCGGAACGAAACCCGCCGCCGACCATCATCAGGCTGTAACAGAAATTCCAATGGTCACGACCCGCCTTGGCGTTGATCTTGGGTGTGCGTCCGAAATCGCCGAAAATCCCGACGATGGTCCGTTCGAGCATCCCGCGGCGGTTCAGATCTTCGATCAGGCTGCTGGCGGCAGCGTCGAACTGTGGCAGCAGGCTGCCCTTGAGTCGGCCGAAGTTATTGGTGTGAGTGTCCCAGGTGGCGTTGGCGTCCGGGGCCCAGGCGATTGTCACCAGCCGGGTACCCGCCTCGATCAACCGCCTCGCCAACAGCGTGCTCTGGCCGTAGATGTTTCGGCCGTAGGCCTCTCTGGTTGCGGCCGGCTCCTCGAAGAGCCGAAATGCTCGCTGGGTTTGCTCGGATGTCAGCAGGTCCAGTGCCCGGGCCTGGAAACTGTTCATCGCGGTGGTGGCCCGGTCGTTGGTGCCCAGGCCGGCACGTCGGTTGAGGTCGTCGAAGAGCCGTCGGCGGACCGAGAGCCTTTGGGCCGAGACTCCGGTGCGGAGGGTCAACTCCGGGACGCCAAAGTCCTTGCTGTTGGGGTCACGCAGTACGAACAGAGGATCGTGGGCCCTGCCGAGAAATCCGCCGAAGAAACCCGGTTGCGGTGGCCCACCTCGGCCCTCCTGGGTCATGTAGGGCAACGTCACATGCGGAACAACCACGCGTTGAGGTGGTCGGAGCAGAGTGAGGATCGATCCCGGTGAGGGGTGATCGGTCTGTTTGGTGCCGCCGCCCTGTTCACCCCGGTCGTGGCCAGTCAATGAGCAGTAGACCGCTGCCGCGTGAGCGTTGTTGACGCTGTGGTGCATCGAGCGGACAATTGTCGCGCGGTGCATGTGGCGAGCGAGTTTCGGCATCAGCGATCCGACCCGGTAGCCGGGGATCGACGAACCGATTGTGCCAAATTCTCCACGGATGGCGTCGGGAGCATCCGGCTTGGGGTCCCACATGTCCAGGTGAGGGGGGCCACCGTTGAGGTGGATCAGGATGCAGGCATCGGCGGTGGGCTGTCCACCCTTGGCTTGCGTGGTTTCACGGGCCGAAAGCAATCCCGGTAACGTGGCTCCGGTCAGCCCCAGCGCACCAACTTGGAGCAGGTCGCGGCGCGAGACCGCGGGATGTCCGGCAATGGATGACGGGGCGCTCATCAGGACATTAAACCACAGCGGCTCGCCGTTGGGAACGTGGATCTCGGGGCTCGGAAAATTAGGCCGTCACACCGACCGCCCGGTTGAAGGCCGGCATCAATTCGTGGGCGAACAACTCCATGCTTCGGACCCAGGACGCCTTGTCGTCCCAGTCGTAGCTCATTAACACGAGCGTGCCGAAACCACCGGTTTCTTCCCACACTCTCAACAGCCGTTCCAGTACGGTGTCCACGTCTCCGGCGATGATCTGCTCGGTCATGAGAAAATCAAGATTGCACTCGGCGTCAGGCATGTCCGGGTCACGCTTGTAGATCTTGCGGCCCAGTCCCTTGTCGAAGAGTCGGCCGATGTACTCGTAGTTGCGGCCCAGCGAATTGGTTCGGGCCAGTTGTTCGGCCTCGGCGGTGGTGTCGGCCAGGAAGATAGAACGGGCGACTTTGAAGTCACTTCGCGACGGTGTTCGTCCGGACTCAATGGCTGCCGTTTCGTAGGTGTCCCAGAAGTTTTTCAGCACGTTGCCGGTGACCAGGCAGTGTCCGAATGGCTGGTATCCGGCGGCCCCGGCCATTTGCATGCTCGGGGAATTGCGACTCATGGCGGGGATGGCAATAGGTGGGTGAGGTTGTTGCAGCGGCTTGTGGACAAAGCCGATGCGGGTTTCGACGTCGACGTTGTCGACCAGGCGAATGTTCCAGAATTCGCCATCGAGTTCGTACGGCGGTTCGCCCGACCACAGCGCCAGGATCATCTCGATCGACTCGGTCACCATTCGGGAATTGTTCTTCGGGTCGACGCCGTAGAGTTCCAGGTCCGCGGTGACGCTGCCGGCACCGAAGCAAAGATTCAGGCGTCCCTTGGAGAGATGGTCGAGGAAAGCCATGCGGCTGGCGACCGCGGCGGGATGGTGCTGGTTCAGGCAGATCGGGGCCGGGCCCATCCGGATCGACTGGGTCTCGCCCAGCGCCCGACAGATGAACATCTCGGGGCTGACGATGTTCTCGAACTGCATCGTGTGGTGTTCACCGATCCAGAATTCCGAGAAGCCCAGTTGCTCGGCCAGGACGATCAGTTCCAGGTCTTCGTCGTAACATTGGCCCAACGGTTTGTCGGGGTCGTGAAATGGCATAATGAACATGCCGTGGTCGATGGCGGTCTCGGACATGATGACGGTCCAGGGGATCGGACGGTGAGTCTCGACATTTTGCGTTTTGCGTCGCTGACGTCAAACCCGCGGGGTTCTGGCTCGAGGGGGGCGGCTTGATCAACTTCGCCGGTCGCGGTATCCCACCTGCGTGGCTATGGTGACTGGAGATTGGCCGGAAGCGGGAGACAGGTGATGACAACACGAGTGGGACAGGGTGACTACCAGTACGAGGTGGTTAGCGATTGGGCAAAACTGCCCGAGGGCTGGACCTTCGGGTGGATTCCCGGTGTCGGGGTCGACAGCAACGATCGCGTGATTGTCTCGAGCCGTAGCGAGCACATGTTGATCATCTTTGACACCGACGGCAACGTGATCGAATCGTGGGATGACACGGTGCTGGTCTCCGAAAATGCCCACGGTGTCTACATCGACGATCACGACAACATCTACTTGACCGAGTGGCTGGGGCACTGCGTCTACAAGTTCAACGCCGGCGGGGAGTTGCAATGGACGCTGGGAACTCCGGGCGTGCCGCGTCCTCCGGGCGTGCCGTTTAACCGGCCGACCGATCTGGCGATCGCCCCGGATGGCTGCCTGTTCGTCAGCGACGGTTACGTCAACCACAAGGTGCACAAGTTTTCACCCGACGGGGAACTGATCAAGAGTTGGGGGGAACCGGGCACGGGGCCCGGGCAGTTTGACCTGGTGCACTCGGTCTGGATTGACAGCGATTACCGCGTCTACATCTGTGATCGTGAAAACAACCGGATCCAGTTGTTCGACGGTGAAGGCGAATTCCTGGAGGAATGGCCGGGCTATTTACGGCCAGACAAGCTGTGGTTCGATGAAGACGAGACGATTTTCATGGCCGAGGTTGGGCACCGAATGACAATTCTCGATCGCCAGAACAACGTGCTCAGCCAATGGGGCGAGGCGGGAGACGAGCCGCACCAGTTTGTGGCCGCTCCGCATGGCATCTGGGGAGACAGTCGAGGCGATCTTTACGTCAGTGAAGTCGCCGCCGCCGGCCTGATCAAGAAGTTCGTCCGCGTCAGGGACTAGCCGATCAATCCCCGCGAAGACCGGACGGGGCCGGTGAGGCGAGCACACGACAGCCGGGTAGCCGTTTTCGGAGCAGGGTGATCGTTGTGGCTGCGGCTGGTGTGTTTCGAAGGTCCAGGCCTTTCAGACCGGGAAACCGGTTTGGGGTGATCGACTGCAGGGAGGCGTCGGTGACGAGGGTTCCCGAGAGCCTGAGGAACTTCAGCTGTTTGCGTGGAGAGGCGTCCAGCAGCAGTCGAAGTGCCTTGTTGTTCACCTTGCGGCATTCGTTGAGTGACAGGAGTTCGAGTTTGTCGAGTTGGGCCGCTGCTGCCAACAGTTTCGGGCCGGCGTCGGTGTTGTCGGCTTGAAGTTGCGTGAGATGTGGCAGGTGAGCGACGAGTGCCAGGCCACTGTCGGTCAGGCCGCCGCAACCGGAGATGTCGATTTCGGTCAGTGGCGGGGAATGGTCGATGAGACTGCCGAATCCCCGGTCAGTGATGCGTGTGCCGGCAAACACGACGTACTTGAGTTTCGGGAGTCCATGAAGGTGGCGAAATCCTCGGTCAGTAATTCGAGACGGCAGTTCAATTCCTTCGAGTTCCACGGCATTGTGCAGCCGCAGGAGTCCTTCGTCTGAGATCTCGGTGCCCGAAAGTGCCAGCTTGCGGTTTCCAAGAACCCCGTGACTGGAATTGATCTGCAGCGTGGTGTGTCGGCCCGAGAGCGAGACGAGTGGCGGCAAAGTCACCGGAGTGTCCAGCAGGCTGACATCCTCGAGGCTGTCGATCTCTCCCACGGCAACAAGGCCCTCATCGGTGACCCGGTAGGACGAGTCGAGCACGAGGGTTTTCAATCGTGGAAAGCCGGACAGGTGTGAGAGTCCCCTGTCGGTGATCGCCGTGTGGACCAGCGAGAGTCTCTTGAGGCCTGCGAGGTTGACCAGGGCCGCGAGGTCGTCGTCGGTCACGTTCGATTCGTCAAGCACGAGATCCTCGAGGGTGGTGACTCGCGCGAGGCTGTCGATGGCAGCGGCGTTCAAGGTGCTTCCCGCGAGTTTCATCCACTTCGGTGCCCGGGTGCGTGTGTCAAAAACGGCACCAACCTGTTGAAGGGCATGGAGATCATTGCTCCGTTGCCACCTGGGGCGAGCCAGCAGGACAAACACCACGACGACGGCGGCCACTACCGCGATCAACCACATCCGGCCGGTCCGCCGTGGCGGAGGTGTTTTGGGGGCGGGTGCGTGATCGGTGGGCGGTGTGTCGCGAGACATTGCGATCCAGCCTAGCGGCCGTCGCGATTGTCGGCCACGTCATGATCCGTCTTGACACCTGGGCCCGGACGGCCTGTAATCCGGCACC
>DLVV01000122.1:1761-3769 GCA_003445035.1 Planctomycetaceae bacterium | reverse complement strand
CGCAAGAGGATCGCGTGGATCCGTCAGCGGCACATTGACTTCGCGGCCGCTGAGATAGGTGAATTTCACCGACACGCTGGGATGCACTTTTTCGCGAGTGGGTGGAACGCGACTCGCGTAGTTGTAGAACTCGAGCAGGCGATCCGGAAACACCTTCACCACTCGCTCGGCAACGTGATTGACGAAGTTCAGATACCGGTCCGACAGCGGTGGCAACTTGAGATTGGGGAAACGGGGAAAGTCCGAAAAGTCCTGGTTCCATTCAAAGCCGGGAGGATCCAGCGCCCGACAATGGTCGCATTCGCAGTTGTAGTTCGGACCGTCCATCGGGTTCATCGGAAAGATCCGCGAACGGGGATTGTCACGGAAGTACTGCACGATCTGATTCACGGTGTGATCGCGCAGGGACTGGTTGGACACACACAACTGGTTGGGCAATCGGATACTGACATCACTTCGCGGCATTCGGCGGCCACGAACCAGCGGATACCACTCCGGATGCTCTTCGAAGTGCTTCGAGTAGGGCGCGACAACGGCATTCCAGCTGTGTCCGGACTGCTGCTCCCACCCGTGTCCTCGATCCGCTCCCCACTTCAGGGTCGCGCCCCCGGTCCAGACCGAGTTGAATCGGTTCCGCAGGGACCAGTCACGCAGGTCCTCTGCGTCGATGTAGACCCAGCCACCGGCCGGAAAGAACTGCTGGAACCCCGTGAAGACCGAGCGGACCAGGTGATAATCTGGCTCAAAGACACGTGTGACAACCGGCTCAAGAGCCGTACGACGCGGGATCACCTCCCCGAGGTCGCCAGGCATCACCCAGCGGCATCCCTGCTGCTTGAGAAACTCATAGACCGCATAAAGCGTCCCGACGCCATTATTGCCGGCCAGGCTGGACACGGCCTTTCCCCGGTGCATCACATAGGCGTCAGCAACCAGTCCCCGGAGCAGCTTGACCGCATCCTGCGATGCGGCGGCCCCGATCGCTATCCGCCGCCCGTCCGAGACGTGATCCCGCCCTGCCAGACCGGGGAACCTGCCCGTCATTCGATGGAGGAATCGCTGCAGCTCGAAAACCGCGAACCGTTCGGCCGCCGTCGAACGCTCGGCGAGTACCAGCCCGGCCAGCACCTCACCCGACTTCAACGGCACCGTCACGCCGTTAAGCCGAACAGCATCAAGCCGCGCCCGGCGGAAACGCACCTCGCCTTCACCGGACGTCTGAAAACGCAGGTGAACACGCAGACGCCCGGAAACCTGTGGAATTTCCATTTCCAGCCGCTGCCACTTGCCGGTGACAGTCACTACCGGCGTCTGCAGTGACTTCGCTCCAGAGATCTCCAGGCGAGCCCTGGCCCCCGGTGTCCCAGTGACTTCGGCTCGAAACCGCCAACGACCCTCCAGCAAGTCAACGTCCTGGAAAACGTAGCCCTGGCCGGACGTTTCGCATCGAACAACAGCCACGGCCGTTTTCTGAATCGGGAAACGAGGGACCGGATCC
This sequence comes from Planctomycetaceae bacterium, assembly GCA_003445035.1. GTDB lineage: Bacteria > Planctomycetota > Planctomycetia > Planctomycetales > Planctomycetaceae > UBA8437. The sequence continues at coordinate 2,271 of DLVV01000122.1, read as the reverse complement.
ACGGTCAGCCTGACCCGGCCCGCCTCACGTCCCAACGCCCATCCCGCCGGACGGCTATAACCCTGGTAAACCGAGAAATCTCCATTTCGAAGGGGATAGCCTGGCAACTCGTCGGCCGGTAGCGGCGACACCGCCAGCACCATCGCCATCGCCATCGCTGAGACAGCCACTCGCCCCATCCGAAAGACGTCCCCGGTCGTCACAGTTTCGCTCCAGGTTCAGATACCGCGTCACCGACTTCGCGAGTCATTTTCTCACCAGCTTCGTCGAAAACACCACACGTCCAAAGTATCGGGGCGCGTGAAACTCGGGCGTTTTCGTCTTGCCTGGCGACCACTGGCTGTACTGTGGGTTGGTCTCTCCGCCGAGCCGGTTGAGATTCAGATGCCAGACATCACCGTCGTGTGGCGGCGTGTGTTTGGCGACCTTGGCGAAATTGGCCAGCGGGATGGCCGCCTCGAGAATCCATGACCGGTCGGTGTCGGAATCGTCGTTGAGCGTCCCCTGGAC
>DLVV01000122.1:0-1380 GCA_003445035.1 Planctomycetaceae bacterium | reverse complement strand
GGATGGTACCGGTCAAGCCACACTCGACGGACATTCATCTCGATATTGAAGTATTTCTCGGGATGGTCGGGATTGGGCGACGTGAAGACCTCAACGCAGTCATCCTTGTACACAGGATCGTCGTGTTTGGTGTGGACTCCCCAGACATGGGCATCCTGGCAGCGAAACGAGACGTAGAGATTTTTGTCGTCCCAGAGCATGCGTGCGTCGGTCTGCTCCTGCTTGCCCTGCTTGTACCAGGGAAATCGGAACGGCCCGACGCTGCGAGCGTTTTTCCAGGACGCCTCGTCCAGTCGCCCATCGATCTTCGGGGCCGCTTTCACCTTGAGGATCGTGTAACGGGGTGGCTTGTCTGCTGCCGCAACGATGGACGTGCAGGCGAGCAAGACGGCAACGAGCTTGAATTTTGTGATCTTCATTTCCGGAGTGCTCCTGCAACGGTGAGTGAACCCCCAGTGTCCGGTTGCCGTCGCGGTGAGGTCAAACCAGCACGGTCGGTTCCAGCCCGTCGATCTCGAGATCCGCGGGAAAGTAGGGCCGTTTCAGTTTCTGGAATTCGACATGCTTGAGCGTCGCCGGAGTCGGACCGGGGGTATCCAGCACGATGGTTGCGGCGGCAATTTCGCCGTAAGCCCAGCGGTAGTTCATCGGATTCTTGGCCACGATGAACTTGGCCAGCGCGGGATCGAGCCCGACCAACCGGAACTGCTCGTCGGACCAGTCGTAGGTCGCCCGAGTGGTGACCAACACGCGGATCGACCCGATCGACAACACGGCCGAAGGCCCCATATGCGTCAGATGCCCCTCCCACTGGCCCCCGGTGTATCTGAACTCACCGTCACTGAGAGTGTCGACCACTCCGGTGCAGGTGATCGAATCGCCCCAACGAGGATCTCGTTTGTGCCCCAGTTCTACCGTGACCTCCGCCCCCTCGCCTGCGGCATGGCAGGCCGCCGCGGCCTCAGGGTCAGCGACGGGAACGTACGACAGGCCCGAGACCTCCGCGTCGACCAGGGCTCGCAGTGTCGCCACGCTGTCCCCGGCCGCCCCACCACCACAACAGTCGGACGTCTCGACGAGAATCACCGGACCGCCTTCGATCTCGAGCCCCTGCCCAATCGCCTCGGCCGGTACCACTGTCTCGGGTTCGAGGTCATGCCGGCGTTGCCAGTACCGACGGGCGATATCGGCGGCAAGTTCCACTGCCAGTTTCTGGTCACCGTCGGTGATCACCAACCCGCCACTGCCCATCTCTTCCACGTCCATGTACGGATGAACCAGCAGCAGGCTGGTCGACAGCACCTCGGATCGTTCTTCCAGAGACTTGGCGTAGCGCATCAACTCGGCGAACGGATCGTCGTCATTGGTTGACCCGTGAAC
>DLVV01000353.1 GCA_003445035.1 Planctomycetaceae bacterium | reverse complement strand
CAGCCTCTTCAGCATCAGCCTCTTCAGCGTCAGCAGATGTCTCGCCGTCGGCTGTTTCACTCGAATCGGTGGAGGCTTCGTCCTCTTCCTCCACCGTGATCCCAAGGAGTTCGTTTCGAGTCTCTTCACTGAGCGCATCAAGAAGTTCGGCCGGTGGTTGTTCACCGCGTTCGATGTACTCTTCGGCGGCTACGCGAAACTGCCGTTCACGATCCCTGGCCGCACGTAGCTCGGCTCGCCGTCGTGTCTCTTCCTCTTCCTGACGTTCGGCTTCAACCTCCGCCGCCGCGACGATCACGTTGCATTCTTCCTCGCTCAAGCCACCCATCTCTGCAAGGTCATCGGGTTCGATCACCGAAAGATCGAAGAAGCTGAAGAAGCCCTGTCCCACGAGTTCTTCGGCGAGGTCAGTGGTGACTCCGGGGATCATCGCAAAAGCTTCGGTCGACTGTTCGAGTTGAAGGTGAAGTTCCTCCGTGGTCATCACTTCGATGTCCCAGCCGACGAGCTTCGACGCCAGGCGGACATTCTGTCCCCGTTTGCCGATGGCAAGTGAGAGTTGATCTTCGCCAACCAGGACCAAGACCCGCCCAAGCAACGCACAGACGATCACGTCATCGACATCGGCGGGCTGCATGGCATTGGGGACCAGCACCGGAAGCGATTCGTTCCAGCGGACGATGTCGATTCGCTCGCCCGCGAGTTCTTCGACGATGTTTTTGATTCGCGAACCACGGACACCGACACAGGCTCCGACACAGTCGATGTTGTTGTCGTAGCAGGAAACGGCAACCTTCGACCGGTAACCGGCTTCGCGGGCCAACGACTGGATCTCGATGATGGCTTCGGCCACCTCGGGAATCTCGCGTTCGAAAAGCCTCTGCACCAGGTCGGGGTGTTTTCTGGAGAGGATGATCTTGACCCGGCTGCCAGCCTTCCGGACCTCGATGATCACTGCCCGCACCCGCTCGTTGACCCGATGCGATTCACCGGGGATCTGTTCACTGCGAGGGAGAAAGGCCTCGACCTTGCCAAGGTTGACCGTGGCAGCACCGCCATCGAATCGGGTTACGGTCCCGGTGACCATTTGTCCCCGCAATTCCTCGTACTCGATATACAGCGAATCTCTCTCGGCCTCGCGAATCTTCTGGATCATGACCTGCTTGGCAGTCTGAGCCGAGATACGACCGAGGATCGTTCCGAGGTCATCGGGAGCAATTTCGATCCCGGGACAATGCACCGTCGGTTCGCCCGTGGTGCGATCGATATGAACCTCGACTTCGGACTCTTCACCGTAGTGCTTACGAGCGGCTGAGAGAATGGCCTGTTCGATGCCCTCGAAGACGATTTCCTTCTCGATGTTCTTGTCGCGATGGATCGCGTCGACCAGCCGGAGAAGTTCAGGTCCGTTCATCGCAGTTCCTTCTCTGCCTGTTTATCCACGTTGCGGGCTTCTGGTTGGCTACCAGGACACGGAAAAAAAAGGCCGATAATGGGAAGCCAGGAACACCCGGTTGTGTTATTCGTCTCAGATCGTGCTGAATTTCAGTTCAACCGATATCGTCGTATTGGGATCCCCAAGGGGAACAAAAAAATGCGGGTCGGTAACCCACACTGGTTGCCGCGGCGGACGACTCTCGCCCCACACGACCGACCGACAACTTCCACACCACGGGAGGCATGGAGGGCACCGGCCCAACAAGGTCCTTGGAAACAGGTCCGAGTTACATGCGGACGCTCCCGGAGGAAACCTCAGAGGATGTTCCGGCGAGAACCCGCTGGGCACCGACTGCCCAGCATGAAGTGAGTCAATTCTCACCGGCAACGTGTCTTTACTATATCGGGTGAACGATACTGGATGCCCCCCAGACTGTCAAGCGAACGCCGAGCGGTCAATTTTGCCCGAAGTTGTTTGTAGACAGCCTGTTACAGAGCAAACATCTCCCGACGACAGGACAAACAAAAGACATGGCCGAACAGACGTTTTCCCTCATCGAAGCCGACCGTTGATTCGCCGTTGAGATGAACAACCAGGCGTGGGACCTGCTGGAATCCGATCCTCGAACTGACCAGGACAACGAGTTGTTACGTAACACGGCACACGCGGCGTAGAGACACTGGTGGAGGTCGGCACATCGATCAACCAAGCGAGCCGAGTGCCTGTTGCCCCAGGTCCATGCTGCGTTGGGCGAATCGAGGTTCGCGGCACACCACGCACGACGGGCCCTGACCCTGGGCGACTCGGCTGCCGATTCGATGCAACCGTTCGACTGGGCCTTCACCCACGATGCCGCCTCACGGGCCTTGGGGCCTGCTCGGCAAGTCGTCCCTGCAACACACTCACCGCGAAACGGCCATTTCCTATCGCAATCAACTCACCGATGAAACCGACCGCGAACTGGTCAACACGTGGTTTGCTCGCCAAGCACACCCCACGTCGCAGGACGCCGCTGTCGGACCATCTGACCCCTAGCCGCCGGCGGCAATGACGGCGCTGGCCTGGCCACTGGCGGTGACATTGAGATTGAGCACAACGTTATTGGAGACGGTCCGGAGTTCGCCGTGGACGACATCCAGGGGACAATCGTCATCCGGCTGTTCGTAGTTGAGCGTTCGCGGCACGACGCCGTGCCCGAGCGCCACCAGTGAAGCGGCCAGTTCGAGAGTGCCGCAGCCAGCCCCCGAGTTTCCCAGAGCACTTTTCATCGCCGTGACAGGAACTTGGCCAGCCGTCTCGCCAAAGACCTCCATGATCGCCGATGCCTCGATGACGTCCGTCTCGCGAGACGCCAACCCGTGAGCGTGGATATGACCGACATCGGCAGGCGAAAGATCGGCATCGGCCAATGCCGCCTTCATGGCATTGATCATGGCCTGCCGCGGATTGCAGCAGCCACTCCGGTCGATGACGCAGCTTGATCCGGATCCCAGTATTGTCCCCAGGATCTTGGCACCTCTGGCCCGTGCGTGTGATTCGTTTTCGAGGATCAGCGAGCAGGACCCTTCGCCGATCACCTGCCCCGTGCGACCGGCATCAAACGGCCGACACCAGGTTGAAGGATCCCCTTCGCCTTCGGCCAGTTCATCCCACATCGTGGCGTGCAGGCACTTGATCGGGTGCATCCGCGATCCGGTCGATCCGGCAATCATGACGTCGGCACTGCCACGGACCAGCAACCGGAAAGCCTCGCCGACGGCGAGATTTCCGGACGCTTCGGCTAGCGTCAGCGAGTTGTTGGGACCACGCGCGTCGGCGGCAATCGCAATGTGGCAGGCCGGCATGTTCGGCAGGTACTTCAGCAGCCACAACGGCTCCATCTCGCCGATCCCGCTCTCACCCCAGAGAGCGATCTGAAAATCGAGCTCACCGTCCTCAATCGGCGAGGACGATCGGATGGCACTGCGGATCAGCGATTCGGGATGAGAGAACATCTGGTCGGCACCGTAGTCGACCCCCAGTCGCGTCCGGTCAATCGACTCCGAATCGATCGACGCGTCGTCCAGGGCCAGCACCGCCGAGGCGACTCCGAGTTGGATGTCACGGCACATCACCTTGATACTCTTCCGCTGCAGCGAGAGGTACTCCTTGCGGGCCGACGACAGGGTGAACTCCGGCAACTCGCCGCCGACGTGTCCGGGAACTCCCGACACCTCCATCAGGTCAATTGCTCCGATCCCGTTGGTCCCGTCCAGTATCCCTTGCTCGAACGACTCACGCCCGATCCCGATCGGGCTGAAGACGCCCATGCCGGTGACGACGACCTTCGGAGGGTTTGACTCGGATCTGCTCATGGAACCAGCAAAGATGGGGGAGCTCGGTGTTGGGAGTGACCGGTGAAGGAACGGAGGACATTGCGACCCGGCCCGAAATGGAACCGGTGGACGTTTACACCACCCGCCTGAGCACCAGGCAGGCGTTGTGGCCGCCGAAACCGAAGCTGTTCTTGAGAATGTGACTGACAGAGCACGACCTGGCCTCACCCGGAACGTAATCCAGATCGCAGTCCGGATCGGGGTTGTCGAGATTGATGGTGGGAGGAACGATCTGGTCCTGTAACGCCATCACACAGGCACACACTTCGACTCCCCCGGAGGCCCCCAGCAGGTGGCCCAGTTGGCTCTTGCTGCTGGAAATGCACAGTGAACGGGCATGGTCACCGAAGACGGATTTGATCGCCCGAGTTTCGGCCACGTCACCCAGCGGGGTGCTGGTGCCATGGGCATTGACGTAGTCGATCTGGTCGGCCGGCAGTTCCGCATCGTCGATCGCCGCCGACATGGCTCGCGCCGCGCCCTCCCCCTCGGGATTGGGGGCGGTCATGTGGGTTCCGTCGGCCGACATGCCGTAACCGATGATCTCGGCCAGCACTGCAGCCCCACGCGACTCGGCATGGGAAAGTTCCTCGAGCACCAAGATGCCGGCCCCTTCGGAAAGCACGAAACCGTCACGATCCCTGTCCCACGGACGGCTGGCCGTTTCGGGGTCGTCGTTGCGGGTCGAGAGTGCGTTCATGCGTGCGAAGCCCGAAAGCCCCATCGGGGTGATCGCTGCCTCGCTGCCACCGGTGACCATCACGTCAGCCTTCCCGTGCTGAATCAGCCGAAAGGCCTCACCGATGGCGTTGGTCGCCGAAGCACAAGCGGTCGCGATGGCGCTGTTGGGGCCACGCAGTTGAAAGTGGACCGAGATGTTTCCGCTGGCGGCATTGACCATCAGCTTAGGAATCATCAACGGCGAGACTCTCGAAGGCCCCCGATCGTACAGCACGCTGTGGTTCTGCTCGATCTCCTCCAGCCCTCCGATCCCACTGCCGATCAACACACCGTGTCGATAAGAGTCTCCCTGCTGCAAATCGACCCCGGACTGCCGGACCGCCTTCACGGCCGCAACCAGGCCGAACTGTGTGAAGC
>DLVV01000220.1:13233-30893 GCA_003445035.1 Planctomycetaceae bacterium | reverse complement strand
GGCCAGTTCCCAGGACGCCTTGCGAAGGTTGATGTCGTAGACCTTCAGAGCCCCTTCGGGCATCGCGTCCAGGCAGGAGCTGATGGTCGCCCTCGACGTCGGCAGCCGCTGGGCGATCGTCCCGAAACAGACCGCAGCGATATCCTTGAAGAGAGTCGCCAGGGTGTCGGTCCACTCCAGGAAATCCCAGGCGACCGGTTCGTGAATCGTGTAGTCGGGTTGACCATCTGCGGTGGTCGTGATGCTGACAGTGCCGGTGGATTGAACGGCGTCCCGCTGGACGTAGCCCGAATCGAGTCCCTGGCTGTCCAGGAACCCGACCAGTTCGTCTCCCAGTTGATCCGCACCGACCCGCGAAACAACCAGGCCCCGGGCCCCCATCTGGTTGGCGTGCCATGCGAAATTCGCCGGGGCACCGCCGGGCCGTCGCTGGTCGGGAAACACGTCCCAGAGCAATTCGCCCAGGCCGACGATCTTCGGCCGGTAAGGCGTCTCGTCGGTCGCCGTCGTCACGTTCGGACCACCCCTGTTCGAGATGCGTGCAACGAAGTCACTTCGACCGCGGACACGTTTTCAGATCGCACGGCATCGAGTAACCCGGCAAGGACTCGAACCTTGAACGGCAGGACCAAAACCTGCTGTGTTACCTATTACACCACCGGGTTGAGCATCCGCGGGAGGAGTCTATCCATCCGCGGGTGAATGGCACAAGACTTGGAACCGGAGGCAAAACAGCCGAGACAACCCGCTAATCATTGCGGAGTTTGAGATCGAGTTCGTCGAGCTTGCCACGGATCTCGTTGAGCGAGGTGACACCGAAGTTCTTGCTCGAGAGCAGTTCGTCGGGTGTCCGCCGGATCAGCTCGCCCATCTGGGTGATCCCCAGTCGGGCCATGCACTTGCGTGCCCGCACCGAGAGGTTCAGGTCCGCAACAGGCTTCTCGATAATTGCCCGTTCCTCGGGAGACAGGTCCGAAGGAGCAAACGCCGGTTCGAGCTCCTGCTCCTTGTTGATGTTCTGGCCGATGGCCAGCCCGTGCATCGTCAGCAACTCGCGGATCTCCACCAGCGATGTCTCGCCAAAGTTCTTTCCCGAGAGCAGTTCCATCTCGGTGACCTGGGTCAGGTCGCCCAGCGACTTGACACCGATGCCATCCAGGCAGTTCCGGCTGCGGACGGTCAACTCGAAATCGGTCACCGGACGGCTCAGCAACTGCTGTATCCGGAGTTCCTCCTTCGCGAGGTCCTCGTCGTAGTACATGTCGGAGGTGGCCTCGATGTCCTTGAGGTACAGCCGGGCCTGGGAATGGTTGGGATCGGTCGTCAGCACCCGCCGGAAACAGAACTCGGCGGCGGGATAGTTCTCACTGTCCTCGTAGAGCAGCCCGAGGTTCAGCAGGGCGCCAAGAAACTGGGGAGGACGCGAGAGCGATTGTTCGTAGAGCCTGATGGCTTCGTCGTCGTTGCCGTGACGAGCGTTCTCCAGGGCGAGGTTGAACAGGGACCGGCTGTGGTGAGGGTCCATGTCGATCGCCCGCTCGAACGACTCGACCGCCGCCGCGGTGTTGCACTGTTCGGTCAGGATGCAGCCCATCTGGTAGGAGTACTCGGCACGGGAGGTTGAACCAGACGGCGCGTTCTTCAAGGCTTCTTCGGCATCGGCGAGCCGGCCATCGCGGCGGATCGTACCGACCCGTCGCAGGGAACACTCGACCTCGTCGTAACCAGCCCCGGCGGCCTGCTGAAACCGCTCACCGGCAGCCGCATTGTCTCCCAGTGACTCCAGGGAACAGGCGTCGTAAAACACGCCGACACCGTCGTCAATGACCGCCCCCAGCAGCTCGTGGGCTTCGGCATGCCGACCCAGCAGGTAGAGGCCGACACCGGCGCGAACCCCCATCGAACCCTGTCCGCCGGATTCCTCCACCAACACGTCGACTTCCTGGCGGACCTCGGTGATCTGCGGACCAGCAACCACCTCACACAGTGTCCGCACCTCGTCGATCCCAAACGACGGACTTGTCCGCAACAAACCACGAACATCAATCGGTTCAGCCAATTTCACGGTCGAGACTCCCACATCGAGTCGGCGGAGGGCCGGGGCGAGGATTCCACATCGAGCGCGGTGCCACCGGCCGCATCCCGCCAGTATAATGACCGCTCGTTCTCTTGCAACACGCCCCACCCCGGCCTTTGCCACCACCTGCAATGCTCAACGACATTGCCACACCTCTTTCACCCCAAATGTCACGTGCCAGCATCAGATCGATAAGGGGCCTGTTATTGCTGGCAGCCTGCGGTGCCGTCGTGTGTTCGACCACTCTGCCGGCAGCCGAACCCACCTCGAATGACTCCGAATGGTGGGCTTTCCAGCAACTGGTCCGCCCCGCGGTCCCCGCAATCAGCGGCCCGTCGGCCAACGATGTCAATTCGCCGGTCGATGCGTTCCTGCTCGAGACACTCCGGGGCCGGCATCAGCGTTTCGCACCCCAGGCCATTCCCCGGCTCAGGTTGCGCCGCGCCGCGGTCGACCTGCTGGGGCTGCCTCCCGGCTCGCTGCCCTCGAATATCGCCGTTCCCACCGGTGACACCGAACCACCCGGCTGGTGGACGCGGACTGTCGACGGCCTGCTGGCCAGCCCGCATTACGGAGAGGCACAGGGTCGCGACTGGCTCGATTTGGTCCGTTACGCCGAAACCGATGGTTTCAAAACCGACGCACTCAGGCCCCAGGCCTTCCGTTACCGCGATTACGTCATCCGGGCCTTCAACCAGGACCGGGCCTACTCGCGATTCGTCCAGGAACAGATCGCCGGAGACGAGCTGTTTCCCGAGGACCCCGAAGCGGTCGTCGCCACGGGATTCAACCGGATGTGGCCCGACGAGAGCAACGCGTCGAACATCCTGCTGGCCCGACAGGACGCCCTCAACGATCTCACCGCCAACGTCGGCAACGTCTTCCTGGGCCTGTCGATGGGTTGTGCTCAATGTCACGACCACAAGTTCGACCCGATACTTCAGAGCGACTTCTACCGGCTGCAGGCCTACTTCTCGGGAATCGTGCTGGCCGACGCCGTTCCGATCGGGTCTCCGGCCCAGTTGAGGAAATACCAGGAGGCGATGGCCGACTGGCTGTCCGAGACCCGTCCGCTGCGTGACCAGGTGCAGGCCATCGAAAAACCCGCGCGGGCCAAAGCCTTCGCCATCAAACGTCGCAAGTTCCCCACCGTGGTCCTCGACGCCGTCGATACGCCGTCCGAAGAGCGGTCGGCTCGACAGCACCAGTTGGCGTTCTGGACCGAGAGACAATTGCCGGTGGACGAGAAGAAACTCGCCGCGGCGCTCTCGGACACCGACCGCAAGCGGCGGGCCGAGCTGAAAAAGCAACTCGCCGAACTCGCCAAGCGGCGGCCCCAGCCACCCGGCCAGCTGGCCGCGATGGCCACGCTCGAAGTCGCTTCCGGGCCGGCACCGACATTCGTCCTGGGCGGTGGCAACTACGAGGTGCCACTCGAGGAGGTCTCACCCGGACCACCCGAGATCCTCGACCGGTCATCGATCACCCCGGCCGATGCCCCCACCCGTCGACCCGGCAGCTCGGGCCGCCGGGCCAGCCTGGCCCGCTGGTTGACCGCCGACGATCATCCGCTGACGGCCCGCGTGATGGTCAACCGGATCTGGCAGGGACACTTCGGGGAGGGGCTGGTCGCCAACGCCAACGACCTGGGACGCCAGACCGCCCCGCCCCGACACCGAAAGCTGCTCGACTGGCTCGCCGTCGAATTCGTCGAGAGCGGCTGGAGCATCAAGCACGTGCATCGGCTGATCATGAACTCGCGGGTCTACCAGCAGGCCGGTCGTGAATCGGCCACGTCGGCCGACCCGCAACCCTATTCCTACTTCCCCCGCCGCCGGCTGTCGTCGGAACGCATTCGTGACGCAATGCTGGCCGCCGCGGGTCGTCTCGACACCCGGCTCTACGGCCCCTCCGTCCGACCCAAGTTGCCACCGGGTTTCGGAGCCCGCTACACGTGGAAAGCGAGCCCGTCGGCTGCGGCCCGGTCTCGCCGCAGCATCTACATCCACGCCAAGCGGAACCTGCCGTACCCGTTGATGCGCGTCTTTGATCAGCCCGACATGCACGAGAGCTGCGCCCGCCGGTCGCAGACGACCGTCGCCCCCCAGGCCCTGGTCCTGCTCAACAGCGAACTCGTGCTCGACCTCGCCCGGGGAGTCCTCAAGCGGATCCAGGACACCACCTGGTCCAAGGACATCCCGTCCCGGGTCCGCCAGTCGTGGCGGCTGGTGCTCGGACGCGGCCCCGACGACCGGGAGCTGGCCGAGGCGATCACGTTCCTGGGTGAACAGGCCTCGCGTTCGACGTCCGACAACGACGTCGACCGGGCCAACGACGCGCTGCTGGATCTCTGCCACGTACTGATCAACACCAACGAATTCCTTTACGTCGATTGACCACGATGCGCCCAACCCCCAACACACCCCCGCCCCCTCCTCACCACGAGTCGACGAACTCGCGACGGGACTTCCTGCTGCGTTCCGGGGCCGGCTTCGGTGGGCTGGCCCTGGGGGCGTTGATGGCTTCCGAAAGCGGTGCCGCCGAATCGATGGTCGCACGATCGGGGCACAACCGGACTCCGGCCCGCAGCGTGATCTTCCTGTTCATGGACGGTGGACCCAGCCACATCGATACGTTCGATCCCAAGCCCGAGGTCAACCGGCTGGCCGGGAAATCACTGCCCGAGTCGATCGAACGGGTCATCACGCCGATGGGCGTCTCGGAGAATCCCCTGTTGCCGACCCGTCGCAGGTGGCAACGCTACGGGGAGAGCGGCCTGCCGGTCTCCGACTGGTATCCCAACGTCGGCCGACACGCCGACAAGCTCTGTGTCATCCGCTCGTGCCGCGCCGACGGGCTCAACCATGTCGGCAGCGTCTGCCAGATGAACACCGGCAGCATTCTCGCCGGTCGACCCAGTCTCGGAGCCTGGGTGGCCTATGGCCTGGGCTCGGCCAGCCGGAACCTGCCGGGATTCGTCGTCCTGCTGGACAACGATCGCGAACCTCCCGGAGGGACCCGCGTGTGGGGAACCGGGTTCATGCCCGCCACCTTCCAGGGAACCCGTTTTCGGCAAGACGGCACGCCGATCCTGCACCTGGCCCCGCCCAAGTCGATCGGTCCGCGACGGCAACGCGGCAAGCTCGACTTCCTCTCGCGACTCAACCGTCGACACCTCGCTGCCCGCAGGGGCGATGACGAGCTCGAGGCCCGGATCGCCGCCTACGAACTGGCCTTCCGCATGCAGTCGCATGCCCCGGAGGCCGTCGACATCGCCCAGGAAACCGCCGCCACGCGGTCGCTTTACGGACTCGACGACAAGACCACCGCTCCCTTCGGACGCAACTGCCTGATGGCCAGGCGGCTGGTCGAACGCGGCGTCCGCTTCATCCAGCTCTACTCCGGGTCCGGAAGCAAGTGGGACGCGCACTCGAAGATCGAACAAAACCACACCGCCCGCTGCCGGGAAACCGACGTTCCGGTCGCCGGGCTACTGGCCGACCTCGAGCAACGTGGCCTGCTCGACGAGACGCTGGTGATCTGGGGCGGTGAATTCGGCCGGACGCCGATGTCTGAGAAGGGCGACGGCCGCGACCACAATCCCTACGGCTTCACGATGTGGATGGCCGGAGGAGGCGTCCGGGGCGGCCAGGTGATCGGGTCCACCGATGACTTCGGCATGCACGCCGTCGATTCCCCCGCCCACGTGCACGACCTGCACGCGACCTTCCTGCACGCCATCGGACTCGATCATCAGAAACTGGTCTACCACCTCCAGGGCCGACCCGAACGGGCAACCGTCAACGAGGGGGAAGTGATTGCCGGGGTGATGGCCTAGCCCCGGACGGCATCAGTGCCGCAGCAGAAACTCGTTCGAGTTGATCAGCGCGTGCTGGACATCACGCAGCCCCGCGGCCCGGTCGGGCAGGCTCGCCACGTGGCCCAGGGCCAGCTTTCGCTCGGCAGGTGACGGCCGTCGGGAAATCGTCGCCAGGTACAGCATTTCCACGATCTCGGCCGTCGGTGTCTTCGCCGACAACATCCGACCCAGCCGACTCAAATCGGCGTCGAACCGATCGAGAATCCCGGCGTTGTTGATCAGGTGTACGACCTGGTTGAGCGTCGGATCGGTTTCGCGGGCACAGTCGCAACGGACGTCGCGGACCGGCTTGGTGAAGGCCTTGAGGAAATTGTGGTCCACCGCCCCCTCGGCCAATTGCGTCGCCCGGGTCCCCAGCGGGTATCCCTTGTACTTCTCGGGAACCCCGGTCGCCTGGGAGATCGCGTCAAGAATCTGTTCGGCGGACAGCATCTTGACGACCGCCGAGGTGACGTAGCGGGCGGGAGCGGCCGAATGCGGAGACTGGACGACCGGGCGAGCTCCCAGGCGGTAGGCCTGCGAGGTGACGATCGAACGAATCACCGGCTTGAACCGGTAATCGCCTTCAGCAAATTGCCTGGCCAACTCATTGAGCAACTCGGGATTCGACGGTGGGTTGCTCTCGCGGAAGTCATCGACCGGCTCGACGATGCCCAGGCCGAAAATGTGAGCCCAGATGCGGTTGACCGTCGACCGGGCGAACCAGCGGTTTTCGCTCTTCACCAGCCAGTCGGCCAACTGTGGACGGACATCCTGGCCGACGGCAACGTCACGGGCGACCTTGCCGAAAGCGGTCGGCTTCATCACCTCGCCCGACTCGGCGTGCTTGACCTCGCCCGCGCGGCCAACGTAGACGATTTCACGGTCGAGCCCGAAGACGCGGCCCTTGAGCTTCACGCGGGCGAAGTAGGCGGCCAGGCCGTAATAGTCGTTCTGGGTGATCGCCTCAAAGGGATGATTGTGGCACTTGGCACATTGAATACGTACGCCGAGGAATAGCTGAGCCGTCGACTCGGCAGCGTCCTCGGGAGTCCGGGCGATTCGGAAGAAACTCGCCGTGGGATTCTCGATCGTATTCCCTCGGCTGGTCAGGATCTGTCGGGCCAACTCGCCGAACGAACCGTCCTGGGCAAAGTGACGCACCAGGTGACGGTGCAGCTTGTGGACACCCCGTTCGGTGATCGACTCGCGGTTGCCCCGCATCACGTCGAGCCATTTCATGGCCCAGAACTCGGCGAACTCGGATCGCTTCAACAGCCCGTCAACCAGCACCTGGTGCTTCTTCGGATCCTTCGAATCCAGAAACGCTCGGGCTGCCTCCGGTGACGGCAAAACGCCCAGCAGGTCGAGGTAGACTCGGCGAAGATAGGTGCCATCGGTGGCGACCGGCGAGGCCTTCAGCTGCAGCTGCCGGTGCTTGGCGAACACCAACCGGTCGATCGCGTTCTCCTCGGCTCGCTTGTCCGCCACGAAACCCGAATCGGCGCGGACGTAGGCCAGGCGGACGCTGACCATCTGCTTGAGATACCGAACCAGCACGGCCACCTCGGCCGTCCCGTGAAACGTCACCAACCCGTCATCGCTGACCGACGACGCATCGATGTCGCTGGTGGTGAAAACCGCCAGGTGCGTCACGTCCCGGATCGACCCATCGGCAAAATGCGCCCGGGCAACCAGTTGCAGCCGGGGGCTGGAGGTGTGCAGGGTCTGTTGACCGGGCAACACCTCCATCTTCACCACGCCCTCGGGGGTCTCGCTGACGTGCGTCCCCTCGAAGATCCACTGCCTGAGAACAGAGTAGGCGGGCTCGGTGCCACGGAACCGCCGTCCACCCACGTGCGGCACCCGGTTGGCGGCCTTGGCCAAAATCAGGCTGGCGTCGGGATTCTGGGGACTCGTCCGGCGTCCAAAGATCTCGCGGGTCAATGTCATCCGATCCAGGTCGGGCTTGTAGCCCCGCAGGCTCAACCGGAACCCGTTCTTCCCCTGGGGCGACCCGTGACAAGCACCCTGGTTGCAACCGCCACGGGACAGAGCGGCAATCACCTCCGAGTGGAAGTCCACCGGATCGGGCACCCCGAAGTCCTTGACGCGGACGGTGATCGTCTGTGACTGGCCACCGAAGGCGACCGTCACACGGCTCTGACCGTCGGCCACGGCCGACAGACGGCCGTCGGCGGTGACCGCCACCACGCCGGGATTCTCGATCTTGTACTCCGCAACCCGCGAGAGATCCGTGACTCGCCCACCATCCCCCCGGCCCAGGACCGACAGACGGGCAACCCTGCGACGGCCGACCAGGTCGACCTCCGCCGGTCGCACCACGATCGTTTTCGGCACGGCCGGTTTTTCCACCGCCGGTTCATCGGCGGCAACGCACGGCGGCGTGCCGACCAACAGCAGAAGCAGCAACGTCCCCACCGGGACCGGCCACCCACGTTTCGAAGTCTTTTCGATCATCTCGCTGTCCATCTTGCGTGTTTTTGTCATCACTTCGCCGAGGTCACCTCGACCTCGAGCGTCTCGCCACCGGCCGATTCCTGGAACCGTTCAACCCGAGCGATCCCCGAAAGCGACACCTTGTAAGTCCCCGGCTTCAGACCCGCCGCCGCCTTCACCTCAACCTCGACCTCCTTGGCCCCCTCGGGAACCACGACCGTTCCAGGCAGCTCCAGCCCCTTGACCTGCCCGAGGGAAAGCATCACCGGGCCGTCGAAAGGAGCCAGCCGGTTGGGCCGCACAGCGACTCGCACCGACGAACCCGCCGCTACCGAGACCTTCTTCTGTGCCGGCCCAGGCCGGAAGGCGACCACGATGTCGATGTCAAATGTCCGGGTCAGAGACAACTCCCGACCCTGGTATACGGTCGTTCCGGTCAGAATCACCCGCTGACGTTGTGTCAAGGTGTTGACGTAGGATTCCAGTGTCCCGGTTGTCGTCGGGTTCCCGACGGTCGCCTCACCGATGTGCAATCGCACACGGGGTTTACGAAGATTGTTCTGGTCCAGTTCTCCTCCCCGGGCAACGAACCGGATCGGACTCTCGAAACCGGCAATGCGGGTTGTCTTCACGTTCACCTTGGCCGTCTGGTAACGAGGCAATGTCACCAGGGGACTGGCCAGTTCGAAGTCGAACGGCGATGTCGGCAACACCACCACGGCGATCCGTTCGGTGAGCGTCGGAGGCAACCGTCGCTGGTCCTCACGGAGTTCAAACGGCTCACCATGAGGTCCACGGCCGACCGGGCGGCGGTCGATCAGGGGCCGAGTGGATGCCAGGGCGGTGACCTTCGCATTGGCCTTCGAAACCGCCTCGACCTGGATCGTGTAAACTCCCGGCTTTGTCGACGAATCGCAGAGCAGGTAATTGTCGATCTCGCGAGTCCCCTGCTTCACCTGGTTGATCTTCATCGTGATCCCCTTGGGGGCCCCCTTCAGCCGAAACGCCACATCGCCGGACAGGGCGACCTGGTTCAGCGACAGCGGCAAAGGCTGGCGGGTGCCCAGGGGCAGGGCCACGCGGGTGATGCCCGAGGAGAATGTCAGGCCGGGGGCGCGGGGAGCGAAGCGGATCGCGTAGGCGAACTCGGGACCTCCCCAGTTGACCAGTTCTTTCACCACCAGGATGTACTCACCGTCAGCCGGCGGCGAGACGTTCATGCGGGCCTCCTCGAGTCCCGAATCGTCGGCGCGGGTGACTTCCTTGCCGGCCGGATCGAGCAGGATCAGTTCGATGTCGGCCGGCGAACCGATCGTGTGCGTCTCGACCTGCACCTGGTACAGCTGTCCCTTCTTCAGGCTCACCCGAAAGTGATCCACGTCACCCGGCTTGCCGATCACCCCGTGCAGGGCACCGGGAATCTTCGCCACGTTGGCCTGCTTGGTCGCGTCGTTGGGTTCGGCCTCGATGACGGTCTCGACCGGGCTGATCCTCAGAGGGAGCCAGGCCGAGAGATCGTCGCCGGGACGTTTCAGGGCAAACAGCATCCGTCCGTCGATCACTCCCGAGGGAATCACCCGGCCGGCTTCGGGCTTGGCCAACGCACCAAGTTGCGGAAACGTCAGCGTGGTCGCCTTGCCCGCGGGTACCGTCGCCGGCACCGCCACGCGAGCCTGGGGGAATCGCCCCATTCGCAGAACGTAACCCCAGTGGTCGGAACCACGGAACCGCGAATCCCGGACCTCGACCGTGTATCGCCCCGCATCGACGAACTTTTGAGCGAATCGCAGGTCGTAGAACAACCCGACATCGTTGTCTCTCTGAACGATCACCTGTCCCCCGGCGTCACGGATCGTGACCAGGGGATCAAGCCCCTTGCCCAGGCGACTGCCGACGACCTCGAAAGTCACCTCCTGGCCGACCTCAGCATCGAACGCAAACAGGTCCACGTCCTCGGCGAGAATCGTCCCGGCGATTGCTATCGGCAACTCGACCACCTGGGGTGCCCGCATCGGCGAAACCCCCTTGGGCACCGCCATCTCCTCCTCGGGCACCGTCGCAATCTCGTCGACCAGAAAGATGTGAGCATTCGACAGGCCGATCTGGGTGGCCAGCCGCAGGCCATAGAACCCCAGCGGCAGGCTTGCCGGAACCTTGATATCGAAAACCGCACGATCGGAGGTGCTCTCTCCAACCCGGGTCGCCGTCACGCGGCCCTCGGGAACCGAGATCCACAGCGCCGTGGCCAGTTCCAGGCGACTGCCGTGAAGAACCACGCGAGTTTCCTGGCCACGGGTCACCGATGCCGGCTCCACCCGATGGACGAACGCCTGGGCGAAACAGGCTGATGGCTGAACCCCAAGCAGGCCGAGGATGAAACAGGAGGCCACCGAGGCAAGACGAACAGAAAACCGGTTGCGCATGTCGTTTGATTCCGATCGGAGAGCCTGGAAAACGGCAAGATCGGACCATGTGGTCCACCGAGACATTCTCCGAGACACATCGGCGTTTGTCAATTTGTGTTGAGGGTCTGACGGCGTTCCGGTATCCTGACCCGTTGAGAATCTTCTGGTCGGGAAGACCCCGACACAGCGGTCCTCCCGACCGCATCTCTCCGAAACTCCCGAAATCCACAAGGTCGCCGTGAACGGCGAGGTGACACGATGCTTTCGATTAACGGACCGGCTCCGCGGTTGTGTGACGGAACAACGCGTCGCGAGGCGTTGAAAATCGGTGGCCTGGGAATGACCGGGCTGACCCTGCCTTCGCTCGTCGAATTGAGCACCGCTCACGCCAAGCCATCGGCCGACAAGGGTTCCAGTCACTCGAGCAGTTTCGGCAAGGCGAAGAACTGCATCATTCTCTTCCTTTCCGGCGGTGCCTCGCACCACGACACGTTTGATCCGAAGCCGAACGAGCCGGCCGAGGTTCGGGGGGAATTCGACCAGATCCAGACGTCGGTGCCGGGGCTGGTCATCGGCGAGCACCTGCCGCGGACGGCCAAGTGGATGGACCGTGTCGCCCTGATCCGCTCGATGACCCACGAGTCGTCCGGTCACGCCGGCGGCGGCTACTACATGTTCACCGGTTACAAGTACCCCCGGGGCGAGGGCTCGGCCAACTTCATGGGTCGCGACGAAGCCCCTCACATGGGCTCGGTGCTCTCCAAGATCTCTCCGGGTCCCGGCCCGATGGTGCCCTTCTGCATGGTCCCGCGTCGGCTGGACGCCGGCAGCGGCCGACGTGCCGGACAGTGGGGTGGGGCCCTGGGCGGAAAATACGACCCGCTGCAGACCGGCGGCAACCCCAACGACGACCACTTCAAGCTCAAGCACCTTCCGCTGATCGCCAACCGTCCGGCGGCGGTGATCCAGCGCAGGAAAAGGCTGGTCGACCAGTTCAACAGCCAGCTCGATTTCCTCAACGAGAACCCGCTGGCGCGAACGATCCAGCAGAATCAGCAGAAGGCCCTGGACGTCATCACCTCCGACGCCGTCCGTCGCGCCGTCGATCTTTCCACCGCCGACAAGCAGCTCCGCAGCCGCTACGGCCGCAACCTCTTCGGACAATCCGTGTTGCTGGGCAAGAGGTTGCTCGAGGCCGGGACTCGACTGGTGCAAGTCAGCTGGTTGCGGACCCAGGGCCAGATGGGTTACGCCTGGGACAGTCACTGGAACAACTTCCAGGCGCTCCGCGAAGACCTGATCCCCCCCTTCGACATGGCCTTCACCGCGCTGATGAGTGACCTGGAACGCGAGGGCCGACTGGAGGATACGCTGGTGGTGGTGGCCGGGGAGTTCGGCCGCACCCCGAAAGTCACGCTCAAGACCGCCGGCCGCGAGCACTGGTCCAACGTCTTCAGCGTGGTCCTGGCCGGCGCGGGTATTCGTGGCGGACAGGTCTATGGGGCCTCGGACAAGATCGGTGGCTTCCCCGGCGACCGTCCTGTCTCGCCAGGTGACCTGACCGCAACGATCTACCACTGCCTGGGAATCGAACCGCGGACCGAGGTGCACGATCAGAACGGGCGCCCGTTCTTCATCAGCAGTGGCAACCCGATCGCCGACATCATCGGCTAGACCCAGCCGTGACTGTCCTGTTGCTGGCCACGCTCGACACCAAGGGCACCGAGGCCGCCTTTCTGCGCGACCGGCTGCTCGAGCTGGGCGTGGGAGTCCGACTGGTTGACACCGGCTGCCTGGGCACTCCGACGGTCACCGCCGACATCACGCGTGAGGAGTTCTATTCGCTGGGCCCCGCCCCGCTCAAAGACCTCGTCGAAGCTGCCGATCGTGGCCGGGCGATCACCGCGGCCACCGAATCGGCCCGTGCCCTGGCTGTCGCCGAACTCGCCACCGGCAGTCTCCAGGGCGTGATCGGCATCGGTGGCTCGGCCGGGACAACCATCGCCACCAGCGCCATGCGTGCCCTGCCCCTGGGCGTGCCCAAGCTGATGGTCAGCACGCTGGCCAGCGGACCGGTTCGGCCCTGGGTCGGCGACGCCGACCTGATGATGCTCAATTCCGTCGTCGACATCCTCGGACTCAACCGTATCAGCCGCAGCGTGCTCGATTCGGCCGCGCGGGCGATGGCCGGGCTGGCCACCCTGTCTCCGGCCCCGGTCTCCAACGACGACCGGAAGCTGGTGGCGGCGACGATGTTCGGGGTCACCACTCCGTGCATCGAGCGGGCTCGCCAGAGGCTGGAGGATGCCGGTTTCGAGGTGCTGGTCTTTCACGCCACCGGCAACGGCGGCCAGGCGATGGAGTCGCTGATCGCCGACGGACTGATTTCCGGGGTGCTCGACATCACCACCACCGAACTGGCCGACGAACAGGTCGGTGGCATCCTCTCGGCCGGCCCCGACCGCCTGACGGCCGCCGGCCGCGCCGGCGTCCCCCAGGTCATCAGTGTCGGCGCCACCGACATGGTCAACTTCGGCCCCCGCAAAGACATCCCCCCGCAGTTCGCCGACCGGTTGTTCTACGAACACAATCCGACGGTGACGCTGATGAGAACCACGGTCGAAGAGAACCGGCGTCTCGGCCGGGAGATCGCCGAAAAGGCCGCCATGTCCACGGGTCCCACCACGTTGATGCTACCACTGGAAGGGGTTTCTGCGATCGACGGTGACGGCCAGCCCTTCGACAACCCCGAGGCTCGCGACGCGCTGTTCTCCGCGATCCGCGACCACCGGGGAACCGTCGAACTGCTCGAACTGCCCCACCACGTCAATGATCCCGAATTCGCCGATACCGCCGCCGAGCGGTTGATCGACTCGATCAATCGAAAAGGCGAATTGGCCTGACCGCCCCGGGGAAACCACGAACCGGCTCCACCGGATCATTCGACGCCATTGGGCAACCGCTCTAGAATGCCCGGCGATAGCGATTCCCGGACTCCGATGCCCCTCCCTTCGCCCACGGACACGCGGCTCCATGACCACTTTCGCACGACAGGACATCCTCGATCGTCTCCGGGGCAAGGTGGCCGCTGGAGAACCGATCATCGGGGGCGGGGCCGGGACGGGGCTGAGTGCCAAGCTCGAGGAGGCCGGCGGAATCGACCTGATCGTGATCTACAATTCCGGTCGTTTTCGCATGGCCGGCCGCGGTTCCCTGGCTGGACTGATGCCCTACGGGGACGCCAACGCGATCGTGATGGAGATGGCCGGCGAGGTGCTGCCGGCAGCCCAGGACACGCCCGTGCTCGCCGGAGTCTGCGGCACCGATCCGTTTCGGCTGATGCCGGTGTTCCTGGAACAGGTCCGCGACGCCGGCTTCTCCGGTGTCCAGAACTTCCCCACCGTGGGACTCTTCGACGGCACCATCCGCACCGGGCTCGAGGAAACCGGGATGGGATACGGGCTCGAGGTCGACATGGTCCGGCTGGCCCGCGAAATGGACCTGCTGACAACGCCCTACTGCTTCAATCCCGACGAGGCCACCGCGATGGCCGAGGCCGGGGCCGACATCCTGATCCCGCACATGGGACTGACCACCAAGGGCCTGATCGGCGCCGGCACGGCCGTGTCGCTGGAAGACGCCGCCACCAGGGTGCAGGCGATGGCCGATGCCGCCAGGCGTGCCCAACCCGACATCCTGGTCCTCTGCCACGGAGGACCGATCGCCGAACCCGCCGACGCCCAGTACATCCTCGACCACACGGAAGGTGTCGTTGGATTCTACGGGGCCAGCAGCATGGAGCGGTTGCCGGTCGAACCGGCGATCACCGAGCGAATCCGGGAATTCGGCCGGTTGCGGGTGTGAGCGGGCGGTTTGCATTCCCGCGCTGCCACCGACACACTCGGCCTGTGCCAACACCCGACCGGAGGCCTCCCCATGTCACGCTCGAGATGGGCCGTCGCCCTCAGGGCCCTGTTGATCCTCATCGCCTGGAGCACCTGGATGTCCGAGGACTTCTTGCCGTTTGACCCGTCCGAATCGGCCGAGGCCGGCCAGTACGACCGCCCGGCCAAGAACCCGCACCAAAGCCGCTCGGTCGTCATCGCCAAACACGGCATCGTCGCCACCAGCCACCCCCTGGCGGCCCAGGCCGGGCTCGACATCCTCAAAAGGGGTGGCAACGCCGCCGACGCGGCGATCACCGCCAGTGCCATGCTGGGGCTGGTCGAACCGATGAGCTGCGGGATCGGCGGCGACGTGTTCGTCATCTACTGGGACAACAAGACCAAGACCCTTTACGGGCTCAACGGCAGCGGCCGCAGCCCCCACTCCATCTCCCGCAAGGTCTTCCAGGACAAGGGTCTCGACGAGATTCCCATCAACGGGCCACTGTCCTGGAGCGTCCCCGGCTGTGTCGACGGCTGGGAAATGGTCCGCAAGCGGTTCGGGACACTCGCCTTCAAGGACCTGCTGGAAGATCCGATCAAGACGGCCGAGGAGGGGTTTCCGGTTTCGGAAATCATCGGCCGCAGCTGGGCCGGAAGCCGGGCCGCCCTGGCCGAGTGGGCCGACTCGGCCCGTACCTATCTCCCCGATGGCCAGGCCCCCCGCGTCGGCCAGATCTTCACCAACCCCGACCTGGCCTGGAGCTACCGGCAGATCTCCGAACACGGCCGTGATGCCTTCTACACCGGGGAGGTCGCCGGCCGGATCGTCGACTTCAGCAAGGACAACGGCGGTTTCTTCTCGATGAAGGACTTCGCCGACCACCATGGTGACTGGATCGACCCGGTCTCGACCAGTTACCGGGGCCACGACATCTGGGAACTGCCACCCAACGGACAGGGGATCGCCGCCCTGCAGATGCTCAACGTGCTCGAACACCACGACATCAAGTCGCTGGGACACAATTCGGCCGAGCACATCCACCTGTTCGTCGAGGCCAAGAAGCTGGCCTTCGCCGACCGGGCCCGGTTCTACGCCGACCCCGACTTCGGCAAGCTGCCCACCTCCGAGTTGATTTCCAAGGAATACGGCCGGAAGCAGAACGCCCGCGTCGACCTGGAACGGGCAGCCACCGACGTCCCCTCCGGCGACCCCAAGCTCGAACACGGCGACACGGTCTACCTGACCGTCGTCGACAAGGACCGCAACTGCTGCAGTTTCATCCAGAGCAATTACCATGGGTTCGGCTCGAAGGTCGTCCCCGGCAAGGTCGGTTTCTGCCTGCAGAACCGCGGCCAGCTGTTCGCTCTCGACGACAAGCATCTCAACCGCCTCGAACCTCACAAGCGGCCCTTCCACACGATCATCCCCGCGTTCGTCACCCGTGACGGCAAGCCGTGGCTGTGCTTCGGCCTGATGGGCGGCGACATGCAGCCGCAGGGGCACGTGCAGGTACTGATGAACATCATCGACTTCGGCATGAACGTGCAACAGGCCGGCGACGCGGCACGGATTCGCCACATCGGCTCGGCCACACCGACCGGTCGACCCGCCGACGCCAAGGGCGGCTTCGTGGCACTGGAAACCGCCGTGCCGATCGAGTCCATCCAAAATCTGCAGCGGTTGGGGCACCGGATCGTGAGGGCCCCCGGGTCGTTCGGCGGTTACCAGGCGATCCGAATCGACCACGAGAACGGGGTGCTGCACGGAGCCACCGAACCACGCAAGGACGGGGCGGCGGTGGGGTACTAGGGCTTTGCCCGGCTCGACAGTTCGGCGACAATAAGCAGGCACACAATCCGTCCCGGTCCCCGTCCCCCATGCCGCGTCACCTCCCACTGCTGGCACTGTTGGCACTGTTGCCCGCCTTGCTCTCGGCCGACGCAGACCGGCCGGCTGCCGATCTGGCCGGAACCGTGGTCGACCGCAGCCCAATGTCGCTGGATCTCTCGCCCGACCGGTCACTTGTCGCCACGGCCAATCACACCTCCGGCACCGTCTCACTGGTCGAACTCGACTCCGGACGAGTCCTCTACGAAGCTCGCTGCGGCCGTCGGCCAGTCGACGTCGCCTGGTGGGACGCGCGGACGCTGCTGGTCAGCCTGTCCCAGGACGATGCTGTAGCGGTGATGTCATGGCAAGACGGTCGACTGCGGCTTGTCCGGACGATTCCCGTCGGCGACGCCCCCCGTGGACTGGCCGTCGTCGGATCGGGAACCCGCGAGAGCCCTCGACGAGGTTTCGTGGCCTTGTCCGGAGACGACGCGGTCGCCGAGTTCGATGTCCCGGCCGGCCGGGTCACTCGCCGGTTTCCTACCGGGGGCCAGCCCGGCTGGCTGACACCCGCCCCCAACGGCCGCTGGCTGGTCGCCTGTGCCAACGTGCCCGGCGAGGTCTGGGTTCACGACATCGCCAGCGGCAAGAAGCTCAGCCGACGCACGATCTTCGACGACGGCTTCAACCTCGGACGCCCCGTGATCCTTGGTGACAGCGAGAGGATCATCCTGCCCACACCGATCAACCGCAGCTTTCCGGTCAACGAAAACAACGTGCAGCGTGGCTGGGTGATCGACAACCGCCTGACCCGCATGCCGTTGCCCACCGGCGAGTACTGGCAGCAGAAGCAGATGAACCTCGACGAGCACGGTGCCGGCTGTGGCGACCTGAACGCCGTCGCCCTGAGTCCCGACCGGAAGTGGCTGGTGGGCACTTGTGGCGGTTCTCACGAACTGGTCGTGCTCCGTTTCTCCGAACTCCCCTGGCCTTCGGCGGACCCCGGTGACTTTCTTCCCGAGGCGATGCGCGACAACGCGCGGCTGTTCCGCCGTGTGGAACTGGGTGGACGGCCACTCGATCCCGTTTTCCTGGACAACACCCGCGTGCTGGTCGCCAACTACTTCGAGGACTCGCTGCA
>DLVV01000220.1:0-12904 GCA_003445035.1 Planctomycetaceae bacterium | reverse complement strand
ATCGTCGATGCCGCCACCGCCCGAAACCTCAGGGTCATCAAGCTGGGCCGGGCTCCGGAACCCACCCTCGTGCGGCGAGGGGAACAGATCTTCCATGACGCCGATCGATCCCGCGACGGCTGGTTCAGTTGCAGCTCGTGCCACCCCGGCGGTCACACCAACGGCCAGACCTTCGACACGCTCAATGACGGCAACCACGACACCTACAAGTTGACCCCGTCGCTGCGGGGAGTGACCCGCACGGGACCGTGGACCTGGCACGGCTGGCAACAGAGCCTGCCGGCGAGCATCCGCAAATCGCTCCACGACACGCTCTCGACCGAATCCACGCCGACCGACGGAGACATCCGCGCGATGATCGCCTACCTCGGATCTCTTCGGCATCCGGTCAGCCCCCATCTTCGGGCCGACGGTCAACTGGAGGATGCGGCCCGTCGTGGAAAACGGCTGTTCGAGACCCGGGCCGGCTGCACCGATTGTCACGCCGGGAAGGACTACACCACCGCCGCCACCTACAAGGTCGGTCTCGAGTCTCCCCGCCTGTTCTACCCCGAGTTCAATCCTCCCAGCCTCCGGGGACTGCACGACAAACGCCGATTCCTGCACGATGGACGCGCCCGCAGCCTGGAGGACGTTCTGGGCAAGCACCACCGCCCCGAAAAACTGACCGGCAAACCACTCTCGAAATCACAACTCGACGACCTGATCGCCTACCTCAGGTCGATTTGAATCCGCCAACCCCGGACCATTCACCACGAGACTCTCACCATGCGCATCCCCGCTCTGCTGTTGCTGGCCCTGTTGGTGTCACCGTTGACGGCTGCCGAGAAGCCGGCCGAACCCACCAAGGACGTGAAAACCGAAGCGCTGGCCAAGCGACCCCGCGTTCCCGGTCGTCTGTCGGTCACACTGCGGGACCGACAGAAAACACCGGCTGGAAAAGTCCGAGAACGGACACGGAAGGTGGAATGGACCGCCGCGGAGACGGCCGTGATCATCTGCGACATGTGGAACGGCCATTACTGCCTCCTGGCCGCTCAACGCGTCGACGCGATGGCACCGAGAATGAACCGCGTGATCACTGCCGCACGAGCTCACGGCATGTTGATCATCCACGCCCCCAGCGGGTGCATGGATGTCTACGCCAAGACGGCACATCGCTGGAGGATGAAGCTGGCCCCGGCCACCAAGACACCGATCCCGCTGAAGGGCTGGTGCTATCGGGATCCCGAGCGAGAGCCCGAACTGCCCGTGGATGTCTCGAAACAGCCCTGCGATGACCCGGTCGTCGGCAAGGCCGTGCGGAGGTTCTCGAAGCAGCACGACGCGATCAAGATCACGGGTTTCGACGGCGTGAGCCACAGCGGCCAGGAGATCTACAACGTGCTCCACCGAGAGGGCATCCGCAACGTGGTGCTGATGGGCGTGCACACCAACATGTGCGTGCTGGGCCGACCGTTCGGCATCCGCCAGATGGTTGGCCTGGGCTTCAACGTCGCCCTGGCCCGCGATCTGACCGACGCGATGTACGATCCGAGACAGGCCCCGTTTGTGAGCCACACCCGAGGAACCGAACTGGTCGTCGAACACATCGAGACCTACTGGTGTCCGTCGTTGCTGGGAGCAGACCTGACGCGGATCGTGCCCGGATCGGCCGACCCGGTCGTCGGCAACAAGTGAGACGCCCCGCGTCAGTCGGCTTCACCTTCGAGTTCGGCCCGTAATCGGCTCAGCTCGTCCTCGATCCGCTCCGCCCTCGCCGAATCCACACTCTCCGGCTCCCGAGGCACGACCGTCTCGGATTCGGCCAGTGTCGCTCCCTGGGCCAGTCCCTGCTTGCGGCGGCCGGCTTCGGCCAGCCGGGCCTGCAGCGCCCGAAAAGTGGTCGACATGTGGTCACACGTCGCGATGGCAGCATCGAGTTGCTGGGTGAGTCCGGCCACCAGGTCCTCGACCTCGCTCTTGCAGATCAGGCTCAGCCGGGCCTGTCGCTCGTCTCCGGTCTTCAGCCAGTTGCGGGCCTGGTCATTCCAGTGATCGATCCGTTCACGGTGCTCGTCGAGTTCACGTCGGAGCCGTTCCCGGGTCGACGACGCCGTCGTCATGCTCCGCTCGGCACTGGCCACCCCACGTTCGATCTCAACGATGATCTGCGTGATCGCCACCTGCGGATCGGATTCTCCGTCGAGGAGATCCGAAAGGTTACAGGTAACGATGTCGGTCAGGCGTGTGAAGTAGCTCATCGCCGCGTGCCTCGATCAGCTGATCCCGGTAGCCAACACGTAAAGAGCCAACTGTAGACAACGGATGCGGGCCCGAAAAAGATCACCGGCGTTGGTCAGATTGTGACCGGTTTCTTCAATTCTAGCGCATTCGCCCGGGACCGGCCACGAGCGGGAATCGGCAACACGGGCCTGGCCCAACGGCGGACGACGGGATGCTGATCCGACAGTATCCCCCGCTGTCCCAGCAGTTCGGCCAGCCGCTGACGTGCCAGTCTCAGGCGGCTCTTGCACGTCCCCAGCGGAATCTCCAGGACCGTGGCGATCTCGCTGAGCATCATGTCGGTCTGCTCGACCAGGGTCATCACCAGCCGCTGCTCTTCGGGAATCTCGAGAATCAGCTCGCGAATCCGAGCCACATTCTCGACCGACGCGACATGGTGGTCGGGACGCGATCTCGCCGATGCTCCATGATCGAATTCCAGTGTTTCGACCACCATCACGTCGCCGGTCCCGTCGAAGACCCGCACCGAATGAACCAGTGCGTCGCGGGACATGTCCCGGACCGAGTCGACCAGGAGATTGCGGGCGATGCGAAACAGCCAGCCGCGAAACCGGCCACACGGGATGTAGTTCCAGGCCTTGCTGGAAACCCGCAGCAGCGTCTCCTGTGCAAGGTCTTCGGCAAGGTGCACGTCGTTGGTGTTGGCTATGAAGAATCGCTGAAGTGGCTGTTCGAACGCGGCCACCAGAGACTCGAACGCCGCAACGTCCCCCTGCTGAATCCGAACCATCAGCCGATCGGGATCAACCGTCACCGGAACGTCGGCGGGTCC
The DNA here is from genome assembly GCA_003445035.1 of Planctomycetaceae bacterium. Taxonomy (GTDB): domain Bacteria; phylum Planctomycetota; class Planctomycetia; order Planctomycetales; family Planctomycetaceae; genus UBA8437. The sequence goes on along the minus strand of DLVV01000220.1, from coordinate 9,846 downwards.
ATCCGTGTCACTGCTGAGCATCGATTTCAACTCCGCGGCTTGCAGCCATCCTCAAGGTCGGATTCTGTTTGGTGACTCGGTATAACCGGCAAACGGGTGTCCCGCATTCGGTGCCGCCACCCGACCCGGGAGTATAACCGGAATCACGACAAGTTTGACGGCCGCCTGCCTCCAGAAGTGCCCCAGACCGGTGAGCAAACCCAACCCCCTCACAGTTGACGTGCGATATGGCCATGCCGGCCGTTTGGCATTGCCGGTCGATGCCGATCGACTGGTCGCACGCCGTGAGGCTCCCGAACAACTCGAAACGCTCGAATCATCAATCCGCGGCGTGCTGGCCACACCGCTGGACTTCCCGCCACTTGAACAGGCCGTGATTCCCGGTGACCACATCGTCATCGCCCTGGACGCCGACACGCCCGCCGCCGAAACGATCCTGGCCGCAATCTGGGACGTGCTGGCTCTCAGAGACGTCGAACCCAGCGACGTGCTGGTGCTGCAACCGCGGAGTTCACAGCCCGGGGCGACGGCCGATCCCCGCTCGGCTTTGCCCGGGGATGTCGCCGAGCGGATCACGTGGCAAATCCACGATCCCGACGAGGCCGAGGGTGGACAGTACCTGGCCACGTCGTCGTCCGGAGAGCGAGTGTACCTGGCCGGCGAGTTGATCGCGGCAGACCTCGTGATCCCGGTCGGGCCGGTCGCCTTCGACTCGGTGCTCGGTTACCGGGGCACCCACAGCGTGCTCTATCCCGGGTTGTCCAATGCCGAATCGATCACCCGGGCACTCGGAGAGGGCCACCGGGAACTGGAACCGGCCGACCAGCGGCCGCTCCGGCAACTCGTCGATGATGTCGGCTGGCTGCTGGGCGTCCAGTTCTGCGTGCAGGTCGTACCGGCAGCCGGATCGGGCGTGGCCGGCGTGTGGGCCGGGTGCCCCGAATCTGTCTTTCAGGCAGCCCGGGTGTGTCTCGAAGAAGCCTGGCGGGTCGAACTGGAAGAACGCTCGGATATCGTCGTCGCCTCGATCGAATCCGATGCCGGCGGACACGGGTGGAGCCAGGTCGGCCGGGCCCTGGCAGTGGCCCGCAACCTGGTCACGCACGAGGGGCGGATCCTGCTGCTGACCGACCTCAACGAAACACCCGGTGACGGCCTGAAACTCATCCGGGGTGCCGATACCCCGTCCGAGGCACTCTCGCCACTGAAGTCCCTGGCACCCGCGGACCTGGTGCCCGCCACCCAGTGTGTCGAGGCGGCCGACTGGGCCCGTGTTTACCTGCTGAGCCAACTCGACAGTGACCTCGTCGAAGACCTTTTCATCACGCCGCTGGAACACCCCGACGAAATCGGCAGGCTGCTCGAATTGCCCGGGCAGTGCGTGATCATCGAAAACGCCCAGCACGCCTACGGAAGAATCCGGGTCAGCGAGTGATCGCCAGCCGGTTGATCCGTCCGGCCAACCCCGGCTAGACTGGACGGTCACCCTTGATGACAATCGCGTCCGCGGGGCGGGTCAAAGACGACCACGACGTTCGCCCCCGGGACCACCAAAACGACAAGACACAGACACCTCGATCCACAAGTCACAGGAGATCCGGACGATGGCACAAAAGACACGTCGCGACTTCCTCGAACAATCCATGCTGACTGCCGCCGCTGCGGCCGTGGCCGGAGCCCCGACCTTCGTGCCGGCGGCGGAAAAGCAGTCAAAGAGTCCCAACGAGCGACTGCAAGTGGCGGTCGTCGGCGTCCGTGGGCGTGGGCAATCGCACCTGAGTGCCTTTTCTCGTCGGAAGGACACCGAGGTCGTGGCCGTCGTCGATCCCGATGAAGCCATCGGACGTCAGCGAGCAGAAAAGGTCGGCAACAGCTCGGGCCGCAAGCCTCAGTACCTCAAGGACATGAGGAAGGCCTTCGAGGACAAGTCGATCGACATCGTGTCGATTGCCACCCCCAACCACTGGCACGCCCTGGCCGCCATCTGGGCCATCCAGGCCGGCAAGGACGTTTACGTCGAGAAGCCGGTCAGCCACAACGTCAGCGAAGGCCGACGGATCGTGCAGGCCGCCCGCAAGTACGGCAAGATCGTCCAGACCGGCACCCAGTGCCGCTCGATGGGTGGCACCATCCAGGCCATCGATCACGTCCACCAGGGCAAGATCGGCAAGGTCAGTGTCGCACGCGGCCTGTGCTACAAGCGGCGCGGCTCGATTGGAGCCCGCGGCAAGTACAAGGCCCCGGCCAGCGTCGACTACAGCCTGTGGCTGGGCCCCGCGGCCGAGAAGACTCTCAGCCGACCCCGTTTCCACTACGACTGGCACTGGCAGTGGGACTACGGCAATGGTGACCTGGGCAACCAGGGCATCCACCAGATGGACATCGCCCGTTGGGGCCTGGGTGTCGACCACATTGGACACTCGGTGCGCAGCTACGGTGGACGGCTGGGATATGTCGATGCCGGTGATACGGCCAACACCCAGGTCAGCATCCACGACTACGGCGACAAGCGGTTGGTCTTCGAGGTCCGTGGCCTGCCGACCGACCGGCTGAAAGGCGCCGGCGTGGGCGTGATCTTCGAAGGCTCCGAAGGCTATGTCGTGCTCTCCAGCTACAACGGCGGAGCCGCCTTCGATCCCGAGGGAAAGATGGTCAAGAAGTTCAGCGCCGGTGGTGATCACTTCGCCAACTTTGTCTCGGCTGTCCGCAGCAGGAAGCACACCGATCTCAACGCCGACATTGAGAACGGCCACCTCTCCAGCGCCCTGTGCCACCTCGGCAACGTCTCCTACCGCCTCGGCCAGGCCATCTCGGTGGCCGACCTGCAGAAGCGGTTCGACGGCGACGACGAGGCGACCGCGACGCTCGGTCGGGTCGTCGGCCACCTGGCCGGCAACAAGGTCGACCTGGCCTCCCAGCAGTTGATCGCCGGCCAGTCCCTGCAACTGGACCCGAAGAAGGAAATCTTCATCAGTTCGGGATCCAAGCAGGCCAACCCGCACCTGACGCGCGAGTACCGCAAGCCGTTCGTCGTGCCGTCGGCCAACGACGTCTAGAGACCGGCAAAGGGGACAAACCAGGGGACCGGCTTTCGCCGCCAGGCGAAGCCGGTCCCCTTTTTTCTTCTTGAGCCGACTCGGCGATTCCTGCTACAAGCCCGACCAGCCGGGGGGCTTGAGGAACCGTCCGATGTCCGCGACGAACACTCCCGTTCCGACCTCCCCCGGGGCGATCACCTGGTGCCTGTTGGCACTGCTGCCGGTGGCCACCGCCGTCGGCTTCGATGCCGCCGGTCCCCGGCCGCAACCGATCGTCTCCGGCTCCGATCACCGCCCGGGCCTCGCCTTCGACCAGTACCTGGTCAACCTCGGACAGGTTCCCCCCCAGGCCGAACACCGCGCATTCTTCGCCTTCACCAACACCGGTTCGACACCGGTCCGGGTGACCGCCCTTCACCCCAGTTGTGGGTGCCTGGATCCGAAACTGCCCAAGGCCACCTGGGAACCGGGAGAACGGGCCGTGTTCTCCCTGAAAATTCTGGCCACCCGCGAGCCGCCCGGGCCCAAGGAATACACGGTTCGCGTCGAATACGACGACGGCCGGCCGCGGGAAACCCTGCTGCGGCTGAAGGTGAACCTGCCCGAGCAGAAGCTGGTCGTTTCGCCCAAGGCCCTGATCTTCTACCAGAACACTCCCGACCCGATCACCCGCCCAATCACCCTCTCCCGTCATCACGTCAAGCGGCTCAGCGTCCTCGACGTCTCCACGTCTTCCCCGGTTGTCCAGGCCGTGATCGGCCGAGACCGAATCGACGCCGACGGCCAACGGACGGCCGAGGTGCTGGTGACCGTCGGAGCCGTGCCGCCGGGCAAGCACCAGGCGTTCGTGGAGATCGCCACCGACGACCCCGACTACCCCGAGGTGCGTGTGCCGGTGCTGGTGATGGGTCCGGCAGCAGCCAAGTCGGCCGCCCGAAATGCCGAAAAGAAGAGATGACACGGCACATCGTCGCCACGACCCGATTCGGGTGATAAGATGGGATATCGGGTCGACCGCGTCCACCCGCATCATCACACGGTCCTCATTTCGGCACTCCGATGATCAACATCGACGGCAGCACACAACGAGGGTTCTGCGACGGGATCTCCCGCCGTCGGATACTCGAGGTCGGCTCGCTGGCAACCGCCGGCCTGGGACTGCCCGGAATGCTGGCTCGCCAGGCTGCCGCGGATCCCGACGGCAACCCGACCTTCGGCCGCGCCAAGCGGGTGATCCTGCTGTTCATGTGGGGGGGACCGGCTCACCAGGACACGTGGGACATGAAGCCCGACGGACCGGCCGCCACCCGCGGGGAATTCCGCCCGATCGGAACCAACGTTCCCGGACTGCATGTCAGCGAACACCTGCCGTTGGTCTCGCGGCACGCCGAAAAACTGGCCGTCATCCGCTCGGTCGGTCAGGAAGACAACAATCATTCGACCGGTGCTCACGCCGGCCTGACCGGTCGCAAGCACGAGCTGAAACAGGAGTCGTTCAACGCCCGGCGATCCGACTTCCCGCACTTCGGCTCGGTGCTCAGCTATCTCCAGCCCAACCGGGGCGGCCTGCCGACGTTCGTGGCACTCCCGGAGATGATCCACACGACCAACGGCGCGATCACCCCTGGACAGGGCGGCGGACTGCTGGGACGACGCTTCGACCCGTTCCAGATCACCGAACACCCCGACCGGCGGGACTTCTCGATCGAGAGCCTGAAGTTGCCCGAGGGCGTGGGACTGGGCCGAATGGCCGGCCGACGGGCCCTGCTGGAAGGCGTCGATCGTGTCGCCAGGCTGGCCGATCGATCCAATTCGAGCCAGTCGCTCGACCAGTTCTACCAACGCGCCCTCGACATGGTGCTTGCCCCCAAGGCCCGGCACGCCTTCGACCTGTCCAGTGTCCCCGAGGACGAACGGTGGCGGTACGGTTACCACGCGTTCGGACAGGGCGTGCTGATGGCTCGAAGACTGGTCGAAGCCGGAGTCAAGCTGGTCACCGTCTACTGGCACCGCGAACGCAAGACCATCGATTCGAGCTGGGACACGCACCTGCTGAACTTCACCGAACTCAAGCACCGTCTGCTGCCCTCGGCCGATCGCCCCATCTCCGCCCTGCTCGAAGACCTTCAGGCCTCGGGGATGCTCGATGAGACGCTGGTGATCTGGAACAGCGAATTCGGCCGCACGCCAAAGATCAACAAGAACGCCGGCCGCGATCACTGGGGTCCCTGCAACAGCGTGGTGATGGCCGGAGGCGGCGTGCCCGGAGGGCAGGTCTTTGGAGCCACCGACGAACAGGCCGCTTACCCCACCTCCGAAAAGGTCAACCAGGACGATATCGCGGCAACGATCTATCACCTGCTGGGTCTCGAGGCCGAGACCCGAGTCCGCGATCGGCTCAACCGCCCTCACGCGATTGCCCTTGGTGAACCGATCCACAAGCTGCTGGGCGGTCATTGCCGGGTCGAACCGACTCGCGACCCGACCCCGCGGATCCACGTGCCCAGCATCGGCCCGTTCGAAACGATGCTCAAGGAAAACGGCAACCGCTTCCTGTGCCTGGAACCGGGCAACGCCGACAACGAGACCCACTGGGCGATCAAGGGCCTGGCCCGGCCGTCGGCCGGCAAGACGGGCCGATCCCTGGGCGAATCGGCCGCCACGTTGACCTACAAGGGCATCTTCTGGAACCACCTGGACTACACCAACGTGTTGATCCGCTGGTCGGGTCCCACGACCCTCGAGGGTGTTTCGCTCTCCCTGGCCGGAAAACCGGTGCCGATCCCCAAGGCCCCGGACTCCGCCAAACCGGCTGCCGTCTGGCAGATCCCGATTCCCCAGGGACTTGTTCCCTCGATCCCCACCGGACCGGACAAACTGGTCGTTTCGCTGACCGCCCCCGGGCGACGGCTGACCGGCTTTGCGGTCACCGGTGATCCCGTGCGGGACATGGTGCTCGAGCGATTCGACATCGCCTGAGCCCCGCTCGACGGGCCGCTCACCCCTGTCCGCCCCCATTGCGTTCGGCCTTGGCACCCCGGACAATCGCCCTTCCCCCCGATTGGCTCCCCGGGCCCCCCACCGAGACACCCATGACGACTCCTTCCCGAGACAAAAGCCAGGCCCACTTCGTTCGTGCCCAGCGATCGATTCCCGGTGGAGTCAACAGTCCGGCCCGAGCTTTTGGCTCCGTCGGTGGCGACCCGCTGATCATCGATCGCGGCGAGGGAGCCAGCCTGTGGGACATCGACGACAACCGGCTGATTGACTACGTCGGCAGTTGGGGACCGCACATCCTGGGACATCGGCATCCGGAGGTGATCGAGGCGGTCGAGGCGGCGCTGGCCAAGGGGACCAGTTTTGGTGCCCCCACGGCTCTCGAGACGGAACTGGCCGAAGAGGTGATCGCCGCGGTGCCGTCGGTCGAAAAGGTCCGCATGGTCAACTCGGGAACCGAGGCCACCATGAGCGCCATCCGGTTGGCCCGCGGTCACACCGGTCGCGACAAGGTGATCAAGTTCGCCGGATGCTACCACGGTCATGTCGACAGCCTGCTGGTCGAGGCCGGATCGGGTGCGCTGACGCTGGGCGTTCCATCCAGCCCCGGTGTTCCCGCCGGCTGCGCTGCTGACACCATCGCCCTGGCCTACAACGACGCGTCCGGACTGGCAGCGACAATGGACGAGATCGGCGGCGAGGTCGCCTGCGTGATCCTGGAACCGGTGGTCGGCAACATGGGCGTTGTCGCTCCCGCCGACGGCTTCCTGGAGGCCTGTCGAGAATTGTGCACCGCCCAGGGATCCCTGCTGATCTTCGACGAGGTGATGACCGGATTCCGAGTTGCCTACGGAGGAGCCCAGTCGCTGTTTGGTGTCACGCCCGACATGACCACGCTGGGCAAGATCGTCGGCGGTGGCATGCCGGTGGGAGCCTACGGCGGACGTGCCGACATCATGAACTCGATTTCGCCCGACGGCCCGGTCTACCAGGCCGGAACGCTCTCGGGGAATCCCCTGGCCATGGCCTGCGGCCTGGCCACTCTGAAAGTGCTCCGCGAGCAGGATCCCTACCCGCGACTCGAAGAATTGACGTCCCGGCTGGTTGACGGGCTGGACACCGCCGCCACCGATGCGGGACTCGACCACGTCGTCGCACGAGTGGGCAGCATGTTCACCCTGTTCTTCAACCCCGAACCGGTGACCAGCTACGACGTCTCGGCACGCAACGACACCGAGCGATTCGCCGCCTACCATCGCGGGATGCTCGACCACGGCATTTACCTGCCGTGCAGCCAATTCGAAGCCAACTTCGTTTCAGCAGCCCACACCGACCAGGACGTCGATTCCACGATCGCCGCCGCCCGGGAGGTGCTGGCGGGAATTGCCGGTTAGGCGGCCGGAGTCACCGGCCCACCGTGTCCAGAAACACCCGGGACTGTTTCATCACGTAGGCCTCGGCCCCGGCGAAACCGATCGCGCGGTACCCCTGGTCAGCCGCCCACACCGCCTCTTCGGGGGTCCTCGCCGGGTACCCGGCCGCCACCCCGTGGTCCTGGCACGCCGCCAGGATCCGCTCGGCCGCAGCCTTCACCTCGGGGTGATCTCGCTCACCTGGATACCCGTAGGCCATCGCCAGGTCACCGGTGCCGACCCACAGCACGTCCAACAGTCCCGACGCGGCAATCTCCTCGATGTTCTCCACCCCCTCGATGTCCTCCACCAGTGCCAACAGCACCACCGTGTCATTGATCTCGCGAAAATAGTCCTCCGAGGACACCCGGCCCCATTTCATTCCCCGCGCCGGCCCGAAACCCCGGTTGCCCTCCGGCGAATACAGCGCCGCGGTCCGCAAGGCCTGTGCGTCATCGACCGTGCGGCAATGGGGAATCAGGATTCCCTGCACGCCGAGGTCCAGTGCGTGCATCACCGCTTCGGCATCGTTGTTCTTCAACACTCTCACGATCGGAACCGTGCCGCCGGCAAAGCACCCCTGGACCAGCCGATCGATCGACGAGGGGTCCATGGCTCCGTGCTCGCCATCGAGCAACACGAAATCGAACCCGGCATAGCCCAGGATCTCGCACAGACCCGGATCGGTCAGGCGAACCGAACTCGAGTAGATCGTGCCACCGGCATCAAGAGTCGTTTTGACGGGGTTGGGACGAACTGAAGTCATTGCGGGATTCCTTTTGGCGGGTCCGTCTGTCACGTCACCGTTTGCCGGCAAACGGCGACGCCAGCCACGGCTTGATGGCCAGCACCACTTCCAGCATCGCGATCAACTCGCTCTTCACGTCGGCCGACTCGGGAATTGTGGCCGCCTGATTCAAGCGGTCCGAGTGAAGTTCTTCAAGCAAGCCGGTAATCCGCTGGTTCATCACCTCGCGGAATGCGACCAGTTGGTTGTCATCGAGATCGTGACGCAACAGCTCCACACGGCCCCTGGCCGAACGGTCACGTGTCAACCGGGCCAACGTGCTGCCCTGGGTTCGAAACAACAACCCCGCGACGTAGGCCCGGCGCAAGCGGCCCTCGGGATTGAACTGGTAGACCGGATCCTCTCCAAAATACACCGAGAGGCTGCCATCACGTCGGAAGCCGGCCACCAGCGGGGATTCGTCATCCGGCCGTCCGGCGGCCGGTGCCACGAACTCGGCCCGTCGAACCAGGGCCGTTGCTTCGGCGACCAGGTCCTCACGATGGCCCTCATCGTGGGCCATCAGGTACCGGCGACCTGCGTGACCGATGTGCGAACGACGGGCACCGTGCCCCGCTGCGGCTCGCCCTCGATCTCCACGTCCGACTGGGCGGAACTGCACCGGTTCACGCTTCCCAGTTCCGCCAGCCGGCACATCATCAACTCGGTCACCTCTTCGAGCAACTCGCCCCTGGGACGCTGGCCATAAAACCGAGACAGGTCAATGGGATCACCATAGTGGACCCGGACCTGGCCACGAGTCAGGAACGGTACGACCATGCTGGGGCCACCGGGGACATTCTCGAGGAAGACCGGGTAGACCGGGACACGCGACTTCAAGGCCAGCCATCCGACGCCCGAATTGCCTTCAAGCAGCCCGTCATTCTCGACGTTGATTCGCCCCTCGGGGAAGACCCCCACCAGGTGCCCGCGCTGGAGCAGCCTCAGAGCCTCTCGCAGTGGTCCGGTGTCCTTGCCATCCCGATTGACCGGGATCGCCCGCATCGACCGAAAGATCCAGTGGACCCACTTCACGACGTAATACTCCCGGGCCATCAGGAAACTGATCGTCCTCACGTTGTGACGGCCCAGGCCGAGGTGATGGTTCATCCACAACTGCATCGGATCGGTTGCGCTGGTGTGGTTGGCGATAACCAGTGCCGCATCGTCACTCGGCAGCGGGCAGGGTCGATTCGAACGCCACCGCCACATCAGGCCGACAAACAGCCGATTGACGCAGTAGAGCATCCAGGCCAGGGCGTCGACGTCGTAACGCCGGATCCTCCAGGCGATCACCAACACCGTCACCACCGCGTAACCGGACAGCAGGAGAATTGCGGTGGTGTCAGACATCAGCGGGATGGATTCTCAGAGTCGTTCACGGGATGCCCAAGTGCTACCAGTACCCGGGCGCGGAACGCCGAGGCTACCGTGAGAGATGAGTTTCTCCAATAGTGATAAGCGGAATTTGGCCGACCCTCGTGGAGATGACCCGGAAAACACCCACTCCCCGGTACTCGTTCCGCTGGAGACGTGCCCCCGAGGCAGACATAATCAATCCTCTTCCCACCAGGACCCAGCCCATGCAGATCGCCATCCTTCACGGTCCCCG
>DLVV01000082.1:942-5093 GCA_003445035.1 Planctomycetaceae bacterium | reverse complement strand
TATTCACGGATGCTCTGGGACGTTGATACCGACTATCGCCAGGTGATTGCGGAATTGTGTCCATTGTTTTATGGGTCGGCGGGCAAGTCGATGACGGCCTTTTATATGGAGATGGATCGGGCGATCCTGCATCGCGAAGGGCCACGAGCGGCTGGCTATCATCCCAACACTCGCCTTGAGTTCAGTCTCGAGGAACTCCAGCGAGGCCGTCGAATTCTGCAGGATGCTGTCGAGAAGGTTGGCGGCGACGCGCGACTGTTGAGACGAGTGGATTACGCGAGATTTGCGCACGCAATTCTCACCCTGGTCCGGATCCGCAACGACTCACAACCGTCGGATCGCGGTCGAGCTATGGCACAACAGGCGACCAAAGATGTCGCCGCCCTGCAGGCCAGGTACACGATGATGGTTCGCCGGCAGACGAGCCTGTTCCTGGCGCCACCGGGTGGCACCAAGTGAGTTGCCCCAGCGGCCGGTTCACTTGACCGGAACGAGCAACAGTTCCTGGAGATCCATCAGGCAGTTGTTGGGATCTCCAACGGGCTCGATGAGGACGCGGACACGTCCCGATGGGAGACGGACGCGGCCCAGGGTCGTGGTGCGATAGTTGTCCCACGTGCCGGTGCCGACGATTTTTCCGGTCAACATCGCCTTGTCACATTTCAGCTGGAAGCTGTTTCCTGCTGTGCCGTTGTCACACGCATAGACCAGTCGGACTTCGTACTGGCCGGCCCGTGGCATGTCGACCGTCCAGAGTGCCCGGTCGTCGGCACTCATCCAATACCCCAGGTTCTTGTACCGGGCCTCAAACACCAGTGACTTGCCGTAAATCTCACAACCGGTGGCAGCAAGCCGGAGGACACCGTTCTTTTGCCGTGTGATCAGGCGAGGTTGATTGCCGGGGAACTTCTTGCGCGGGGTGCCGGCTGAAGTGACGAAGGCCATCACATCGGCCAGGTCCTGGGGCTGCAGATCCTTCTCGAATCCCTCGGGCATGAATGACAGGCGGGTGCTGGCCAGGGTTTCGAGATCCCGCCGCAGGATGGTTGTCTGTTTGCCGTCAGATCCGATCAACCGGACACTGTTGCTGGATTCACCGAGCAGCATGCCTGCGTGAATGCTGCCGCTGTTGGTCACGGCGATGTAGCCCAGGAATTTGGCCTCGACGGCGCGGTTGGGATCCAGGATTGCCGTCAACAGCGAGCGGGGCGACTTGTCTTTCAGGGCGGCCAGGTCAGCGCCAAGTTGTTTGCCGATGCCTTTCAGCTGGTGACAACTGCTGCACTTTTTCTTGAAGACGGTGCCACCTCGGATGGCATCACCAGTGCGTTTGAGCACTCCCAGGTGTTTGTCGATGACCTGTTGTCGGCTCGTCGAGGCGTTGACGGCCAGCAGTTTCGCGGCACGCTGTTTGAGAGTGGCGTCCTTCTGGGTGATCAGCCTCTGTCGCGTCGAGGCATCGAGTTCGACGGCTATGATCGTCTCGTCCTCCATGGCATCCAGCAGGCTCTTGTGCCAGGCCGGGCGACTCAACAGCACGTTGAGCACTTCGCGGCGGCGTGTGGGCGAGTACCCGGTCCAGCCGCCAATCAGCCTCTTGGCGACACCGGGGACGCCACTGCGTTGCAGGGCTGAGACGGCGGCCGACTGGAGCGCGGCGTCGGTCTGTGGGGCCAGCCATGCGGTCAGCAGATCCAGTTCGGCCTGGCCGTCGGCCGTGTCCCGGCCCAGCAGCCTCGCGGCGATCACACGGTCGGCCACCGGTCGGCCGGGCTTGGCGGCGGTCTGTCGTGCGAGGTCCAGGACCTGCCGAAAACCGTCGATCGCCTGGCGTGTGGCCGGAGTGCCGTCGGCACGAAGCCCGGACAGCGAGAGACCTCGCCGCTGGAGCGTGTCCAGCAGGGTGGCTGACATCGAGAAGAGCCGTTGCGGTGACTTCCGCAGCTTGGGGTCAGCACAGAGAGTGATCCAGGTGACCAGCGAACCCTTGTTGCCGTAGGAGCCGTCGAGGGCAAACAGACGAGACAACAGTGCGCCAGCGGCCGGTTTCGAGCCGTCGGCCTGCCTGAGCACCTCGGAGATGACGTGAGTGACGTTGGCCTTACTCAGCGAACTGTTCAACGCGGCGGTCAGAAAACGCTGCCCTCCCGGAGCGATCAACTGTGCCGCCAACAGCCGTGCTTGTTGTTCCGGTTTGCCAAGTGTTCCAGAGCTGAAGGCCAGTTGGAGCCGGACCTGGGGGTCGGGGTCCTTTGACAGCGAAAGAAGCGTGTTGAGCAAGTCCGGAGTGATCGTCGTCAGCGTCTCGGCCAACCGGACCGCGTGTCGACGGACCCCCGGATGTTTGTCGGAAAGGGAGGCGGCGATAACGGCGGGTGTTAGTCCTTTCAGGCCCGCAGCGGCGCACATTGAGTGCAGTCGTCCAAGAGGCCGAGGCGAAGACAAAGCCTGCGACAGCAGTGGTTTCAGTGCCCGGCGGTCACCTCGATGGATCAGCAGTTCCTGCGCCAGATCACGTTGCCACCCATTGGGGCTGTCCAGTGCCCGGACCAGTTCGCCGGTGTTGAGTCGGTCGAGACGAGGGATGCGGCGGGGGGACCTGCCGATCGGGACGATGCGATAAATTCGTCCCAATTGGTGGCCGGCACGTAGATCAAGTCGCTTTTGCCAATCGGCTGGAATCCACTTGGGATGTTCGATCACGGCCCTGTACATGTCGGCGAACCACAGGCAGCCGTCAGGCCCGGTGCGGATGTAGACAGGGCGGAACCAGTTGTCTCGCGAGGAAAGAAATTCCGACGACCGCTCGTCAGTGGCCCGTCGGCTGGTGAATGTCAGTTGCTTGGCAGCCATTTGTTCGCGGTGGATGAGATTGTGGACCGGCTCGCAGACGAACGAATTGCCGGCGAACTGGGCCCCGTAGAACTGATCGCGGTACACGGTTGGACTGCAGGCGGACGTGAATCGGTTGACCCCACCGGGATCGTTGTAGCGGGCCAGCGTTCGGCTGATCGGAAAGACCGGGGCCGCGCCGGGGGTGACCGAGACGTTGATTCGTGAACCGGGGGCTGCCAGGTGAGGGTTGCGGCGGAGATAGTGGTCGCCGAGGACGAAGTGCCACATCGGATTCGAGTTGTTGCAGCCGAACCAGTTGCCCCAGTCGTCTCGACGGCGTCCGAACTGTGTCTGCCCCGCCTGGGCATCAATGCGGCCGGTGTCCGGCTGGATCCGGAAATCGCGGCCGCCGATGTTGACCGACTGGCCGGTTTTCGTCGAGCGGATTGTTCCACCGCTGTCTCCGTTGGCACAGTAGATCCAGTTGTCCAGGCCCCTGGCAAACCCGTTGACCCGGTGTTGCTGGTTGCCTTCGACGAATCCCTGGAACAACACGTCACGCCGGTCGGCCCGGCCGTCACCGTCGGTGTCCTCGGCGTAGAAAATCTCGGGAGCGGCAGAGACCAGGATGCCCTTTCGCCAGGCGATGACCCCGTTGGGGAAATTCAGCTTGTCCAGGAACACGGTCGAGCGATCGAAACGCCCGTCACCGGTGGTGTCCTCGAGAAACCGGACCCGGCCACCGGCTCGGCCCTTTCCGTCGGTCCCCCTGGGGTAGTCGCCCATTTCGACGACCCAGAGCTTGCCGTCGGGACCCCAGTCCATCGCCACCGGATCCTGGATCAGTGGTTCAGCAGCAACCAGTTCGATCCGGAAACCCGGCCGCAGGCGAATCGAGTTCATCGATGCCTGGGGAGACTTTGGCTGTGGTGTCTGGCTGGCGAGCAGGTCGATGAACCGTCTGCGATCCACCAGGTGCGGGAGTCCCGCGGTGTGCTCGTTTTGCCAGACCAACTGCCCGTTGTGCAGAAAGAACCCGTTGTCACTGCCGTTGGCCAGGGCGATGGGGGGGAACGCCTGGTCCTGGGAGTGACGTTGTGGCGAAGCGTACATCACACGAGTGGCCCAGCCCGTCTTCAGTGAGTCGAAGAGCCAGACGCCACAGAAATCTTCGTTGGACGAGACGACATCCAGTTGTCCATCGTCATTGATGTCGATGAAACGCAGGCCGCGATCGATTCCTGCGGCGTCGGTCAGTGCGGTGCCAGCCGGGAGCGTGAACGGCAGTTTCAACCAGCGACGTCCTCCTTCGCTCG
>DLVV01000082.1:327-903 GCA_003445035.1 Planctomycetaceae bacterium | reverse complement strand
GCCGTTGGCCAGGGCGATGGGGGGAAACGCCTGGTCCTGGTCCCGCCGTCGTGGCGAAGCGTACATCACACGAGTGGCCCAGCCCGTTTTCAGTGAGTCGAAGAGCCAGACGCCACAAAAATCCTCGTTGGACGAGACAACATCCAGTTGTCCATCGTCATTGAGGTCGATGAAACGCAGGCCGCGGTCGATTCCTGCGGCGTCGGTCAGTGCGGTGCCAGCCGGAAGCGTGAACGGCAGTTTCGACCAGCGACGTCCTCCTTCGCTCGTACGGTAGATCGCGTTGTGCTGCCCGTCGGCAATGATGATCTCGTCGATGCCGTCGTTGTCGATGTCCCTGAGTCTCAAGCCCCGATGGTTCACGAGGGGCTTGTCAGGCATCGGCGACGAGGGTTTCGCGTGGCGCAACGGGAAGGACTTGTTGTCGGACCGCCAACGATTGCCCTCGAGGTGCAGCCAGATGGACTGCTGCTGGCTACGGAGGAGCATCGAGGGTTGGCCGTTGGGCCGGACAACCCCAAAGTGCGCGACTTCGGAGAACCTCTCTGCACCTCGAAAGGTCGTGGTTTTCCAGGT
>DLVV01000082.1:0-290 GCA_003445035.1 Planctomycetaceae bacterium | reverse complement strand
GTCGGCAATGATGATCTCGTCGATACCGTCGTTGTCGATGTCCCTGAGTCTCAAGCCCCGGTGGTTCGCCATGGGCTTGTCAGACATCGGCGACGAGGGTGTCGCGTGACGCAGCGGGAAGGACTCGTTGTCGGATCGCCAACGATCGCCCTCGAGGTGCAGCCACAGGGCCTGCTGCTGACTGCGGAGCAGTATCGAGGGTCGGCCGTTGGGCCGGACAACCCCGAAGTATGCGATTTCGGAGAACCTCTCGGTGCCCGGAAACTTCGTGGTTTTCCAGGTCCTGGAGC
>DLVV01000191.1 GCA_003445035.1 Planctomycetaceae bacterium | reverse complement strand
GCCCGAAAATTCCTGCTGGGAATTCAGAACCCCGACGGCAAGTGGACGTCTCGAGTCCGCCGCCAGAACAACGCCGGAGTCACCAGCCTCGTGTTGCTGGCCCTGCTGAACTCGGGAATGACCCTCGAGGACGAACCGGTGCAGCGGGCCCTGGAGTTCCTGAGGGGACCGGACGCCGAACCGAGCGAAACCTACGGGGTGGCTCTGAAGATCAGCGCCCTGGCCACCGCCAAGGATGGTCGCCGAGACCGGGGCCGCATCCAGACACTCGCCGACCTGCTCCAGAAGGGACAGATCGGCGCCGGACCCAACGCCGGGTTGTGGGACTACTCGTTCCGCCCCGGCGGCGGTGGAGGCGGGGACCGCAGCAACGGCCAGTTCGCCATCCTCGGACTCCGTGACGCCGCCTACTCCGGGGCCCTGGTCGACCGCAGGGTGTGGGAGAAAACACGGAAACACTGGTTGAGGTTCCAGAACGGTGACGGGGGGTGGTCCTACACCGGGGGAGGTGGCGATTTGGGCAGCAGCGGCAGCATGACCGTCGCCGGCATCGCCACGCTGCAGATCACCAGCGCCATGCTCCGTGACGAGAAGGATCTCTACGCCACAGGCCGCCCCCGCTGCTGTGAAGCGGTCACCGAGGACCGACAGCTCGAACGCGCCCTGTCGTGGATGGGACGGCACTTCTCGGTCGGCAGCAACCCCGGCGGCCGCAGCTGGCTGCTGTACTACCTCTATGGCATGGAACGGGCCGGACGGCTCTCCGGACGACGCTTTTTCGGCAACCACGACTGGTACCGCGAGGGCGCCCTGTTCCTGACCAACGGGCAGAACCAGCGGGAGGGGAGCTGGAGATCGGCGGGGATCGAGAGCGACGAGGTGATCGCCACCAGCTTCGCGTTGCTGTTCCTCTCCAAGGGACTCTCGCCTGTCCTGGTCAACAAGTTGCAGTTCGGCAACGACGCCGACTGGAACCATCACCGCGACGACGCCCGCAATCTCGTCGAACACATCACCGGGCTGCCCAAGTGGCCCAAGCTGATGACCTGGCAGGTCGTCGACATCAACCGCCTGCAGGGCGCGACCGGGGTCCGCGACCTACTGCAGGGATCGGTGCAGATGATGAGCGGCCGCGACGTTCCGCAACTCAATGATCCCCAGGTCGGCATGCTCAGGAAATACCTCGACCAGGGTGGCTTCCTGTTCGCGGTCAACTGCTGCAACGGGGCCGGCTTCCACGACGGCATGTTCGAGCTCGTCAAGCGGCTCTACCCCGGCGGCGAAGCCGAGCTCAAACCTCTGCCTCCCAGCCACCCGGTCTACCGCAGCGAGTACCTGTTCACCGACCCCGAGAGCGTCAAGCTCTACGGGGTCGACTTCGGCTGCCGCACGGTGATCATCTTCACCCCCGAGGACCTCTCGTGCCTCTGGAACAAGTGGATGAAGCAGGACCCGCCGGATCGGCCGCTGGAGTTGAAGACGATGATCATCCGGGCGATGAAGATCGGCGTGAACGTGATCGCCTACGCCACAGGCCGCGAGCCCCCCAACAAGCTCGACCAGCAGGAACTGGCCGAACAGGGCGGAGCCGAAGACCGCGTGGCCCGCGGGCTGCTGAAGGTCCCCAAGCTGCGTCACTCCGGAGGCTACAACGACGCGCCGCTGGCTGTCCGCAACCTGCTGCTGGCCGTCAATCGCAGCTTCCCTCGCACCGCCTCCACCCGCGCGATCGAACTCCCCGCCACCGACCCCGCCCTGTTCCGCTACCCCGTCGTCTTCATGCACGGTCGCAACCGCTTCGATCTCGCCACAGGCGAAACCAAGCAGTTGCGACGGTACCTGGACAACGGCGGCCTGCTGTTCGCTGACGCCATCTGCGGATCCAAGCCCTTCGACAACAGCTTCCGTCGCATGGTCGGACAACTCTACCCCGACGCCAGGCTCGAACGGATCCCCGTCGACCACGAGCTGTTCCGTCTGGAGATCGGGCACGACATCCGCAAGGTCAAGCGACGGGTCGTCCCGGCCGGGGTGGGAGGAGCCAAGGCGTTGGCCACCGAGGTCCGCGAGGGGGAACCGTTTCTGGAGGGCCTGAGGGTCGACGGCCGCTACGTCGTGATCTACAGCCGACATGACCTCAGTTGTGCCCTCCAACGACAATCCTCGGTCGCCTGCGCCGGCTACGTCACCCGCGACGCCGTCCGCATCGGGGTCAACGTGATCCTCTACGCCATGGTCCAGGACGCCGGGCACCGGCGACGGTTCGAAGATCTCCGCCGCGTCTCACTACTGCGGCGTTCGCTGTTCGCCCGCAACAGGTGATTCGACCGGAACCGGTTCAGTCGGTCAGCAGCCGGGGGTCCAGCCACACGGCGTGGTCACCCGCGTCGGCCCGTCGACCATAGTCCACCTCCAGCGTCAGGCTCCCGGCCCCTTCCAGGTCGATCGGCCCCACCCGCTTCGGTCGGTCCCGGCCGGTCAACGGCCCGCTGGACCAGGCCGCCCGACCGTCCACCAGGACCCGAAACACCACGTCTCCCGCTCCATCGGCCGAATCGTCGATCGCCACCCGAGCGCAGAACCGGCGGTGGTGTCGACCGAGTGCCCAGGTCATCCTGGTCCGGCTGGTCACCCCCAGCCCACTGGCCGTCCAGCGTCCGGCAACGACCAGCGGTCCGCCCCCGATCGATCCGTCCACCACCGGTGGTCTCACAGCACCCAGGAAGGGCGTGTGCACCGCCTGACGCGGCTTCATGCCGGGCAATCGCACCACCGGATTGCCGAAGTACTGCACGCTGCGGATCGACCGAACCGCCACGTCGTGCCGGGTCCGATCGTCGAAAACCAACCGGATCAAACCGTCCGCCATGGCTTTCGGCCAGGCCGCGGTCAGTCTCGAACCATCCACGAACCCGACTCGGACATGCCGCGACGGCCGCCTGGACGCCACCTGCAGTTCCGGATTCATCGACAGCACCGCGACCGATTCCCTGGCGACACGTCGGGACCCGGATTCGGTCGCCAGCACGACGACCCCGTCGGCCAGGCCCTTCAGGTCTCCGGACAGACGGTCGCCGCCCCGCAACCACAGTTCATCGGCAGAACGGCGACGGTCCCGGGCCAGGCTGCGGCGGACGATCTCCTTCGGCGCCCCCCGCAACACGACGGTCCGAACCTGCTCCAGGGGAATCCGCCAGGCCGACTGGCCC
This sequence comes from Planctomycetaceae bacterium, assembly GCA_003445035.1. GTDB lineage: Bacteria > Planctomycetota > Planctomycetia > Planctomycetales > Planctomycetaceae > UBA8437. The sequence continues at coordinate 393 of DLVV01000191.1, read as the reverse complement.
GCGACCAACGGCCACCGGACCACCAGGTGCTCGTCATCGATCGATTCGACTCGGCAGATCAGTCGATCACCACCGGCCAGCCGCACCTCGTCCCGACCTCCCACCCCCGCAGCCAACTTCGCCTTTCCTGCCTGCGGATCGGCGTCGAAACGGTCCCAGCGCAGCAACCGCCCGGCCGGCACGCGGCGATCCTTCACGACCAGCCCGTCCCGAACCAGCTCAACACGTTTCCCCTCGATCGGCTCCCCGTCGATCAATTCGACCCGGACGCCCGATCGAGGCACCCCGTCCCGGTCACCGGCCACCGCGATTCCCGCCAGGACGACGGCCAGGGTCACTCCCCCGGCGACAGGTCTCGATGCCATCCGCATCCGCTCACCCCAGTGATCGCCT
>DLVV01000211.1 GCA_003445035.1 Planctomycetaceae bacterium | reverse complement strand
GGCGGTGGGGGCATGATGGACATCGGCTGTTACGCGATCTCGCTGGCCCGGTTCATCTTCGATGCCGAGCCCGACCGGGTGGTGGGAATTGTCGAGTACGACGAGACATTCGGGACCGACCGTCTGGCATCGGCGATGCTCGACTTCGGTCGCGGCACCAGTACCTTCACCTGCTCGACGCAGTTGAGTCCCTACCAGCGGGTCAACATCTTCGGGACGACCGGCCGGGTCGAGATCGAGATCCCCTTCAACGCGCCGCCGGACCGTCCCTGCCTGATGTGGCACGAGACCGGTGGTGAGATCGAACAGATCGAGTTTCCGGTCTGCGACCAGTACACGATCCAGGGCGAGCTGATGAGCCGTGCGATCCTGGATGACACGCCGGTGCCCACGCCGATCACCGACGCGGTGGCCAACATGCAGGTGATCGAGGCGGTATTCGAGAGTGGCCGTTCTGGTGGCTGGGTGACCCTGTGATGAGCGAAGGCACCATTCGCTGGGGGATCCTGGGTTGTGGCGACGTGGCTCGCCGCCGGGTGGCCGGCGCGATCAACGACGATCCTCACAGCAGCCTGCTGGCCGCCTGCCGACGGAACGCCGAGGCCCTGGAGCGGTTTTGCGGCGACTTCGGTGTCGATCGCGGGTACACGGACGAGAACGATCTGATCGGCGATCCGGACATCGACGCCGTCTACATCGCCACCCCGGTTGACCGGCACCTGCCACAGACCCTGGCGTGTGCGGCCGCCGGCAAGCACGTGTTGTGCGAGAAGCCGATGGCGATGACGGTCGAGGAATGCGATCGCATGATCGCCGCCTGTGCCGATGCGGGGGTGACCCTGGGCCTGGCCTACTACCGACGGTTCTACCCGGTGATCGACCGGATCCGTGACCTGATCGCTCAGGGGCGGATCGGAACGGTCTTTTCGGTCACGGCCATCACCGGCACCCCGTTTTCGTTCACCCCCGCCGACGACGGCTACTGGCGGGTGGTACCCGAGGAAGGCGGTGGCGGGGCGTTGATGGACATTGGCAGCCACCGCCTGAACCTGTTCCTGGACCTGCTGGGGCCGATCGCCGATGTCAGCGGGTACTGCGAAACGGTGGCCGGAGACTTCGCGGCCGACGATGCGGCACTGCTGACGGTTCGGTTCGAAAGTGGGGCCCTGGGGTCGCTGCAGTGTTACTTCGGCGTGCCGATCGATCCGGACGAGTTTGTCGTGGTCGGGACGAAGGGGCGGTTGGTGGCCACACCGTTGAACAGCGGGAACCTGTCAATCGAGACGGCTGACGGGATCGAGACCGAATCGCATCCCCCGGCGGAGAACTTCAACCTGCCGATGGTCACTGACTTCGTGGCGGCGATCGGCGACGGCCGGGCTCCCCGTGTTGATGGTGATGAGGGCCGTGCGACCAACGAAGTGATGGAACGGGGGTACCAGTCGGGTCGGCCAGAGAAGGGGCATTCCGAGCGGGCGTGATGAACATCAACAACCAGCACCTTTCGGCTGACGTGGAACTCGATAAACCCGACCACGGGTTTCGGATGGGCGAGATGGTCTCGGGGACCGTTGGGATCACCGCCCATTGTCCGATTCGGATCATGGATTGTGCGGTCACCGTTGGCCTGGCCTTCGAGTTGCTCGGATCCGACAATGCCGGTCACGTTGCCGGCAAGGCGGATGATCTCGACCTGCCGGGATTTGATCCGGCGGCCGAAAGAAATACCGTCGGATTCACAGATCTTTCCGAGGACTGTTGTGTCTTCGACGAGCGGGACTCGCTCTCAGAGGGAGAACGCGTTGAGTTCCGGTTTGAACGCGTACTCGACCGGGAACTGGGATCGTCGACAGGCACCCTGATGGATGTCACTCCGGCTGTCGTGGTCGGTGTGACCACCCGCGGGGTCGACGAACCGGAAGACGCCCGTCCCCTTCGTGGAGAAGGCTGGATTCCCCTGGATGTTCTGCCGGTGGGCGGAGATGAGGTGGAAGACGAACTTGCCGACCAGGAACGCCGATTCCGGAAACGCGTAGAAGACAGGTTGTCGCAGCGATCTCTGCTTGAGTCCCTGGTTCGTGCGATTGCCCTGTTGAGTGCAATCGGGATCGGGTTGTGGCTGTTCGGTGGAGTGGTCGACCAGAAGTGGCCCGGACGGGGAAACCAGTGGCTGGTGGTGGTGATCGGATTCCCCGCGATATTCTTTCTGTTTCCCGAGTCGTACCTGATGCTTTTCCGGATCGCGCGACGGATCTGTCGCGGTGAACCGCTGCGGCGGGCCAGTCGGCCGTCCAGCCTCGTGCAGGTTGTTGATGGCCGGGACCGGGTCTTCTATTTCCTGCATCTGGAGAAACGGGACGGACTGAGGCTGCGGCTGGAATATGTCGAAAGATGGAACCCGAGAGCCGAAGACGGTGAACCCCTGGAACACGTCGAGGAAATCGCTGTTTTGCCGCTGGCGACGCTGGAGTCGCAGCAGATGGGTGCGTTCTGCCTGATGTCCGGCGAGGTGCCGTCGATGGACGGGCGATCCTGGAGAGCGGGTGTGAACGGACTGGGCCTGTTCGTCGGGGTTCGGGCGGTTGTGGAAACAGAGAACGGTCGGCCGGTGGCCGATTCGAGCAACGATTCACCGTAATGCTGTGTAACAGGTAGGTGGTCGGCGGAAAGTTTGTCGGACTGGTCCTGGGGAGAGTTGATGACGTTCGAGAATGAACACTGCCGGGTCGAATTGATTCTCGACGAGCCGGAACGGACATACCGTGACGTGGACATGATTTCGGGCACCGTGAGGTTCGAGGCCACCGGACAGTCATTGTCGATTCACTGTCAACCGAAAGTCGGCCTCGGTGTCGAGGTGTTCGGTTCTGAGACCGCTCGTCGGTTGGAAGATGTGACCGAAGTTCCGCTGCAGCCAGTGTCATCGGAGGCCGGTGCGGATGACGCCGGTGGATCAGCAAGCGTCTACCGCATCGGTGCCATGATGCGGGATGAGCCATACGATCCGGACGCGGAACAGCCCCAGCCGCTGGTTGTCGAAGCGGGTGAGACGGGGGAAATCCGGTTTTCCGAGCGGGTCGGTGACGATGTGCCGGGTTTTCGTGGGGAAATGTTCGGTTGTCGTCCGGCCGTGGTGGCCATGTTCTACATGGGTGTCGGATCCGACGAAAACGGTGACCCGGTGGACTGGGCCGACGGGAACTGCTGGGCATCGATTCAACTGGCAGGAGACTCGTCAGGAGACTCCGAGCAGCAGCTTGGAGAACGGGCGGCGGAGCTCCAGGAACAGTTGCAGGGCCTCATCACGTCAACACAGGAGTGGTCACTCGGCAGGCTGTTGAAGTGGTCCTGCATCCTGCTGGCTCCGATGCTGGGGGTGATTCCCATGTTGAATCCTGGTCACGACCCAGGAAAGAGTGTCATCGACCTGGCATCGACGTTCGTCTTTTGTCTTGGGTTCATATGCCCCTCGTGGATCGGCGCCGGCATGTTGCTGGTGCTGGTCCGGCGTTGGTTCCGCAACATGAAACCGGACCGGGGACGGTCGTCGGATCCGGCGATGGGAGCCCATGCCGTGTACCTGTTGGAT
>DLVV01000157.1:8458-8716 GCA_003445035.1 Planctomycetaceae bacterium | reverse complement strand
GCCGGTTGATGTCATCACGATGAACCCCGGCAAGTTGTTCGACGGGCTGCCGAGCCCATAAAGCAGCCACGATCCAATCGCCGGGCGGCCGCTGATCGACGTGCCGGTGTTCATGAACGTGTGGGCCGGATCGTGATTGATCGCCTCGGTCCTCAGCGACCGAACGATGCACAGCTCATCTGCGACCTGCGGCAGATGTTCGAAGACAGTGCTGATCTGGATTCCCGAATCACCACACTTCCGAAACGGATGCTGCGG
>DLVV01000157.1:5245-8120 GCA_003445035.1 Planctomycetaceae bacterium | reverse complement strand
GCCATGCAGGTCAGCTTCTTGCCTTGAAGCTGCGCGATCGGCTGTCCCTTGGTGAAGGACTCGGGCATCGGCTGACCGTGGAGCTTTGCGAGCTGCGGCCGATAGTCGAACGTTTCCAGGTGCGAGGGACCTCCCGCCATATAAAGGAAGATGACTCGCTTCGCTTTCGGCGCCACGTGTCGTGGGCTGACCAGGCCATTCCATCTGCGGACATCGGTCGCCGATTCCGCGTGGGCGTCGTCGCCGAGAAGCGACGTGAGAGCCGTCATTCCCAGGCCGCATGCGGATGTGCCGAGAAATGATCGTCGACAGAGCTGTGTTCGCTGGAGAGACATGACCGGTTCCAGTCTGGTCTGCACACTTGGCCACAAGCGGGCCGGGATTGGGTGGCTTGAGTTTCTACTCGCGCGAAATGGTCTCGTGCAAATTGAGAACCACCCGCGCGACAGCGGTCCAGGCAGCATATTCGGTGAGGGGGATGTCCTTGGGTTGTGGAGATTCCCCGGCGCTGACCACCTTCTCGGCAGCCGCCTTGTCCGTCGCGAACCGCTTCATTTGCCGTGACACAAATCTGGTCAGGGAATCCGCCTCGCTCTCGGTCGGATTGCGTGAAACCGCCAAGCGGAATACGAGCTTCAGCCGATCATGGTCTGACGACCCGCCCTCGTGAATCACACGGGCCGCAAAGACGCGAGCCGCCTCGACGAACGTTGGGTCATTCAGCAGGACCAATGATTGCTGCGGCGTATTGGACCGCGGACGTTCTGCTACGCATTCTTCACGGGCCGGAGCGTCAAATGCTCTCAGGCTGGGATGCCAGAAGCTCCGCCGCCAGTAGGTGTACAAGCCGCGGCGATACAGGTTTTCGCCATGGTCCTGGTTGTATTTGGCGTCCTTGTAGAGTCGGAACCAATAATTGGCCGGTTGATAGGGCCGCACGCTCGGCCCACCGGATTTGCGTGAGAGCAGTCCGCTGACCGCCAGCGCGTTGTCTCGGACGAGTTCGGCTTCGAGTCTCCAGCGTGCCTGGCGGGCGAAGTACCGGTTCTCCGGATCCAGCTTTTTCTGATCGGCAGTCGGCGTCGAGCTGCGACGATAGGCGTCGGTCATCACGATCAGCTTGACCACGTGCCGCACGTTCCAGCCGCTTTCGATGAACTCGACCGCCAGCCAGTCAAGCAGTTCCGGGTGCGTCGGCCATTGCCCTTGAGCCCCCAGGTCGTCAAGCGTCTGGCTGAGGCCGCGACCGAACAGCAGTCTCCACAGGCGATTCACGAAAACCCGAGACGTCAACGGGTTGTCGCCACTCACGATCCACTTGGCGAGGTCCAATCGCGTTGCCCGGCCCTTATTCTGAAGCGAGCCAAGGAACGCGGGAATCGCCGGATTGACGATTGGTCCGGAATCGTCCTGCCAATTGCCGCGAGGAAGAATCCGGATGTCGCGAGCTTTGCCCGGAATCGTGATGACCATCTTGGGCCAGTTCTTGGCGTCGCTGATCCGTTTCAACTCGTCTTCAACCGCTTTGATTCGCTCACTCTTGGGATTCTTTTTGCGAAGTGATGCGAGCTGCGTTTCCAGTTTCTGCCACTTTGCGAGCTGCTCTTTTGACGGAATCGGCGTCTCACCGGGATGCCCGACTCCGGGCTCTTTGAGGTCGGCGAAGAACGCGGCGAAGCTGTAGAAATCACGTTGCGTGAACGGGTCGTACTTGTGATCGTGACACTCTGCGCATCCCATCGTGGACCCGAGAAAGATGGCTGCCGTGTTGCGGACGCGGTCGGCCGAATAGATCGCGAGGTATTCCTTCGCCTGCGCCCCGCCTTCGCTCGTCGTCTGATTCATCCGGTTCAGCCCGGACGCGACCTTCCAGCGGTACTGATCGAATTTCGTGCCCTTCAACAGGTCTCCGGCAAGCTGTTCGATGACAAACCGATCAAACGGCTTGTTCTCGTTGAAGCTGTCGACCACGTAGTCGCGATAAAGCCACACGCTGCGGTGGGAATCTTTGTGATACCCAACCGTGTCCGCGTACCGAACCAGGTCAAGCCAATAGAGGGCCAATCGCTCGCCGTAGTGTTTCGACCCAAGCAAACGATGAACGACTTTCTCGTACGCATTGGGCGACTGATCGGCCAGAAACGCATCGACTTCCTGCAGAGTCGGCGGCAATCCGGTCAGATCGAGTGAAAGCCTGCGGATCAGCGTCCCGCGATCTGCCGCTGGCGCGGGTTTCAACGCGTTTTCCGTCATCCGTTTCCGGACAAATCGATCGACCGGGCTCGAAACACCATCAAAACCCGGCCCCTCCGGCACCTTGGGCCGAGTCGGAACAAGATACGCCCAGTGCTTCTGCCAAGGGGCCCCCTGGCTGACCCAGCGACGCAGCACGGCAATCTGCTTGCGAGTCAACTTGTGCCCTGAGCCCGGTGGAGGCATCTGCAACTTCGGATCATCCGAAGTGATCCGATCCAGCAGATCGCCTGTCTCACCTGGACTCGACGGCAAGATTCCCGCATCTCGCGAGTTCTTCAGCCCCACCTCAGTATCAAGCCGAAGCTTCGCCTTGCGTTTTCCGTTGTCAGGACCATGACATGCGAAACACGCACTCGACAAAATCGGCCGAACGTCACGGTTGAAATGAACGTCCTCGGCCAATGTGCCGCCGGCATTCGCTGCAGCGATGCCCGACGTGACGCAGAAAACAAAACCCAGCCCAATGCTCATTTTCATTTCGTTCGTCTCTCCGAATCGATCTCACGCCATCATATCGAAAACGAGTTCCATTTCCGGGACAAACCCGACACACCTCTGTGCTGATTACTGCACGTCTCTCTGGCCCAGCTGATCGAGTCCTGGCCGACACTGCCATCCG
>DLVV01000157.1:1763-4870 GCA_003445035.1 Planctomycetaceae bacterium | reverse complement strand
TCAGTCGTAGGATTGCAGGTAATGATTGTGATCAATCCGGGGTTCAAATGAATACAACTTCGCGTTCTTCAGATGAAACCGTAACCTGATCGGTCGCCCTTGCAGCAAGTGACAGTCCGGCTTGCCCTTCCAGGTCACGACGTGACGGACACTGTCGGTCGTGATACGCGCACAGTCGCCGACGGCGAATCCTTTGATGACCTTTCCCTTCACGTCGAGAGCTTCCACGACCAGCGACCCACCTTGTGCATTGGCGTTCACAACCAGCGTATCGCCCAGGAACACCAGCGGCTTGGTCGTCAGAGTCCCTTCGTGCTCCGTTTCCACTGAGACAAAGCCGTCCAGCCGCAGCGTGGCCAGGCCGACAGCATGGTCAGGATTGTCCTTATGGTACTTGTGCCAATGCCGGCCGCTGATACCCGTGTAGTAGAATCGAATTTCATCGCCAACGATCAGTGGGGGATGATGTGGATAGATCTGCCCCCAGTCCCAGTCTTCTTTGAATTTGCCATCGGGAATAAACGTCGCCTGCACGGCTGCCTGTTTCCAATCGCGGTCGCCTCGCAGTTCCGTTGCGGTAATGGCTCCGTCCTTAAGCACCCTCTGCCAGGTGACTCCGTTGCGGCTGAAGACCAGTTGGACGTCGAGCCGATCCATCCAGGGCGAGTCGTCAGGAATCGGCTTGATCGTCTCGCCGTGGTACGTATTCAGCAAACCGACGTAGACTCCCGCGTACGGCATCGCCGTCATGGTGTAGTGGTTGGTCGCGAACGGTGCATCAAGCTTGCTCTGTTTGACGACCGTCACCTTGGGTGACCAGTGCAGAAAGTCCGCGCTCTCAATCCGGCTGATCTCTCGGATGTTGGGCGGGCCGAAGCGGAGGTAGGCGACATACCGCGCGAGCCGTGCGTCCCAATAGGGGGCAATTTGCGTGTCGCTGAACGGGATCAGTGGATTCTGCGGCTCTTGCTTCCAATGGATACCGTCGGCCGAGTACGCCACACAGCTGGACAGCGACGCCGCCTTCAACGTCGGCTTGGCCAGGTACAGCATCTTGAACCGCCGTTGCGGGTCTGGTTCGCGTCGGTCGATGATGACACCCGGCGCGCCGACCCACGGTTCTTTCGGATCGAACAAGGCAAGGTTGGTGCCGGCCTTCGTGTCCGTGACCGACCTGTTCCAGGCGATCCCGTCCTTCGAAGTCGCGTAACCCGCCGTGCTCTCGGCATCGTTGAGGTCCCCGAAAATCTGATACCACAGCTTGTACAGGCCGTCCCTCTCATCGCGGACAACCGAGCCGTAGGTGATGGCTAATTCTCGCTTCTTGTCCTTCCGCATGATCGGATTGCGAGGATGTTTGACCGGCCGATTGAGGACCTTTTTCACGCCTTGAAGATGGGCGATCACGTGGTCATCGATAAAAAGCTGTCTGTCGTGAATGATCAGCGCGTGGCCAACGATCACGTCGTCCAGGTCCTTGAACATTCCCGGCGGAGCTTTGCGGCTTTGGGCGTGTACCGGAGCACAGCACAGACAGGTGATGACAATGGACAGATGGAACAACCGAACCAACATGAGTGTTCTCCGCTCGTTGCTGATGGTGTTTTCTTCAGGTGGTTACTCGGATGACCAACTTTTCGTGCCCACTCCGCGGCCCATTACGACACTTTCCAGTTCCCGTTCAGTCCTGGACGACACAACAAGGACAATGAAGCCGGGCCCATGGCATCAGTCGGGGTACTCGATCTTGACCGTATCGAACATGACCAGGCCCTTGGGGAGGTACTGCTGGTCCACGGGGTAATCTTTTACGGCGCGCGGAATGTTTATGTCGTCGATCTCGACGCCAGCGGGTACCACCTTCACTGGGAACAGAATGAAGATGATGTCGAAATTGACATCGGCCAACACCTTGTCAATGTCATCGCACCCGTATTCCTCCTTCATGTCATGTCGCGCTCCGAGGCACGTCCACTGTTCGGGGTCGGGTGCCAGCGTGACGGTTTGTTCACTCCACTCGCGTGTGATTTTGAAGGGCTGTCCCGTCAGAGCAGAATTGACTGTGGTCTTGTCCGTCTGCGCCTGGACGAGCAATAACAATTCTGCGTCTTTGAAGTCACCGTGGCCACGCAGCCGTACGGTCAGCTTGGCGTTGGTCAGGTTGGTGCTGTAGCCATCTTCGGCAAAGCGACTGTGCCGATACGGCAGGGCGCGATTGTAGGCGGTGTCGGCCTGGTAGTGCTTCTTGACGGTATACGCCCACAGAAGCATATGGAGATACCCCGCGCCCGGCGGGGCGTGGTTCGCGTCGGTCCACCAGGGACCGTAGCAGTAAGCGACGCCATCCCAGACGGGCAACTCGAACTTTCGCCCTCCGTACCATCCGCCCGGCCCGTCGTCAAATGTCTCGATGTACGCTGGACGTTTCGTTGTGAGAGTGTCCGCCGCGGGCTTGGAGTCAAGCTCGGATGTCCGCGCCGCAGCACCGGTGACGGGTGCCTCAGTGTTCGAGCCACATCCGCCGAGAAGGATTGCCAGCACGCCAAAGGAACCTGCCAAAATCGACGTTTCCATGCGTCGTCCACTGTTCATCATCGAATCCTCTCTTTCGCGCGACATATTGATTTCCGAAACGCGTGGTCACGGCCGTCAATCATAGACCACATGATCCGAATGTCCTTCGAGTGTGTATGCCGGTCGAATTCCTGGACCACACCTCGCGATCCCATACAACAGCAGCGCCGGCAGAACTCGAATCACATCTCCCCAGACCCGACGTTCCACCCGTCGGGTTCGAGACCGCGGACTCGGACGGCTCGGCCTGATGGCCGCCTGCGGCAGTCACACGTGGATGGTGTGACCCTCTTCCAGGCGGCCAGGTAATTTTGACACCGCCTTGTGGGACGCGTTGTTGTCGTGACCTGCTGCTCCCGCCGCGATCAGAGATCTGCCAGCCGGCGGTCGCTGTCCCCGAACTGAGGCAGGACCACTCCCATGCGGTCCATCAGCGAGAGGTAGAGACTGCAGGCGCGTCGGTCCTGCACCGGACGGCTCCTGTAATCGAGCACCCTTCCGGGAGTCACCGAGCCACCTCCACCTCCGGCCAG
>DLVV01000157.1:1246-1371 GCA_003445035.1 Planctomycetaceae bacterium | reverse complement strand
CTGTCCAGAAGCGTCTGATCACCCTCGTCGATTTCCTTGAGACGCCTCAGCAGGTAGGCGAACTGAGCGACATGAAACTGGTTGGTCTTGAGGTACATGGCCTCCCGCACAGGATCCCGTCCGTT
>DLVV01000157.1:0-815 GCA_003445035.1 Planctomycetaceae bacterium | reverse complement strand
GCAATCCGTGTCCGATCCATGCGAAACGCCAGGACGATCAGATCCAGGATCAAACGCATATGGTCCGGCACGTTCTGGGGAATCTCGTTGGGGGGGCGCGGCATATCCGCCTTCGTCAACGTCGGCCGCCAGCCTTCGAGCCGCTCTTCGTTCGCAGCACGGTCGATGCGGCGCTCGATGTCGCGAATGGACTCCAGGTACTCGTCCAATTTGACGCGATCGCGGACTGCCAGCTGCGGGCGGAGGGATTTGGCATCGGCCAGGACCTGGTCAAGGATCGTCCGGTCGAGACCGGCTTGACGGCGGTTGCCGACGATCGCATCGAAGGCCCGCGACGGATAGATTTCCTTGGTGGTGGGCCGCGTCGGCGAACTCCAGGAAATACATGATCCGTAGAGCATCGAGAGGCCGTCTTCCAGCCGTAGTTCGGTCGGCTCGATTCCGAGGACCAGGCTGGGGAGGGCCGTGTGTTTCCCGATTCGTTGCGCCAGGACCTGGTCCATGGTGCGGCCCACACGGAGGTCATTCTGGTCCAGGCTGACCCAGGCTCCCGAGAGCAGATTGGGCATGCGACCCAGGTGGGCACTCGGATTGGCCACCGACTGGGCGTTGAACAACCCTTCCAGGACGCACAAGTCGTCACGATAGGGAAGCAGAGGCTGCAGTCCAGGTCCGAATTGCATACCGCCGGGCGCGGATTTGGCCCACCAGTGTTCTGGCTCTACCCCATTCGAAAAATAGACGCAGGCAAATCGTCGCGGAGGTTTGTCTGGGGTGTCGGAGACCCGTTTGCCGTAGGCGCTGCGTTGCGGGAG
>DLVV01000020.1 GCA_003445035.1 Planctomycetaceae bacterium | reverse complement strand
CCAGACCGATTCAGCCTATCAACGCACCAGCGAAATGGCAAAACGGTGCCGGGCAGCCTGGTCGACACACCGACGGACGCCGGGAACCGTGGTTCGGTCGAAGCGAGTTGGCACTACTTTCTGATGTCACAGTTTTGGAGTGCCTCTTTGAGCGTTTCGGTTCCCTTCTCGGAAATCCGAGTTTCGCGGATGTCCAGCTGTACCAACTGTGTCAGCGTGACAAGCAACGGAACCGACTCGTCGGTGATCTCGGTCCCGCTGAGATCCAGGTTCGTGCAACGTCGCAACGACCAGACGTCCGGCAACTTCGCGTCGGTGATCGTCCCCTTGGTCAGCAACGTCACTTTCCGGAAACGGATGCCGTAACTGTCAGGACCACCACAGGCATTTTCACACGCATCCCAGATCCACCTGAGAGTGCCAAGATCGACATCGCCCCTGGCTTTCCGGTCCAGTTCTTTCTCGAGGTCTTCCAGCCCGGCGAGTTTCTCGGGGTTGGAAGCGAAGAAGTCCTGAAAGATCACGTTGGCCGTCCACTCGACAGCCTCTTTCCATTTCGGCTCCGGAACATCCGTCGGGCGTCTGGAGTCAAAAGACCGGATCGTGTCAGCGACGTGAGTGACAGACTGGCTGAAGCGTTGGATCTCATTGATGCGGATCGCCACGGGCACCGCCATGGCAATGATCACCAGGGCCACCAGGAGCATAATGATTCGTGATCTTCGCATCGTGAGAATCCACACGATCAACAGCGTTCCCGGCCGAGGCCATTCGTTCATCAAACCCGAAGACATCGGCCAGTCAGAAGACTACACAATCACGATCCACGTAGAATGCGGAAGCCACCGTTTGCGACACCAAAGCTGCAAACGGACCAGGCCTGCGGCCGGAAACGGTCACCGCAGGTCTCTCGTTCGAGTCAACAGCAACAAGCGGAGACCGAGTCATGTCCAGGCGGCTCATTCCCCTGACAGCGATCGTGATGACCTTCTGTGCGATCTCAGCACACGCCCAGTCCCGCAAGGCCCCGCCGGGAACGTTCAAGGAACTCGACGATGTGATCGCCGGCAACGCGATGATCCTCCACGGCAAGCAGTTGTTCATCGACAACCACGTGATCGCCAGGTTGGACGGCGTCAGGAAGGTCCTCAATCAGCCCGTCAAACACCCACGCAATCCGTTGCTGCGCAAGAGCCGCCACGAGCAAGCGATCGACTTCGGCACGGTCGTGCATGATCCGCAGGATGGCCTCCACAAGATGTGGTACCAGATCTGGGGCGACCAGGAAAACGTCGGCAAGGTGGGCTACGCAGTCTCCAGAGACGGAATCAAGTGGAAGAAACCGGTTGTCGACAAGTCAACCGGAACCAACCTGGTGATCTTCGAACCAAAGCAACCGTGGGTCAGCGCGCCGGGGATTCTCATCGACCGAAGGGACCCGGATCCCGGCCGTCGCTTCAAGATGACCTATTCGGCCCGACCCGGTCTCAAGTCAACTCTGTCCAGTTGTGTGGCGTATTCGGCGGACGGAATCCACTGGAAGGCCGAGGCTCGCAACCCGCTGATCCCTTACAGCGACACGCAAATCTGCCCGTACTGGGACGCGCGACTGGCCCGCTACGTCGCCTATCTCCGCTTCGGGCCGCCGAACATCAGGAAGATCGCCCGCATCGAGAGCACCGATTTTCTTCACTGGTCACCCAAGCTGACGGTGATTCCCGGAAAATCTCGCCTGGGCGGTACCAGCAGCAACCTGGACAAGCCGTTTGCGACCAATCACTACACCATGACGGCTATGCCCTACGCGGGCGTCTACGTGGGACTGCTCAACACGTATCACGGTGAGACAAAGACGCCGATTCCCGACGACAAGCTGTGGATGGACCGGGTCGATGCCCAATTGGTCTTCAGTCGAAACGGTGTCACCTGGCAGCGGGTGCTCAATGACGGGGCGATCACCGCCCAGCAACTCCGCGAGGATCGGGACTGGAAACAGGCGGCTGAGGGCGCAACGTTTCTTCCCTACGGCAAATTCAAGAAGGACTGGGACTGGGGTCAGATCTACCCACACCATCCGCCGCTGGTCGTCGGCGATGAGATCCGGTTCTACTACGCGGGGATCAGTGCCCGTCACTGGGCCGCATTGCACAAGGACAAGCCGGACCACGCCATCGGCCTGGCAACGCTGAGGCTGGACGGCTTCGTGTCGGTGGAAACGGACCGGAAGGGCACCCTGACAACCAAGCCCATCGTGTTCCTGGGTGACACGCTGGTCGTCAATGCCAACGCAAAAGGCGGGTCGCTGGTCGTGGAGGCCCTTGATGTGAAGGGACAACCGATCAAGGGATTCTCCGCAAGCGACTGTGCCCCGATCACCACCGACAGCGTCCGCCACGTCGTGACCTGGAAGGGCCACAAGAACTGCCACCTGCTGCAGGGACGTCCGATCAGGCTGCGATTCCACCTGAAACGCGCGAAGCTGTATGCCTTCGAACCCGGAATCCGGCACAGTCACTACCTGCAGTCCTACGATTGATCCGGGCACTCTGGCACCCGACGTCTGCCCGCCATGCGGACAACGGCAAAACCGATTCGGAGCCGGTTGTTCGGCTGCGCTTTCCACAATCGGGTCGGTTGTGTTGGAATGGCCGCGGGCA
>DLVV01000388.1:45093-56564 GCA_003445035.1 Planctomycetaceae bacterium | reverse complement strand
CTGGTCTTTGTCGAGGTCAAGACCCGAAGCAACGAGCGAGCGGGATCCCCGTTCGAATCGATCACGCCAGCCAAACAACGGCAACTCACACGCCTGGCCCTCAGTTACCTCAAGCAACACGACCTTCTCGATTGCCCGGCCCGCTTCGACATCGTCGGCATTCTTTTCGAAGACGACTCCGAAACACCTCGCATCGACCACTATCGTGACGCCTTCCCCGCAATCGGCGGCGAGTCCTTTTTTTGATCCCTCGATCAGACCCGTGACCGGGACATGCCCATGAAAACCGGACTCGTCGGATTCCAGGGCGGCGGCAAGAGCACCGTCTTCGAATTGCTGACCGGAACCGCCCCTGATCCATCCAAGGCACACAGCGGACAAGTCGGGCTGGCCACCGTCGCCGACGCCCGTTTCGACGCCCTGGTCAAGCACTATCGGCCCGGCAAGGAGGTTCCTGCCCGGATCGAACTGTTCGACACTCCGGGCCTCGATCCGCGACAGCAGGATGTCAACACGCAACGCCTGGGAGTGATCCGCGAGGCCCAGGCGCTGGTGCAGGTAGTCGGTGCCTTCAGCGGTGCCGAGGCGATCGAGGAAGTCGATCGTTTCTCGGAAGAGCTGGCCCTGGCGGACCTGCAGATCGTCTCCAACCGGGTCAGCCGGCTCGAAGTCGATGCCACCAAGCCACGTCCCGATCGGGACGAATTGCAGGCCGAGCTCGAGGCGTTGAGGCCCCTGTCCGAAGCCCTGGAACGTGACCTCAACCTGGACGGTGTCGAACTGAACGAAACCCAGGAACGGATCACCCGCTCGTTCTCTCTACTGACACTCAAGCAACGCCTGGTCCTGATCAACACCGCCGAACCCGATCCAAACTCCGACATCGTTGCCGCCCTGGAGACGGCCGGCCACAAGGTGATGGTCGCCGCCGTCGGACTCGAACTCGAACTCGAAGCACTCGACGAGACCGACCGCGCCGAGATGGCCTCGGAACTTGGACTCACCGGCAGCTGTCGCCAGGAACTGATGCAGGCGATCCTGCAAACCGCCGACCTGATCACCTTCTACACCTGTGCCGAGAAAGAGGTCCACGCCTGGCTGCTCCGTCGCGGCTTGACCGCCGTCGATGCCGCCGACTCGATCCACTCGGACCTCGCCCGGGGATTCATCCGTGCGGAGGTGACTCCGTGTGACAAGCTGCTGGAACTGGGTGGCGAGAAGGAGGTCAAGGCGGCCGGGCTGTGGCACATCGAGGGGAAAGACTATGTCGTCCAGGATGGCGACGAGTTGTTCATCCGGTCCGGTGTCTAGACAACGGTTCCTCGGCAAAACGAACCCCACAGAAAATTCCGTGGCAGATCCTGTTGCCGCACCGCGAGGGACGCTCCTATAATCCCGCGATTCTTCGGATCAGGCGGAGCAGAGTGCCGTGTCGCAAATGGCACTGAGCGAGGTGCTGGAACAGTTGCCGGCCGGTGTGGCCGTCCTCGACCCCTCTCTCGAAATCACGTGGTGCAACGATCGACTGCGCGAGCTGGCGCAGAGCGACGAGCTGCCCATCGGTCTCGGCTTCTACGACCTGTTTGGATCGCCGGAGATCCTCGGGCCGGACCTCTGTCCGTTCCACACCGCCATCGGCCGAGCCCAACCGGCACGCAGCACATTGAAGCTCGACGAAAAGCGGTTCTACGACGTGCATGTCACGCCGCTGTTGGACGGTGAGACCAATTCTGACGACGGCGAGGTTGGTTCCCTGATCGCCCTTGTTCGTGATGTCTCCTCACAGGTCCAACAGCAGGAGAAGCTCAACGCGATCCACCAGGCCGGGCTCGAACTCGGAGACCTGATGCCGCAAGAGATCCTCGAGATGAGCGTCGAAGATCGCATCGAACTGCTCAAGGCCAAGATCTCGCACTTCACCCGCGACCTGCTCGAATACGAGAACCTCGAGATCCGGTTGACCGAACGGGAGACGCTGGAACTGCTGCCGTTGCTGGCGATCGGCATGAGAGACGACGCGGCCAATCGCAAGCTGTTTGCACGTCCCGATGGAAACGGTGTGACCGGTTTCGTCGCGGCCACGGGAAAGAGCTACCTGTGTGAGGACACCGAGAGTGATCCCCTGTACCTGGCCGGAGCGCCCGATGCTCGCAGTTCACTGACCGTGCCACTGATGCTGCACGACGAGATCCTCGGCACGTTCAATGTCGAGAGTCCCAAACCCGGCGCGTTCTCAGAAGACGACCTGCAGTTTCTGGAACTCTTCAGCCGTGAACTCTCTGTCGCCCTCAACACGCTGGAACTGCTCGTGGCCGAAAAGGCGACGACGGTCTCGGAAAGCACCGAGAGGATCCTTCGGGAAGTGGCCGGACCCGTCGACGTGATCCTCAACGACGCCGCCTGGGTGCTCGAACGCTACATCGGCCACGAACCCGACGTCTGTGAACGACTCAACCAGATCCTGGAACACACCCGAGAGATCAAGCAACTGGTGCACGAGGTGGGCGAGTCGATTGCTCCACGACGCAGTCATCTTCCGCCACCCGGACGCCAGCAACGGCCACGTCTTCGAGACAAGCGGGTGCTGTTTGTTGATGGAGACGACACGATTCGCCGTGCCGCCCACGAACTGCTCGAGCGATTCGGCTGCGAGGTCGAAACGGCTCACAACGGCGAGTCGGCCTGCCTGATGCTTCGACAGTTCCACTACGACACCGTCGTGGCCGACATCCGGCTTGCGGACATGTCCGGCTACGAGTGCTTTTGCCAGCTCCGCGAGATCAACGACTCGGTGCCTGTGATCCTGATGACGGGCTTCGGCTACGATCCGTCGCACTCGATCGTCCAGGCCCGCCAGTCGGGCAGCCTGGAGGCCGTGCTCTACAAGCCCTTCCGTCTCGATCAGTTGCTGAGCGAACTGGAAGCCGCCCTGGGTGAACCGGCCTGAGGCGGGCCATTGCATCTCGGAACGCAATCGGGTCGAATGGCTCCAGCCTTCTTTTGCACTCGGAGTTCCCCATGACCTCTCGCCACAAGCACAACCACTCCCGCCGTGACTTCCTCCAGGCCGCCGTTGCCGCAGGCACAACCCTGCCGCTGGCCGGCAACTGGACCGCGGCCGAAGCCGCCGAGAAGCGAAGTGCCAACGAAAAGCTCAACCTGGCCGTCATCGGAGTGGCGGGACGTGGAGGCGCCAACCTGTCGGGCGTCAGCGGAGAGAACATCGTCGTGCTGTGCGACATAGACGCCCAGCGACTTGCCGCCGCCGCCGCCAAACATCCCAAGGCCAAGACCACCGACGACTTCCGACGCGTCTTTGACGTCAAGGATCTCGACGGGGTCGTCGTGAGCACGCCCGACCACATGCACGCCATCCCGGTTGTCGCAGCACTGAAACGCGGCCTGGCCGTCTACTGCGAAAAGCCGTTGACACACTCGATCCACGAAGCCCGCGTGATCTCGCGGTTGACCGCCGAGCGGAAGGCGGTCACACAGATGGGCAACCAGATCCACAACCATCCGCAGAACAACTATCGTCGCGTGGTCGAGATGGTCCAGGGTGGTGTGATCGGAGAAGTCCGGCGGGTGCACGTCTGGCAGGGTGGCGGTGTCCGCGTCGGACAACGCGTCAAGCAGGGCACTCCGCCCAAGCACGTCAACTACGACCGGTGGCTCGGCCCCGCACCAGCCCGCCCCTTCCACACCTCGCACTTCCACTTCAACTGGCGCTACTGGTGGGACTTCGGTGGCGGACAACTCGCCGACTTCGTCTGCCACTACATGGACCTGCCGTACTGGTCCCTGGGACTGAAGTACCCCAGCCGCGTTCACGCCACCGGCCAGAAGGGCCACAACGGCGACAACCAGTGCCCGAACAAGATGAAGGTCGATTACCACTTCGATGCAACCGAAGACCGGCCGGCCGTCCACATCACGTGGTACCACGGTGGATTGAAGCCCAAGGGGGCCGAATCGTACGGCAAGGGCTCAGCTGTGCTCTTCGAGGGGTCCGATGGCCGTGTCCTGGCCGACTACACGACCCGCAAGCTGTTCATGGCTGCCGGAAAAGATGCCAAGCCGGTCAAGCCAACGATCGCCGACTCGGTGGGACACCACAACGAGTTCCTGCAGGCGATCCGCAGCGGCAACACCAACACCACCTGCAACTTCCGTTACGGGGCCCTGCTGTCCGAATGTGGTCACCTGGGCAACCTCTCGTACCGGCTCGGCCAAAAGAAGATCACCTGGGATGCCGCCGCCGCACAGGCTGTCGACTGCCCCGAAGCCGCTGCCATCGTCAAGCGGGAATACCGCAAGGGATGGACGCTGTAGGCCCGCTAGTGCGACACGCTGGCCGCCGCCTTCTCGCCCACAAGACGATCCTCGGCAAACCGGCCTGGAGAAAACGGCTCCAGCCGTTCCGGCGTGCGGCCGCTGGCGATCATCTCGGCCAAAAGGTGCCCCGAAGCCGGCCCGGCCTTGAAGCCGTAGGTTCCCCAACCGACCGTCATGAACAGCCCCTTGACTAACGGATCCTCACCGATGATCGGCGAGTAATCGGGGGTCATGTCACACAGCCCGGCCCACTGCCGGAGCATCCGGACATTGGCCAGGAACGGAAACAGCTCCAGCAGGTGTGTCGCCGCACTCTCTGCGAATGGCAGTGTGCCTCGCAACGAGTAACTCGCGTAGTCGTCGACCTCCGCTCCGATCACCAGCTCGCCCCGATCCGTCTGCGAGACGTAGACGTGGAGCGTCGAGCTGACAATCACCGAATGCAGCCACGGTTTGAGCGGCTCGGTGACCAACGCCTGCAGCGGGTGTGTCTCGAGCGGGATCTGCCGACCGGCCATCGCGGCGATCGTGCTGGCGTAACCGGCCGTTGCGTTGACCACCGCACCGGCCTTGACCCGCCCCCGGTTGGTCATCACGCCGCTGATCGCCCCGTCAGTCACCTCCAGGTCGGTCACCTCGGTCAACTGGTGCACGTGCACTCCTCCCGCATCGGCACCTCGGGCGTAGGCCCACACGACCGCATCGTGCCGGATGATTCCACCGGACGGGTGGTACAGTGCGGCCATCACCGGATATCGCAGCGACCCTTCCAGTTGCATGTCGGGAACGTGCTGGCGGATTTCGTCAGGGAAGATCAGCCGCGAATTGACCCCACAGAGCTGGTTGGTCAGGGCCCGTTCACGAAGACCACTGACACCCCGTTCGGTGTGTGCCAGCGTCAGGTGTCCCCGCTGAGAAAACATGATGTTGTAGTCGAGTTCACCGGCCAGCTTCTCGTAGAGCTTGACCGAGTGATCATAGAAGGCGATGCCCTCGGGTGTACGGTAGTTGGAACGAACGATGGCGGTGTTGCGGCCAGACCCTCCAAACCCCACGTAGCGGGCCTCGAGCACCGCGACGTTGGTCACGCCCTGCTGGGCCAGGTAATAGGCCGTTGCCAGTCCGTGAACGCCGCCTCCGATGATGACGACATCGTAGGCGTCCTTCAGGTCGTGATCTCGCCACATCCGATCCGTCACGACTGGCCCTCCTCGCCACCACCGCCAACCGTCACCACATCGCCCAGACGTTCCGCACCGGCGACCTGGAGCCCATAAGCCTGGCCCTCATCGAGCAGGGCTTCCCAGAGCGACACAATCGAATCGGGACAGCCGTGCAGTTCCCAATGTCCGGCAAAATGGCACAGCAGCGTGTTGATGCCGGCGATCGGACCTTGCCGGACGGCAGCCACCGGCATCGCGCGAGTGCGGAGATCCGCCGTGGTGAGCAGCGAGAGAATGTTGACCGCATCCGGGCCGGACAGCACGATCGTCGCCCAGCCGCCGGTCACATCGACCACCGCTGGATCGCCGAGCACCTCGGGACCGGGGTCGCCGAAAATGATCGCCCGGGCCGGTGTCAACCGGCAGATGATCCCCGCGCGACCGGCCGCCATTCGACGAACCGCCACATCGGTGCCGACCAGGCCCCGGACCAACTCGCCGACCCTCGGCCCTCCGAGTTCGGTCACCGACCGATGAGACCAGTCGAGCAGCAGGTTGCCGGTGTCAGCGGACGGGCCATCTTCGGCCGGATGACTCACACAGATTTCCCAGCCCCCGACCGTCTCCATCCGCCCGCCGGCGCGACGGTGCCAGGCGACCAGTGGGCCGCGGGCCGTCGGAACTGATTTGGGTGAGATCATCTCGGTGTGGTCCTGTTATCGCTCAGCTTTTCAGCCGGGTGCCCTCGGGATCGTAAAACGGTTCACGTTGAACCACGGCATTGACCAGTTGTCCGTCCAACTGGATGGTGATCTGCTGGCCGTTCCCGGCCGACTCGGCCGGCACCCACGCTAGCCCGACGGTTGCCCCGGCCACCGGAGAATAACGGGCACTGGTGACACGACCTTCGAGCCGCCCGTCAACGAGCACCAGGGACGGCTCCGGCGGCACCCGGTCCCCCTCGAGCCGAAAACCGACCAGTTGCTGGCCCCGTTCACGTCCCTGGGCCCTCTGCAATGCACTCCGGCCAACGAAGTCGGGCTTGTCGAGCTTGACGATCCAGGGCAACCCGGCGTCAAAGGGATTCGACAGTGCGTCGGTGTCCTGTCCGGCCAGCAGATGCTGCTTGTCGAGCCTCAGACGTCTCTGGGCTTCGATACCGAACGGACGGATCCCGGACTCGGCACCGGCGGCCATCAGCTCACGCCAGACGTGCTCGGCCAGGTGGCTGGGCACATGGATCTCGTATCCCAGTTCTCCCACGAACCCGATCCGTAACACGATCGCCGGCACGCCGGCAACGGTCAGCTGCGATGCCGCAAGATACGGCACCGCTTCGGTCGACAGGTCGCCGTCGCACACCGCCGACAGCACCTGCCGGCTCATCGGCCCCGCCAGGTTCATCGCCGCCGTCGCTCCACTGACATTCGTCAGCCGAACGTCCCAGTCGGGACGGGTGGCCAGCCACCAGCGAAACCAGCTATCCACTCCATCGGCGTTACCGGTGGTGGTCGTCAGAAACCAGCGGTCTTCTTCCAGGCGAGCGATCGTGCCGTCATCAAGAATGATCCCCGCTTCGTCACAGACCACTCCATATCTCACCCGGCCGACCTTCAACTTCGCGAAACGGTTCGGGTAGACGAACTCGAGAAACTCGGCCACGTCGCGGCCCCGCAACTCGAGCTTGCCGAGAGTCGACACGTCGATCAGGCCAACCCCCTCGCGTACCACCTGGTATTCGGCTGACGGATCGCCGTACGACTCGGGCCGTTTCCAGGCTCCCGAATCAAGGAACACCGCACCGGCTTCGGTGTGCCAGTCGTGCAATGCCGTTCGTCGTACCAGGTGCCGATGTGGAGCTCGTCCGGCCAACACTCCCAATGGCACCGGCTGATCGGGCGGACGGGCTGTCGTCCGACCGGTCTCGGCAACAGTCTTCCCATTGGCCCGGGCACACGCGTCAATGGAACCGGACTGGCACATCTTGCCCTGGCAGGGCCCCATGCAGACGGTGGAGTATCGCTTCAGCGTTTCAATGTTCGAGAACCCCTCGGCAACCGCATCAAACAGGTCCTTTTCGGTCACGTCCTCGCACAAGCAGACAAACGCCTTCTTTCCCTGTGGGGGCCGCCGCACCGGTGGCGAAGTCTCCGAAGGCGTTATGTCAATGGACCCGCCCCCCTCCCCGGCCGCCGCCACTTCTCCAGCCAGCCGCCCCTCACGGGCACACGCGTCGATGTCGAAGGTTCCGTTCACCGCACCCGCGGCACGGAAGCCGTCCGCAAAGCGATCAACGCGGAACAGGTCACGCGACTCGTCGTGGACCAATCGGCAACCGGCCTGAGCCAGCAACCCGGAAGCTGTCGTGAATCCGACGGCCTGGACAACCCAGCGACAGCGTATCGATTCGCTTGAAGCCGCCGCGGCATCCAGCGGCCCGACAACCGCGGACGTGACATGACGTCTGCCACTCACAGAATGGATGGTCTGTCCCGTCCGGACCGGCAGGTCACCGGGATCGGCTGCCGGGGTCTCGTTGTGGTCCACGACAGCCACGACCCGCGTGCCCCTGGCCCTCAGGGCATGGGCCGCGTGGTAGCCACTCGGATTGTCGGTCACGACGACCACGTCACCGGGAAACTCGCATCCGTCCCGCCACAACATCTGCTGGACGCCGCTGGCCAACATCACGCCAGGACGATCATTGCCCGGGAAGACCAGCGGTTTCTCCCACCCGCCGGTGGCAACAACAACCTGGCCGGCTCGCAATCGGATCATCCGATCTCCGGCCTGGACAGCCACCAGCCGGTCCTCGTAACAGCCAAACGCCGTCGCCCTCTTCAACACCCGGATCCGGGGATCATCCACAACCGCCTGGACCGTGGACAGAAATTCGGGCTCGCGTTCCACCCACGAAACCGGGTCAAACAATGCGTGCCCGCCCAGTTCCTCACGGTCATCCACCAGCGTCACATCGCAACCACCACGCGAGGCCTCAATCGCGGCGTGCATTCCCGCCCAGCCTCCGCCGATCACGACCACGTCACTGTGCAACGTCTGGCGGTCGTAACGTCGTCGGCCGCCAGACTGACGGTCGACACGTCCCAGTCCGGCGATCCGGCGGACGATTGCCTCAAACACGGGCCAGAGGAACCGCGGCTTGTGCATGACCCGGTAATAGAAACCGACGGGCATGAACCGGTGCAGGCGGTCGAAAATCGACAACACGTCCCACTTCAGTCCCGGCCACGCATTCTGGCTGCGAACGGCCATGTCCGGCCTGGCCGGCGTGACGCACGTCCTCACGTTGGGATCACCGTCAACCGTACACAGACAGTTGGGACAACGGCCCGTCGCGCAGAACAGGCCGCGGGCCCGGTGGTACTTGAAGCTCCGTGACACCACGTGCACACCGGCCTGGTGCAGCGCGCCGGCAATCGTCTGGCCAGGAGCAGCGGTGATCGACCGGCCGTCAAAGGTGAACGTGCAAGGGCCCTCCTGGCTACTCATCGCCGGCCTCACCTTCGGGCATTCCGGTTGCCACCTCGCCGGGCATCGCTGATTCCAACACCTGGTTGGTCCGGGTGTCGCGGCGGACCAGGAACCACTGCCGGCAGGCCGCACGGTGGAACCACCACTCCCACTGGACTGACCGAAGATTGGGCTGGTCGTAGGTGTAGGCGATCCACTCCCCGGTCGGTGCTTCCGGCCCGGGCCGGTCACGCAACGGGCCACCGAAGTGAAATTCGCCCGCTGGACGCCGCTCGCAGTGCGGACACGGAATCATTACCGACACGCCGTCTTCCCTTCCCTGCTGGCCCCGGTCATCCACGGACACCGGTCCATCCCTGTGTGCCTCGTCTCCGATTCCGCGCTAGAACAACGTCAAGTAGCGGTCGATCTCCCACGACGTGACTTGCTGTTCGCTGGTCTCGAGTTCGCGGGTCTTGACATCGATGAATTCGTCGGCAATCACGCCCAGTCCCCCCTGGACCACCGCATCGTTCTTCAACGCGGCCAGGGATTCCCCGAGTGATTGCGGGAGAATGCTGATTCCCGCCTCGCTGATCTCTTCGAGCGTTTTCTCATAAAGGTTCCCGAGGTTGGGTTCCCCGGGATCGATCTGATTCTCGACTCCGTCAAGTCCGGCCGCCAGGTAGGCGGCCAGGCCGAGATACGGATTGCAACCGGCCGAGACCGTTCGGTCCTCAACGTGGCCCGGTCCGGCGGTGCGGATCATCTGGGTGCGATTGTTGTCTCCGTAGCTGATGAAGGCTGGCGTCCAGGTGAATCCCGAGCGGCTTCCCTGCAGTCCCGAACCCAGCTTCAAACGCTTGTAGCAATTGACCGTCGGGCAGGTGACGGCCACCAGGGCCGGAGCGTGGGCCAGCACGCCACCCAGGAAGTGGTAGGCGAACTGCGAGAGTCCCAGCCCCCGGGCATCCGATTCGTCCAGGAAGAGGTTCCCACCCGTCTCGGCATCGGCGACATGGAAGTGCACGTGCAGCCCGCTGCCCGTGCGATCGGCAAACGGCTTGGGCATGTGCGTGGCGATCGCACCGTACTTGGCGGCAATCTGTGAGGTCGCCATCTTGAAGAACGTGACCCTGTCCGCGGTGGTCAGCGCGTCCTGGTAGTCGAAATTGACCTCGTACTGCCCGTTGCCGTCCTCGTGGTCGGTCTGGTAGACCCCCCAATCCAGTGCATTGAGTGAACTGGTCAGTTCCTGCAGGTAGTCCATCGCCGGAGCCATCGAGCGAAAGTCGTAGCAGGGCTTCTCGAGGTGATCGACACCGCCCGGGTCCCATGGAGAAATCGATCCGTCTTCGTTGCGGGTGACCAGAAAATGTTCGGGCTCCATCCCGATGTTGAACAGGTATCCCTGCTCGCGGGCGGCATCAAGCACCCTCACCATGTTGGTCCGCGCACAGAACGGATGGGGCTCGTCGTCGACGTAGAGGTTGCCCGCCAACCGGGCGGTGTTGGGTTTCCACGGCAGCGGGGTGTAGCTGTCCAGGTCGACCCGGGCCAGCATGTCGTGGTCGTGAGGTCCCTGGCCCAGTCCCCAGAGAGCGGCCCCGGCAAACCCGGCCCCACTGTCGATGCAGGCGTCGAGTTCACTGGCCGGCACCATCTTGACCTTGGCGGTACCGTTGAGGTCGACGAACTGCACCAGCAGGAATTCGATTCCGTCCTGCTCGATCCTCGCCTTGATTTCGTCCCTTGTCGTCATCGCGGGTCTCCCGGCCCCGATAGAAACTGCCAGATGCCGCCCATACTACAGGCGTCTGCGGCCGCGTGCCACGCGACCGGTCAACTCCCTGGATCGGTGTTCGACGTGCTGCAACCGGGGATCCAGGAGGTGCCGGCCAGGGGAATCCGGGCCATGGCGGCGGCTTCGACCGTCAGGGCGGCCAGGTCCTCACGCTCCAGGTGATGCACGTCGGACTTGCCACAGGCCCGGGCAAGTGTCGTGACCTCCATGTTGACCACCTGCAGGTAATTGCGGACCCACTCGGCGGCCTTTTCCGGCAAGAGTCGTTGTTCGAGAAGTTCATCCTGAGTGGTGATACCGACCGGGCAGCGACCGGTCTGACAGTGGTGACAGAACCCGGGTGCCGTACCCAACTGCTGGTAGTCGTCAGACACATCCACCCAGCCCTCGCCATCGTGGTGGCAACGGTTGTTGCACCCCAGCGCGATCAACGCGGCCTGGCCGATTGACACCGCGTCGGCCCCGAGGGCCAGGGCCTTGGCGACGTCGGCACCGGTACGAATACCACCGGAAATGATCAGCCCGACCTCCCCGGCCATGTCCATCTCCTCGAGTGCCTCGACCGCCTGGGGCAAGGCCGCCAGCGTGGGAATGCCGGTGTGTTCGATGAAGACCTGCTGCGTGGCCGCCGTGCCACCCTGCATGCCGTCGATCACCACCACGTCAGCCCCCGCCTTGACCGCCAACTTCACGTCGTC
>DLVV01000388.1:41189-44761 GCA_003445035.1 Planctomycetaceae bacterium | reverse complement strand
AAGACCCGCGTGGCACCCATCTTCACGTAGATCGGCTTCTCCCAGTCGGTGATCTCCCGCAGTTCCCCGATCTTGATCGCCAGGTCATCCGGACCGGTCCAGTCGGGATGCCGGCAGGCCGACCGCTGGTCAATCCCCTCGGGGAGAGTCCGCATCCCGGCCACCCGCGAACTGACCTTCTGCCCCAGCAGCATGCCACCGCCACCTGGTTTGGCCCCCTGCCCGATCACGATCTCGATCGCGTCGGCCTGCCGCAGGTCGTCGGGATTGAAACCGTACCGACTGGGCAGGCACTGGTAGACGAGCGTCTTGGACGATCGGCGTTCCTCGGGAGTCATTCCCCCGTCGCCGGTCGTGGTCGAGGTTCCCATCTCCGAAGCCGCCCGCCCCAGCGCATCCTTGGCCGACGCCGACAGCGATCCGAAACTCATCCCGGCGATCGTCACCGGGATTTCGAGCTCGATCGGCTTCGTGGCAAATCGCCCTCCCAGGACCGTTCGTGAGGTGCACTGTTCGCGGTACCCCTCAAGCGGGTACCGCGATGCCGAGGCCGTCAGGAAGACCAGGTCATCGAAGGTCGGCAGACGCCGCTTGGCACCCATGCCACGGATGTCGTAGAGACCACACTGGGTGGCCCGACGGATGTAGGCCATCACGTCGGCATCGAACGACGCACTGGCCTCGAGTTGTTCGGGACCGCCGGCAAGCGGCAGCGAAACCTGTTCGGACGGACCGTTCACGCGACCTAGTACTCCTGGTGGGCTTCGGCGTTCCAGTGATAAAGCGATCGAGCCGACCCGACCCGTCGAAAGTTCTCGGCGTCGCCTTCCAGGCCCGCCTCGGACAACAGCCCACGAAGTGTCTCGACGTCGGAGGCTTCCATCGGTTCCTCACGAGCATCGGCACCCAGGCTGTCGATCGACCCGCCGACGTAAATGACCGCTTCGTAGAGCGAGTCGCCGAGATTGGCTCCGGCGTTTCCACAGACAACCATCGTGCCGGCCTGGGCCATGAAGGCCGAGAAGTGCCCGACGTCACCGGCCACAACCACGTTGCCGCCTTTCAGTGAAATCCCGCAGCGGCTCGAGGCGTCACCGTCGACCACCAGCAGGCCGCCGTGAGCCGATGCTCCCGCCGATTCGCTGG
Organism: Planctomycetaceae bacterium; assembly: GCA_003445035.1. Taxonomy (GTDB): domain Bacteria; phylum Planctomycetota; class Planctomycetia; order Planctomycetales; family Planctomycetaceae; genus UBA8437. The sequence goes on along the minus strand of DLVV01000388.1, from coordinate 43,615 downwards.
CGTGCCCCTTCACACGAACCTGGCCGGACATCATGTTCTCGCCCACACTCCAGCCGACGTTGCCATGCACCGTCACCCGGGCCTGCTTGTTCATCCCGGCGATGAAGTACCCGGCGTGGCCATGGATTTCGACCTCGACCGGACAATCGAGTCCGGCGCCGATGCTGTGCTGTCCGTTGGGGTTCTGGACACTGATCCGGGCGACATCGGAATCGCGCAGTTCGCCGTGCAGGTACCGGTTCAACTCACGCACGCTCGTCTCGGCCAGATCGAATTCGCGGATGTCGCTCATGAGACCACCGCCGTCGTCTGCGTGGATCCCGCTTCGACCACCGACCACGAGTAGATCGTCTGGGGAGACGGCTCGAAGACATTCGCCTCGGCGACGCCCGGCAGATGGGCCAGGGCGCGGAATTCGGATCCCACCGCCACGTAATCTTCGGTCTCGGCCACGACAGCCGGCTTGCAGGCGAACGCGTCCCGTACCAGCACCATCTTGTCGGCGGTCGCCATCAGGAAGGTGAAGAACCCGTCGAGTTCTTCGAAGGAGGCTTCGATCGCTTCCTCCAGGCTGTCGCCTTCGCGCATTCGCCACTCGAGGTAGCGACATCCCGCCTCGGTGTCGTTGTCGGTCTGGAATGCGATCCCCCGTCGCTGCAGCCGCCGCCGCACGCTGTTGGGGTTCGAGAGCGAACCGTTGTGGACCAGGCAGAAATCCTCACCGGCGGTGAACGGATGAGCGTGGGCGGGCGAGACCATCGACTCGGTGGCCATCCGCGTGTGTCCGACCAGGTGGGTGCCAACCAGCGACTGGAAACCGTACCGCGACGCGATGTCCCGCGGGTGTCCCTCGTCCTTGAACAACCGGATGCGGCTCCCGACAGACAGCAGGTCGACGCCGGGCCATCCCTGTTCCAGCCACTCGGTCACCGCCGCTGGTGACATCGGACTGGTCAGTAATGCGTTGTCGGCGTTCGCGTCCAGCGACACCTCATCACCGGCAACCTGGCGATGCTGCTGGAGCAACGCGTCCCAGTCATCCCCACCCCCGGGCCAGTACAGGCTGAACCCCAGCCCCGTCGTCTCGACCCGATCCTCAAAGACAGCCAATCCGGCCGAATCGGGCCCCCGATCTCCCATACAGTCCAGCATCGGGACCGCCAGTTGACCCAGCGACGCGCGCATCTCCGCCCGCCTGATCAACAGCCCCACGATGCCACACATGACCTCACACTCCTGAAAGGGGATCGGTTCCCCGAACAACCAGACTAACAGACGGCCGTCGACCGAGGAATCAAAGGGAACCGGGTCGGCGACGGAGCCGCGACAACCTCGTCCGGGCCGCCTCGGTCGGTCGCAGCCGCAACGATCGCTCCCAGGCCGCGACCGCCCCTTCGCGATGCTCCGGACCGAGTCCGTCCAGCACGTCTCCGGTCATCAACCAGTCCAGCGGTCCCATCGCCGCCTGTCCCCGCAATCTGCCCAGGATTTCCCGAGCTTCATCGAACTGTCCGGCCTCGAGCAGCGCGCTGGCCAACAGCCGGATTGCTGCCGGGTGAGGGTCCTTTCCAAGCAGCCGTCGCAGCCTGTCGATCGCCCCCCGCAAGTCTCTTCTCTGGATCATCTGCCTCGCTTCCGCCAAACGGCCCCAGAAACCAAATCGGTCGGCTTCAGCCAGGAGGTGTTCGACGACCGGGTCAGTCGGCAGGCTCCGGGATGTCTGCTGGGCCAGCAGGTCGTGTGTCTCGACCAACGACTGCTCTCCGAGAGCCTCGGCCGCCCGGGCCTTCCAGTGGTGGACCTGGTAGAAATTGCGATCCTCGGACAACAGTTTATCCAGGATCGGAATCGCCTCACGGGGTCGATCCGTCCGCACCATCAATCGTGCCCGTTCGTAACGCGCCACCTGCAGATCGCCGGCCCGTGCGAACGCGATTTCCGCTTCGCGGACCTCTTCGAGTCGCATCCGGTTGCGGCCGACCAGGTGCCACAATATCGGCCGCTGTGCTGGCGGAGCCACCTTCAACGACTCTCCAAACACCTCGACCGCTTTTCGTGAACGCCCCAGTCGATCCAGGATCAATCCCTCCCAGTACAACGATCGCCAGGGCTGTAGCCGGTCGCCTGCTCCCAGCTTCGACCTCGCCCCCCGGCAAGTCTCCAGCGCTTCGGGAAAATACCCGTACACCGCAAAACACTCGGCCAGCCTCTGCCAGTTGTCACCACCTCCATCATCGAATGCCGTCTGCCACAACCGTTGCATCTCGCTGGCGGTGGCCCGGTCCAGGGCCTCCATGTCGATCCTGGCAGGACGCGGGCGGCGCTGCCGGCGGACGGCATCGCGGACCACTGACAATTCGACGATCAACAATCCAACCAACAGGATTCGCAGCAGTCCGGATCGAGTCGGTGTCATCGACCGCCCT
>DLVV01000388.1:12408-40776 GCA_003445035.1 Planctomycetaceae bacterium | reverse complement strand
ACGATGTCGTCGCGACCGTCACCATCCAGATCTCCACAATCGACTGTCGCCAGGTGGGAGGGGCGAGTCGAGATCACCCGGGCCGGCCGCCGGCCGCCGGCCTGGACACCGCCAGGCCGCCGCGGCACCAGCAGCACACTGGCCGCACCGTGTTGTTGCCAGGCATTGAACATGCTGACCAGCACAACGCCCATCTCGCCCACCGCCGCGGCGTACGTGCCCCCCAGGTCGGCCAACGGTTCGGCCGTCCATTTCCAGTCGCCGTCGTTTCGGATCAGCAGGCAACCGTGGTACGGCTGAGGGTAGGTGTGGCGATACTCAAAGTTGTCGCCGGTGGGCAACAGCAGGTCCATGTCACCGTCGCGGTCGAAGTCCACGGGAACCAGTCCGGCACTGCCGAGGTCATGATTGTGAGTGAACCACAGTCGACGGGCACGGAACCGAGCGGCCCCCTGGCCCCTTCCCAGATTCTCGAAACCCCAGACCTCCTCCTCGTCCTGGGACACCACCGTCACGATATCCAGGTCACCGTCTCCATCGAAATCCGACAGCGGCACGTGGATGGCCCCGGGCGCGTTCAACAACCGATGCGACGTGAACCCCTGCTGCCCATCATTTTCCAGCCACAGCACCTCTCCCCTCGCGTAACCGAAAACGGCCACCACCAGGTCCTGGTCGCCGTCACCGTCGAGGTCGCCGGCCCGGGCATCAGCCACTCGTCGAACACCGTCCAGCAACAGGTGACGCCGGAAACCGGCCTCGGTCCGTTCCAGCCACACCACCTGGCCGACCACTCCATCGTCGGGCTGAATGTTGCCCAGCAACGAGACAACCAGATCACGATCGTCATCCCCGTCCAGGTCGACCAGTTCGGCGTGGGCCGGTGCCAACAGGTCCTCCGCCAACGTCTCGACCGACCACGTTTGCTGTTGGCGGCGACAGATCGCAATGCGGTTCTCGCCCGCATCGCAGGCCAGGATTTCGTTGACTCCGTCACCGTCCAGATCCACGACCTGCACGTTGGTGATCCAGGAGCGCCTGGCCGCTATCACCGTCTCCAGTTGCCATCCGGGGTCGTCGGTTCCGGTGATCACCGAACCGATGTCTCGTGGAACACCGGATGACGATACCGGAAGCTCATGGATGATGGCCCAGGCGGCCAGCGGGACCACCAGTACCAGCACCAGCAGCAGGGTGGTCAACCGCGAAGGTCTGCACCGGCCCGGCGGCGAGACCGGGTCGGACACGAGACCGGTTGAGTTCGCCTCGGTCATGGACCGTCCGCAGAGTCATCATCGGGTCCCTGCAGCGCCACCCAGGATCGGTTCTGGTAGCTGCAACGGCAGCCGGCCGACGCATCGGGGATAAAGACAAGTCCACCGGCCGGCAACGCGTTGACCCAACACCCCGGCCGGATCCCACCGAAGTTCTCGGTCCCCGCCTTGCGAGTGAAGTCGAAGTAACCGACCGTCGCCGAACGGAACAGCAGCAAGTTCTTCGACCCGGCCATTTGACCGCAACCGTAAGACCGCTTGAACGACCACGGTTCGTCCTCGCCGGTCAACAGGTCCAGCCGTGCCGGCTGAGTGATGATCGTGCGGTCGTTGACCAGGGGCCGGGTGATGTAGTCGATCTTCTTGTCCCAGACACGATAACCCTCCGTGGCGCGGAACACCGCCATCCGGCCCCCGACTTCCGAGGGCAACTTGAACCGTGTCGACTGGTAGCTCATCAGCAACATGTCGTGCTGCTGGCTGAAGACAAGAACCGTCCCAAAGATCTCCTTCTTGTTCTGCCAGGCCGGTTTGCCAGTGCCCGCGTCCAGACAAACCAGTTCACCGGTGGCATGAGCCGGTGGCTTTCCATCCTTGGCGCCCCGACGAGCGGCCTTCTCGTCGAGCAGATCGATCAGCGCGCGATCTCGATCGATCAGGAACACCCGCCCGTCACCGATCGCGATGGCATTGTGCCGGATCGATCGCTTGGCGTCGTATCGCCATTTCAGTTTCCCGGTCCTGGCATCCATCACGAAGAACGTTTTCGACTCCGTGAACAGTCGGCTCATGTCGGCCGGTCGCCAGGCGTGCCTGACAATGTGCTGCTCGTTGATCAGTGAACCGAACAGCAGTCCATTTTCGCAGGCGATGTATCCCCACTGGGCCTTCTTCCCATCGGCGTGGGGTGGCGCCGGGAAGGTGCCCAGCACCTTTCCCGTGGCCGCATCGAGCCGATAACACACGTTCTTCTCACGGACGTAGACGCTGTCGCCGTTGGCGCAGAAATTGCTGCCGGTACCCGAGACACCGACGATGTGGTCGGCATTGTAGGGATGCAGAATGCCCGGCAGCGCGAACTCCCATAGCGTGCGGCCGTTGTAGGCGTCGACTCCCCGCAACGCGTCCATCCCCTCGACGAACAACCGACCGCGGTGGAACAGCGGCGAGGGAGCCCGGCCGTGACGGCTGGGCAATTCCAGGTTCACGTCGTGGAACCACAGCACCCTCAGCGGGCCCCGAATCGGGTCCGTCGAACAGAGTGTATTGGCAGGGGTCGAGTACTGGTGATTCCAGGTCCCCGCTCCGGCCAGTCCCTTCCGGGTGTCGAACTTCAGGTCGTCGGTGGTGCCAATGGCCACCACACCACCCCACGGCCTCTGCAACCGCCGAGCCTCGGCATCAAGCTGGCCTGGCTTGGCCTGGCCAGCAAGTCCTCGCTGGGAAACGACCAGGTTGGCAATGTACTTGGGAAACTGGGTGGCCTCGAGCCGACCCTGGTGGACTGTGACACGACTGCCCAACAACCCCGCCGAGGCCAGGCGACGACGAGCGTCCGCCACCCGCGCAGGATCGGGGTCGACGGCGAAGATGAACAGGTCGCTGTTCCTGGCCAATTGGCTGGCCAGTCGACCGTCACCGCACCCCAGGTCGACACAGTAACCGCTGTTGATGCCGGACGTCTCGAGAATCCTTGTCGCCGCGGCGGCAATCGCCGGATCGTCAGGTCTGGCATCAGGTTTCGAAGGCGAGTAGTTCACCGGCTTGTTGACCGGCCTGTCACCAAAACAGTACAGGCGGCCGGAATCGGTGGACACGAACAGGCGACCGTCCGAGACGGCCAGGTCGTGGGGCATGCCCTCGACCTGATGACTCCAGGTCACTTTCCCGGCCGCCGCATCGACCAGGGCGATCGTCTCTTCGCCGGCCGAGACCACCGTGGTTCCGGCCACGAGCATTCCCTGTCCACCGGGGACATCGGCCAGCGACGAATGGCGTTTCAGTTCACGGACTGTGACGGGCTTCCCCTTGCGGTCCTTGCCGATCCGCTCGGTCAGTTCCCAGTTCTCCAGTGTCGTACCGGTTCCTCGCCAGAGCGTCTTACCGGCCGAAGCAACACTGCCGGCCCCCAGGCCCTTGAGCAGTGCTCCGGTGGCCAGGTCGTACGCCAGGCCACCGTTGATGAACACCCGGCCATGCCCCATCGTCGCGGTGGCACCCCGATGGGTGTTCTGTTGCAACCGGTAAAAGAGAAACTTGCCGGTGGCACGATCAAAGACGGCCGGAACCGCCCGTCCAGTCGGCACCAGCAACCGGTTGCCGGTCACCACCAGGTGGCCCTGTGCCGTGACACCACTCTTGGCAGTCGCACCACCGTGCGGCTGGGGCATCTCGATGCCACCGGACTTGTCATTGAGCCAAAGGAGCTTGCCGGAGTCGGCTCGCTGGGCGCGGATAAAAATGCCCTCCGATTGCCAGATCCCCGCCGCCCAGTAGACGACGCCGTCGGCGATGACGACACCGCCGCGAGCCGGCCAACGCGAGATGACATGACCGTTGCCCATCACCCGCTGATCCGTCGGGCCACCCCTCCATCGCTTCTGCAAAACCCCGTTTGCCGTCGACAGGCAATACAGGTGGCCGTCGTCACTGGTGACAAACAGTCGGTCTCGCCAGACGGCCGGGGCAAAACGAATCGGACCGCCAGTGGCAAACGTCCACCGCGTCTGTCCGGTTTCGGCATCCAGACACCGGACGCGACCGTCCACCGAACTGCCGTAGAACACGAGACCGCCGGCAACCGCCACGCGACTGGACTTGTCGAACGACATCCTGTCGTCGCGAGGCCACGCGGGCCGAGGAGCATAACGAGCCTGGCGGGACCAGGCCAGATGCAGCTTCGTCGCCAGCGTCTCACCGGTGTGATGATCACGGGCCGGTGTGCCTCCGAACCCAAGCCAGTCGGCAGCAACGATCGGTGATGCCCACAACACAACACTCAGCACGATCGCCGTTCGCATCACCACGTCCTCCACGTTTCGATATGGACTGTCGATTCTACCCACGATGGCAACGCCAAGGCTACGGCCGCGGCGGCAGGCCCCCTGTCAATCGACGCAGTAAGGCCGCCTGGCCGGCGTGGTAGGCGACGTGCTCGACCTGGTGCCACAACACCTCCCGCACCGGAAGCGTGCGATCGCGGAACTGCCGATCATCCTCCCAGTTCTCCTCGGTCACTCCGGCCAGAAAGCCCTCACAATGGGTTCGGGTCTCGGCGAGCAATGCGTGCAGCCCGGCACGATCCGGCCCATCGTTGCGATCAAACTCCAACTGCCGTTCCCGAATCCAGTTGCCTCGAGCCAGTCCGTTCTCGAACCAGTCACGCATCGAGCCGGCTACATGGCAGACCAGGTTGCCCAGCGACACAACTCCTTCACCCGGACGCTCCCAGATGGCCTCCTCGGGAAATTCTTCGAGTACGCTTCGGATGGCGTCCAGTTGCTTGTCGAGAAAGCGGACGGCGGCTTCGAATTCGGGAAACGGGCTTTTCATGGTGAGTGGACCAATCGAGTGTTTTCGGGGAACGCAACTCGCGAAGGTGAAAGCATATCCGTGGGACACCCCCGGTTGATAGACTCGGGTTCGGCAGCCTCCTGGACAACCGAAACACCATGGCCACCCGCATTCTCCTGCTCGTCGTCACCGCCTTGCAACCGGCCGTCGCCGCCGAGCCGGACTACGACCGCGAAGTCAAACCGATTCTGCGGGCGCACTGCTTCCGTTGCCATGGCGTCCGCAAACAGGAAGCGGACCTGAGGCTCGACACCGCCGCCGCCGCGCTCAAGGGGTCCGAGAACGGCAGCGTGATCGTCCCGCGGCAACCGGACAAAAGCCGCCTGCTGCATCGCGTACGGTCACAGGACAAGGAGACGAGGATGCCTCCGGAGGGGGCCGCACTTTCGGCTCGCGAGATCGCGACGCTCACGGCCTGGATCGGATCCGGCGCCAAGCATCCGGACGACGAGTTGCCCGAGTCGGATCCGACTGACCATTGGGCCTTCCGTCCTCCGGTACGTCCCGCGGTGCCTCGTCCGACCGATTCCGCATGGATCCGCAACCCCATCGACGCTTTCCTGGCCACACAACACCGTCAACAGGGACTGGTTCACTCTCACTCTGCCCCCCCGGCGGTGTTGCTGCGACGCGCGGCACTGGACCTGGTGGGACTGCCACCGACCCCCGCTGAACTGACCGCTTTCCTCAACGACCAACGCCCTGACCGCTGGGATCACGCCATCAATCGACTGCTGCAGAACCCTCGCCACGGTGAACGCTGGGGACGTCACTGGATGGATGTCTGGCGATACAGCGACTGGTACGGCTACCAGAAACAACTTCGTAACAGCAGCCGACACATCTGGCGTTGGCGGGACTGGATCGTCGATTCGCTCAACGCCGACCGACCCTACGACGAAATGGTCCAGCAGATGCTGGCAGCAGATGAACTGCCCGGAGCGACATCTGAGACCCTGCGAGCGACCGGTTTTCTGGCTCGCAACTACTACCTCTTCAACCGCAACACGTGGCTCGATGCGACCATCGAACACACCGGCAAGGCCTTCCTGGGCCTGACGATCAACTGTGCTCGGTGTCACGACCACATGTTCGACCCCGTCGCGCAAAAGGACTACTACCGGTTCCGCGCAATTTTTGAGCCGCATCAGATCCGCACCGACCCGATCGACGGCGAGATGGATACCGAAAAACACGGCCTGTCTCTGGCCTATGACGCCAAGCTGGACACTCCGACCTACCTGTTTGAACGTGGAAACGACAAGCGGCCTGACAAGAACCACCCGCTGGCAGCATCGGTCCCCGAATTCCTGAAGCTGCAGCAGCCTTTCCAGGTCACCCCGGTTCAGTTGCCCGCGACAACCTACTACCCGGGTGCCCGTGCTTCGGTTCGTCGGGCTCTGCTGTCACAGGCCGAGGCGACTGTCGCTCTCCGCCAAAAAGAACTCGCCACCGCCAACAAGGCCGTGCGATCGTCCACGACTCCGACGAAAACGCCACCGGCCCCCGGCGCCGCACCGATTGTTGGCCCTCCGTTCCTCGCCGATGATTTTTCCACGCCCCGTCCTCGTCTCTGGAAAATGACCACAGGCAAGTGGACCTGGAAGAGGTCGCGGCTGATCCAGTCTCAAGTTGCTGACACCCGGCAGATGTGCTCGACCACCGAACCCCATCCAGCCGATTTTTCCGTCACTCTGAAATTGAAGATCATCGGCGGGAAGACCTACCACTCGGTCGGTATCGGCTTCGACGGGATCGATGCGGACAACCTGCTGGGGGTGTACCTGAGCGCCTTCCCCGGGGGAGCAAAGATCCAGTTCACGCGAGTGGTCAACGGCCAGGCCACCTATCCCACCGGCGGACAGCGTCCGCTGAAGCTCCAGAGGAACCGGGACTACGAGTTGCGACTTGATGTCCGTGGACAGTGGCTCAATGCCTGGATCGACGGCAAGCGGCAGCTCGTGTTCCGTCTGCCGTCCCGTCGGCGCGGCACCCTGTCAATCTGGACCTATGACGCGGCAGCCGAATTCGATTCGATCCGTGCCGGTGCCTTGAACGCGAAATTCGTCCTGGCTCAAACCGCAACCGCCGTTGTGGATCTTCAGCAAGCACGGCTCAACCAGGACACATCGGCGAAACAGAACGAGGCCGCACGAGCCGCCCTGACCAGCCTGCGGGCACGTATCTCCGCCGACGAGGTTCGTCTGTCCGGTTCTCCTTCGGACCAATCTCCGGCACTGTCGCTCAAAGCAGCCCGATTGCATCGCCTCTCGGTACTCCGGAAGGCCGAAGCCGACCTCGCGGCCAATGTCGCCGAACAAAGACGCGCCACGGGCACCAAGGACAACAAGGCACTCGCCAAGGCCAAGACACAACGCAAGCAGTTGGACAAACAACTGCAGCAGGCACAACAGGCCATCTCCGGCAAGAAGATGGACCGCAGTTACCCGCCATTGACGAAGACCTACCCGGCAACCAGCACCGGTCGTCGCCTGGCACTGGCTCGCTGGATCACCGATCGTCGCAACCCGCTGGCCGCTCGGGTCTGCGTGAACCACATCTGGATGCGTCACTTCGGCAGCCCGTTGGTCACATCGGTCTTCGATTTCGGGAACAATGGCCGACGACCGGTTTTCCCCTCGCTACTGGACTGGCTGGCTGTCGAGTTGATCGAAAGCGGGTGGGATATGAAACACCTGCATCGCCTGATGATGAATTCGTCCGCCTACCGGATGTCATCCAGTCCCTCGCCGCCCCAGTCCGAAACCCGCGGTCGTGATCCGGACAACAGGTATCTCTGGCGGATGAACTCGAAGCGGCTGGAATCCGAACTGGTCCGCGACGGCGTGCTGTGGGTCTGTGGTGGACTCGACACCCGCATGGGTGGTCCCGAACTGGATGCCGGCACCGGGCTCTCGACCTCCCGCCGCAGCATCTACTACCGACACGCCCCGGAAAAAATGATGACCTTCCTGGACCTCTTCGACGCGGCGAGCACCCACGAGTGCTACCGGCGAGACGTGACGGTCGTGCCGCAGCAGGCCCTGGCGCTGATCAACAGCCGAATGGCAATCGAGCAGTCCCGGCGGCTGGCTCGTCGACTGGATCAGGCGATCGGACTCGCGAACACCCCGGCAAACAACCTGCGGTATCTCGAGACGGTCTTCATGACAATCCTGGGCCGCGATCCGAGTGCGACCGAACGGACCGTCTGCCTGGAGTTCCTTGCCGGCCAGGCCCGGTTGCTGGGCCAGCCGAAGAAGCTGACCCCCTTCGGCAAGGGCCAAACCATCTCGGTTCCCCCTGCCGACCAGCCGCATCTGAGAGCCCGTGAGAACCTGGTGCTGGTGCTGTTGAACCACAACGAGTTCCTGACGATCCGGTGACCCCATGACCGATTTTGCACGAAGCAATCGCCGCGACTTTCTGCTCGATACCACCCGTGGCCTGGGCGGCGTCGCGCTGGGGGCCATGCTGGCCGATGACGGCATCACTCGCGCCGCACCCACCACCTCCGTTCCCGACGGACTGGCCCATATCGCTCCGCGGGCCAAGAGCGTGATCTGGATGTTCATGGTCGGTGGCGCCAGTCAAATGGAGACGTTTGATCCCAAGCCGGCCTTGAACAAGTACGCCGGCGTTTCGATTGACAAGACACCGTTTGCCGAGACGTTGAAGAACCCCTTCGTCGACGAGAACGTGCGGGTCGTTGTCCCCGACGACGCCAACGGCCACATCTGGCCCAAGGTCTATCCGCTGCAGGTTGGATACAGGAAACGGGGCGAGAGCGGGATCGAGGTGTCCGACTGGTGGCCTCACCTGGGTGAGTGCATCGACGACCTGGCCGTGGTCCGCTCGATGTGGACGACGGACAACAACCACGGGGCGCAGTTGCAGTTTCACACCGGACGGCATTCCCTCGACGGGTTCTTCCCCACCGTCGGCTCGTGGATTCACTACGGCCTGGGATCACTCAATGACAACCTGCCACAGTTCATCGTGATGGGCACTCCCATCGCCGACTGCTGTGGTGGCCAGGGGGCCCACGGGGCCAACTACCTCGGCCCTGAACACAACGGCGTGCAACTGGACGTCAACCCGGCACGTCCCCTGCCATTTGCCACACCCGGCGGAGCCCTCTACCGCGAGGAGCAGCGGGGCCAGTTCAAGTTGCTCGACCGTCTGAACCAGTTGACGGCGGCCGAACACCCCGACGACGCCACCCTGCGGGCCCGGATCAAGTCTTACCAGTTGGCCTACCGCATGCAGATGACGGTTCCGGAGGTCATGGAGTTCTCCAGCGAAACGAAGTCGACCCGGTCGAAGTACGGGATAGACAACTCCACCACCCGGACCTTCGGCCAGCAGTGCCTCGCGGCCCGTCGGATGGTCGAGCGGGGCGTAAGGTTCGTGCAGATCTTTCACGGGTCCAACGGCGGTGCCGGCCGGTGGGATGGGCACAGCAACCTCCGGACAGGCCACGCCAGAGTGTGTCTCGAGACCGACCAGCCGATCGCCGCATTGATCGGCGACCTGAAAGCCCGCGGACTGCTCGACGAGACCCTGGTGGTGTGGGGCACCGAATTTGGCCGCACACCGGGAGCCCAGAACTCCAGCGGCCGCGACCACCACCCCTACGGTTTCAGCATCTGGATGGCTGGCGGGGGCCTCAAGGGAGGCATCGCCCACGGGGCGACCGACGAACTGGGTTTCCACGCCACCGAGCACCGCCATTACGTCACCGATGTGCACGCGACGGTGATGCAGCAACTGGGCCTTGATGCCAAACGGCTGGAGATCCCCGGTCGCAAGCGACTCGAGATCGACTACGGGCGTCCCATCGATGCGGTGATCGCCTAGAAACGCAACCGGCAGATCACCTGTTGCCAATCCGATCAACGCTGGTAGGCTCAACACCGGGGAGACACCGGGGCCACGTCGCCGGAAGCGACCGAGCCGATGGACACCTCCACTCCCCGCAGCCCACTGCTCGCAATTGCGGTTGCCTTCGCTGCAGGTATCGCATGGGATCTGCACCGACCGATCCCTGGACATCTGAGCGTGGCTCTAGCCGCCGCGTCGGGACTGGCCTGGTGTCGCTGGCGTGACCAAGGCCGGACGGCCACCGCCTGCCTGTTGTTGACCGTCCTGTTCGCCGGGGCATACCGACAGCACGCTGCCCGGTCACTCACCCCGACCGATGCCCTGACCCGATTCATCACCGACAGCCGTCAACTGGTGCAACTGGATGGAGTCATCACGACCACCCCACTGATCCGCCCGCCTCCTCCAAACTCTCCTCCGCACCACAAACCGACGACTCGGACCGAGATGTGTGTCGAGTCGATTCGTCGCAGCGGCGTTCATCGGCCGGTCACCGGGCATCTGCGAGTGATCGTCCGCGATGCGGCGGCGAAATTGTTGGTGGGTGATCGGACGACGATCACCGGCTGGCTGGAACGTCCACCTTCGGCAAGAAATCCGGGCGGCTGGGACACTCGACGGTCATTGGCCAGGCGTGGCGTCCACGGCATGCTGTTGGTCGAATCGGTTCGAAGCATCACTGTCCACGGACCATCAACCCGAGTGGCAGACCGGTTCGCCCGGTTCCAATCACATCTCCGCCAATCCGGCACCCGGATGTTGTCCCGCCATCTCTCCCCCCGCACCGCCCCGATCGCCTCCGCGCTGTTGCTTGGAGTCCGGGAGGAATTGGACCGGGACCATCGCGAGATGTTCATGCGGAGTGGAACGATGCACCTACTGGCCATTTCGGGACTGCATGTCGGCCTGCTGGCCAGTCTGATCTGGGTGTTGGCCCGTTTGCTGCAATTCGGTCCGGTCGCGACGACCACCGCGATCATCATCTCGGTGGTCGGATACGCATTGGTGGCCGAATTGCGGCCCTCGGTTCTACGGGCGACGATCCTGGTCGTCCTCGGAGTCGTGGGCCGACCTCGCCATCGTCGCGCGGCCGCGTCCAATTCGCTGGCCCTGGCCGCATTGGTCATTCTGATCATTCGTCCGGGTGACCTGCAGAGTCCCGGAGCCCAACTCTCGTTCCTGGCCGTCTCGGCCCTGGCCTGGTCTGCGCCCCTGTCCGCGCGGGTGATACCGATTTCCGGCACCCACGGCATGTTGGGTCGGATGGCGAGGAGGATGTTTCAGGCGTGGCTGGTCGGAGTAGCGATATGGTGTGTTACCGCCCCCTTGGTCGCGGCCAGGTTCGGACTGGTCGCACCGGTCGGGTTACTGATCAATGTGCTGATGATCCCGTTGGTCGGATTAGCGTTGTGGTTGGGTTTCACACTGTTGGCCCTTGGCAGCTGGATGCCGGGTGCCGGATGGGGGATCGGTGGTCTGCTCGATCACCTGCTCGGCACGGTGCTCACCATCGCGGAAACATCCGCCTCCAGTCCCCTGGCTTTCGTCTCGATCCCCGCCCCTCCGTCGGCCTGGTTACTGCTGTTTTACTTCCTGCTCGCGGCGGTGGTCAGCTGCCATCGTCGGCGGCCGCGGTCGTTGTGCCTGGTCGGAGTCGCGGCGGCGCTGTCCGGCGGCCTGGCCACGGCATTCGCACCGCCACAGCCCAACCAACTGGTCCTGACCATTCTCGATTCGGGCCACGGTGGAGCGATCGTCCTGGAATGCCCAAACCGATCTGTCCTGCTCTTCGACGCGGGCACGCTGGGAGATTCACGTCGACTGGCCGAGACAATCCGTCGCGCACTCTGGCACCGCCGCCGGCGGCGGATTGACGCCCTGGTCATCTCGCACGCCGACCGCGACCACTTCTCATCCGCTGCCTGGCTGCTGGACCGGTTCCCGACCGGTTCGCTGGTCACTTCTGGTACGTTTCTGGACGCACGACAACCCAAGACTTTGGACCTATGCGACAGGGCCTCCCGGGCAGGGGCCTCGGTCGAACTGGTTGTCGCCGGCGACCGGCTGATCCTGGACCCGGACGTTTCGATCCGCGTGCGGCATCCCGCCGCCAGTTTCCGCGGCCCCACCGACAACAGCAACAGTGTCGTTCTGGAGATCACCTACGCCGGTCGACGCATGCTGTTAACCGGAGATCTCGAAGACGAGGGTCAGCAACAACTTCTCGGCAGTCCCACACCCGCTCTCGATGTGATACTCGCCCCCCACCACGGCAGCCCACGGGCCAACACTCGGGAGTGGGCCAGTTGGTCACAACCCGGCTGGGTGATCGTCAGCGGTGGACGCGACTCGACCCCGAATGCGCTCAGGCAATGTTACGGACCCGGCGCGGTGATTCTCAGCACACGCGGCCACGGCGCTGTGAGTGTGACGGTGACGGACAATGGACAGCTTTCCGTCACCACCGCGGTTTCGACAAGCCGGTTTCCCGACGCCCCTTGAGCCCCGGCTTAGTCACTCTTCATGCTCGCCTCGTGGTCGCGGAGAGCCTGCAAGGCGTCACGGCCGCAATTCCCTCGCGGGCTGCGGCGTGGGTTTCCTGGACCTCCAGCACCTGCTGGAACAACGAGATGGCCTGGTCCAGATCACCTCCGCGGACGCACTCTTTGGCTTTGCCGCAGACCGCATCAACATCCAGCGGCTCGTTCATCGTCCGCCCCCCACGCCGCGGAAACCAGCAGAACAGCAGCACAACGCCCGGCCGGGGACGTCGGCGTGAGCATACCTTCGATCCCCTCACACTCGCGAGAAACATCTTGTTTCAGATCGAGATACGACGCGTGCCAGCCTTCGAGTTGGTCAACTGCTGGACGACAACACCGGTGCCGGAAATCTCTGTGCACTTTCCCGGGGCGTCGCAGCCAACCCGGCCGAGGTTCACTCGAAATCTCGCCCGTCGCCCAACTCGGCGGACCACACGGTCGGCATCGTCAGAGACAGGCTCCTGGTGATCGCTTCGAGCACTGGGCGGGTCTCACGAAGTTCATGATCGGTGCCCTGGAAGAGCACCATCGCGGTGAACCCGGGAGTCTCGAACGCCCGCAGCGAAACGGTGTTGATCAACTCAAGACAAACAAACTCGACATCCCGACCCTCGCACGGAAAACCGCACAACGCTCCCTCGACCGGATACACGTCCGATTCCTGGTACTCCTCGCGGTAGGCCGCAACCGCTGACTCGATCATGTCCGTCGCCGACGACATGCTGCTGGGGTAAAGAGCCAGGGTCCAGAACGATGTGCCGTCACCGTTGACGGTCAACGTCACTCCGCCCTCGGTCTCTTCGCGGATCAATTCCCACGATTCGGGGTAGGCGAACCGCACGCCGTCGTCTTCGTACCACTCGGTCATAGCTCTGCCGGGGTTAATCGGGCATCCACCTGGGTCCAGGTGGATTGGGGACGAATGGAGCCGTTGAGGAGTTCTCCGACGGCCGATACAATGGACCCTAGCAGGCTGATTTGCGGATGCAAATCCTGCCGGAAACCGTCGCATAGTTCGGGGAGACGACTGATGACATCGACACGGGCACAGGGAGTGGCCGAAGTGCTGTGGGAACTCAAGCGGGCCTCGAAAATCGGAACCTATACGACGATCGCCCGCCGTGCGGGATTCAGTGCCGGTTCGAAGGGTCGTGCCATGTTGACCTGTCTGAAAACCGTTCGCCGCGACTGGCCCCACCTGCAATGGTGGCGGGCCGTTTCTGACGATGGAAAGGTCGAACGGGGCTCGGACCACGCCACGCTGTTGGTCGAAGGTGGCTACGAAGTCGTCGATGACGAGGCGGACGAAGAGAAGAGCATCGTGACGGATTTCGAGGAACAGGTGATGAGTTGGGAGGAGGAGGAAGAGGAGGCGGAGGCTGCAGCCAACAAGGCGTAAATCGACAATCCGACAACCGGTGTGGCCAATGACTCGTGGCGGGTCATTGGCCACTCGTCAACGTGGACGTCACAGTTGCCTGGGAATGGCGTCGGCCCACGTGTCAACCAGGACGCGACCGGTGGCCGACTCGGCATCTTTCGCGACGTCGTCAGGCGTCCCCACTGCGACCACTCGGCCTCCTCCATCGCCCCCACCGGGCCCCAGGTCGATCACCCAGTCAGCTGACGAGATCAGTTCGGGATGGTGCTCGATCACCACCACCGAATGTCCCGAGTCGACCAGGCGATCCAGGACATCGATCAACCTCGCCACGTCGGCAGCGTGTAGCCCGGTGGTCGGTTCATCGAGGACAAAAAGAGTCGAACCCCGACGTCTTCGGCCCAGTTCGGCCGAAAGTCGGACCCGCTGGGCCTCGCCTCCCGACAGTGTCGCTGTCGGTTGACCGAGGACCAGGTAACCCAGTCCGACGTCGACAAGGGTTCGCAGCAGCGAGACCACTCGCGGATGGTTTTCAAAGAACCCCACCGCCTCGCCAGCCGACATCGAGAGCACGTCGGCCACGCTCTTGCCGCGGTACTTCACCCGCAATGTCTCGGGGTTGAATCGTTGCCCGTCACACTCGGGGCACGGCACAACCAGGTCGGGAAGAAACTGCATCTCGATGGTCACGTGCCCCCGTCCGCCACACTCACCACAGCGGCCCGGATCAGTATTGAAGCTAAACCGGCGGGCGTCGTAGCCCTTGGCCCGAGCCGATCGGGTCCGGGCAAACACGCCGCGAATCTCGTCCCAGATCTTCGTGTAGGTGGCCGGAGTCGACCGGGGCGATCGCCCCAACGATGACTGATCGACCAACACCACCCGTTCGAGTTCCTTCTCACCCACCCAGGCCACCTCGGCCACGCCGGTTCCGCCACCGGACAACTCCGCTATCAATGACGGAACCAGAGTGCCACTGACCAACGAGGTCTTCCCCGAACCGCTGACTCCGGTCACCGCACACAGGACCCCCAGCGGAAACATCACCTCCAGGTCCTGGAGGTTGTGGAGATCGGCCCCCCGGACAATCACCGCCTTGTCCTGGTCGGTACTCCGCCGTACCCGTGGCTCGCCCGCCGAACGCCCACTGAGGCAGGCCCCGGTGACCGATTCCGGACAAGCCTGGACATCATCCAGGGTTCCCGAAACGACCAGGCGGCCGCCGTTGCGACCGCCCCCGGGACCGAGGTCGACGATCCAGTCGGCCTGACGCAACACTCCGAGATCGTGCTCGACCAGCATCACACTGTTGCCCTGGTCCCTGAGATCCTCGAGGCACGACACCAGGCGACCGGTGTCGACGGCATGCAGACCGATGGTCGGTTCATCCAGCACGTAGGCCACTCCAACCAGGCCCGACCCCAGTGCCCCCGCCAGCCGGGATCGCTGGAACTCGCCACCCGACAGGCTTCGTGTGCGGCGATCGAGCGTCAGGTAGTCCAGGCCAACCCGTTCGAGGTACCCCAGCCGACCAACGACAAGAGGCAGAATCTTCCGGGCCACGATCGCCCGGGGGGACTCGTCCTCTTCGCATTCGGCAAGCCATTCCGCCAGGCGACGGTGCGCATCGCCGACGGTCAAACGACAAAGGCCGGTGATGGTCTCACCGGAAAAGGTGATCGATCGAGCCAGTTCGCCCAGGCGGGTGCCATCACAGTCCGGACAATGATCCGCATCGCCGTCCTGAGCCTGTTCGCCTTCCGGAATCACCTGCCCCAGGCCACGGCACGTCTCGCAAGCCCCTTCTGGACTGTTGAAACTCAGTGTCCTGGGCTCCACCGGCGGGGCGCTCCACTCACAATCGGCACACGCCAGCCGGCTCGAATAGAGCGAATCATCCCAGCCCCCCTCGGGCGTCTCGACACTGATCACCAGCCGTCCCGACCCGATCCGCAGGGCCAGTTCCACGGAGTCCTGCAGCCGGGCTCCCAGTCCCTGGCGGATCACAATCCTGTCGATCACGACGTCGATCGAGTGGTTTCGTCGGGGATCGAGTTCGGGCGGAGGAGTCAGTTCGACCAGTTGTCCGTCCACCCGTGCCCGGACGAACCCATCACCGGCCAACTGCTCAAATGTCTCGACCTGGCTGCCACGACGGCGAGAGACGACCGGAGCCAGCAGCATCACCCGCCGTTTCTCCCCCAGTCCCAATAACACGTCGACGATCGCCTGGGGGCTGCGTTGTTCGAGCGGTTGACCACAGCCGGGACAGTGCACCGAGCCGGCCCGTGCAAACAGCAACCTCAGGTGGCTGTGAATCTCGGTGGTCGTCGCCAGCGTGCTGCGAGCAGCCGTCGATCCGGATCGCTGGTCAATGCAGATGGCCGCCGGTAGCCCCTCAACCAGATCCACATCGCACCGTTCCCACCGATCCAACCGGCTCCGTTGTCCCGGCGTCAGTCCCTGCAAGAACCGCCTCTGCCCTTCGGCGAAGATCACGTCCAGTGCCAGGGTGCTCTTGCCACTGCCACTGACTCCTGTGATCGCTACCAGCCGATCGCGGGGAATGTCGACGTCCAATCCCTGCAGGTTGTGCACGCGGGCCCCACGGACCTGGATCATCCTGTCGGTGATGCGGGAATCGTCAGGCATTGTGGATGGACCGGTCGTGGTCCAAGAGGAAGGCGACCTGTCGAGACGAACAGTAGCCGCGTACCATACACGCTCGAGCCCCACACCTCATGTCTCTCCCAACCTCGGCTCCACCGACAACACGCTCATGTCCACAGTCCTGCCCGGTGGATTTCTGTTTCGCTACCAGTTGGAGGTGGCCCGGATCGCCGCCCCCCCGGGCACGAGGGACACGCTCCCGCCGCTGGACAAACTGTCCCCACTACCGGATCTCCAGGGACTCTCCCAACCCGAAACCGGTGTCACACAGCCCCCGTTCGCCAGCGTGTGGCTGGCGTGGCACGACACGGGACTGGCGGTGCAACTGGTGGTCCGGGACAAGAACCGGCCGGCCCGTTGCCTCGAAGCCTCACCAGATACGTCCGACGGGCTGACCGTCTGGATCGACACCCGCAACACGCAGACAATCCACCGTGCCTCACGGTTCTGTCACGCCTTCACCTTTCTGCCCACCGGCGGAGGCCGTGGCGGGGATGAACCGGTGTCTGTCCCCCGCCCGATCGCTCGCGCTCGAGAGGACGCTCCACCGCCACCCCCGGATTCCCTGCGAGTGGCATCACAACTGACCGACGACGGTTACTCGCTGCGGGGATGGATTGCGGCCCCCGCACTCCATGGCTGGGACACCGAGACAATCGACGCGATCGGGTTCAGCTACCGTGTGCACGACAACGAGATGGGCGACCAGGCTCTGGCACTCGGTGAGGATTTCCCCTTCGACCGTGATCCGAGCCTCTGGTCGGTTCTGAGCCTGTCCGGAGCCACCGGCTAGCTCTCCCGTCGACGCGCCGGCAGCGCGAAGGCGTACAGGCAAGTCACTCCACCGATGGCCACCAGGCTGAACGGGGCCCAGTCCGGCGGATCGATCACGTGCCGCCCCTCGTCGTCGGTCGAGATCAGTCCGAAATAGTCATCCTCGAGTTCCCCGTCGCCTTCGAGAACAATCACGTCCACCCGGAACAGGCTAAATCCCAAAAGCACGACAAAGACACCAACGGCGAGGAACAGAGAACGCAGCATGCTGTCGGCCTCGTGACACGTAACGGATCCGGGCGTGATCAACCGGTGCCTCACCCCTCCCATCGACCGTCGATGACCCGGGGCTTGATTCGGAGTCCCGCAAGCACGTTTTGTCAGCACAAAGGCTGGTTTGTAACCGACTCGCCGATCCGCCATGCTGTATCCATGACCGGGTCACCTGGCCCGGAATCACCCAACCACAGACTGCGAAATCACCTGGGAGCGACACCGATGGGAGCTGAACAGAAAGCACTTGAACTGGGCCTGACCTTCCCCGACCAGGAACCCGGATACCTCAACCTCTGTGCCCGCGCCGGCAACCTGTTGTTCAGTTCGGGACACACCAGCGACATGAAGGGCAAACTCGGTGCGGACCTCTCGGTCGAACAGGGTTATGACGCGGCTCGCGACTGTATTGTGAAGGTCCTGCAAAGCGTTCACCGTGAAGTGGGAACGCTGGACGGCCTGCGGGTCATCAAGGTGCTCGGATGTGTCAACTCGACCCAGGACTTCATCGAACAGCACCTGGTGATCAACGGCGCTTCGGATCTGCTGCACGAGATCTTCGGCAAGGACGGCGACGGCTTCCACGCTCGCAGTGCCCTGGGATTCGCCTCGCTGCCAACCGGACCGGCCGTCGAGGTCGAGGCGGTGTTCGAGATCCAGGCCGGCTGATCCAACCCGACAAGATCCGATGACCCAATCGTTCGACGCCCCGGCGGTCGTTGGAAGGTGGCGTCCAGGCTGGCTGAGCCTCCTGATGGCCGGTTCGCTACTGGCGCTTCTGGCCACCGCAGCGGTTCCCGCGATCAATCTGAACTCTTCGCTCTCCCTGGCGGCCTGGGCGGTTTCGGCCAGCGGTGGCTTCGTGGGCACACCGGTGGTGCTGGTCCTGGGAGTCGCCTGGTTGACGTTCACCGGAGGATTCGCGGGCAGACGACGATCGACCGCGCTGGCCCTGCTGGCCAGTCTGGTGGGAGTCCTGGCGGCCCAGGCGTGGATCAATGAACGAGTGGTCAAGCCGGCATTCGGAACAGCCCGTCCGCACATCCGTGAGTTGGCGAACCTCGGCGTGATCCGATCCGTCGAGGCGTTCTATCTCATGGACACCAAGGGGAAGAGAACCGAAGAACTCGGCCACCTGTTCAACACCGAACCCGCCGCATCGCGGATCCCCGACCTCCATCCCCTGGTCCGTGCACACTGGCTGGCAAAAACCGGACACGCGTTTCCCTCGGGACACACACTGGCGACGGTCACCCTGGCAACCGTCTTCACCGTACTGAGTTCGCGGTTCGGCGGACGGCCGCACTGGATGACCTGGCTGTTTCTGCCATGGTCCGTCCTGGTGGGCTGGTCGCGACACCTGCTCCGCGTGCATTCGACGACCGACATCTGCGGCGGCGGCCTGGCCGGAATGATCCTCGGCCTGCTGATCGCCTGGATGTTGCTGCAGTGGCTCGAACGACGATCGGTCGAAACCGGACATTGAACGCTCCCCGCAACCGAACTACGATCGGAGTTGAAACCGTTCTCGACCACGACCTCGGAACTCCCCGGTTTCGCTTGAACGGATCCAACTCATGTTTCGCCCCGCCGACTGCCGCCGAGCCGGGATCACGCTGACCCTTTCGACGTTGATCCTCGCTGCGTGCCTGGCCTCGAACCGGTCTCTCACGGCCGCAGACAGGCCCACGAACAAGGACGCCCCACCGTCGCAGTCGAAAACAGATCACTTTGACCTGATCTGTTTTGCCCCCGACCACCCGGTTGTGGTCCGCTTCCGGATTCGTATCGGTAGCAACGGAATCCGCGAGTTTCGTCACCGCTACGCCATGCAACTGTTCCGCACGCTCGATCGAAAACGGGACAACTTTCTGACCCGGTCGGAGGTCACCCAGGTCGAACGGCTGGGTGAGATCGCGTCGCGGTTTCGTACGCTTCCCAAGACCTGGAAGGACTTCGACACCACCCCCACCGATGACCGCCTCTCACCGATCGAGTTCGCCCGCGTCGTCGAAGGCGCACTGGGGCCCTCCTTCGCCGTTAGCGTCCCGTCCCAAGGTGCGACACGTTCGGCCAAACTGTTCACGCGGCTCGATGCCGACTCCGACGGGGAACTCGACTCCGGCGAGATCCACAACGGAACACGACACCTGAAACGCCTGGACATCAATGACGACGAGACATTCAGTGTCGAAGAGCTCGATCCTCTCCAGTACCAGGCGATCCGTACCGAGTCGCAGCCGTTCGTCGCCCTGCTCACCGCCAACCACCAGGTGCTTTGCGACCGACTGATCGCGTTCTACGGCCGAGTCCAATCCCCCGGCACCACCGCGACACTCGCCAGCAGGCAACTGGGGCTGACGGCCGAGCAAGTCCGCTCCGTCGATCACGATCACAATGGACGATTGGATCGAGCCGAGTTGCTCCAGTACCTGCAGCATCCGACGCCTCACGAAACAATCGACGCGGCACTTCCCGATCTTCGGACCCGGCGGAGCCGACTGGCGGTCGTGGGAGGTCCGACCAGTCGCGGGCTGGCCCGGCTGTCTCGCCCCTGGGGCGGCTGGACCGTGCAACTGAAGGCCAAGAACACCCGGTCGGACCGTCTGCTGACCACCAAGTTCTTTCGGCTCAAATTCCTCGTCGCTGATGAAAACAAGAACAAGTACATCGAGCCGAATGAATTCCCCCAACTGATGCTCACTGGAGCCTCGTTCCCGATGGTCGACTCCAACGACGACGGACGGGTCGTGATCGAGGAACTCACCGAGTTCATCAAGGACCAGACAGCAGTGCAGCAAAGCCGCTTGCTGCTGAGTGTCTCGCACAGCCGTCGCTCACTGTTCGAACTGCTCGACACCAACGGAGACCGGCGGCTGGCTCCCAGGGAGTTCCTGGAGGGCTACTCGCGACTTGGGACAATCGACAAAGACCGTGATGGCCGGATTTCGCGCACCGACCTCTCGGGCAAATTCATACTGACACTCGAGGTGGCCCGCGCGTCACTGTTCACCCGCGAGGCGATGGCGATGCCTCGCCCCCCGCCGACTGCCGCCACACCCACACCCGATCGTCGAGGCGGTCCGAAGTGGTTTCGGCGGATGGACCGCAACGGCGATGGAGACGTCTCTGGCCGCGAGTTTCTTGGCGGACTCTCGCTGTTTGATCGCCTGGACAAGAACCGAGACGGGTTGATCTCGACCGGGGAAGCAAAGGTCCTTGAGCCGAACGAGTGACGGACGCTAGACTGCTCCTGGCGGTATGCCCCTGCTCGAGACAAGCGACATGACAACCCTTTCTGGTCCTGACGCCGTGCTCTCACGGGTCACCTCGCGACTGAGGTGGGCCGGGTTTGGCCGACGTCTCTCGACGCTGATCCTCTCGATTTCAACCGCGGTGGGTGTTGCCGTTCTGTTCGTTCGCCTGACGGGTCTTGTCAGCCTGCCGCTGGATGAAATGGTCACGTCGACGGCCGGGCTGATTGGCATCCAGACAATCGGGGTCGCCGACTGGGCCGGCCTGGGAGTTCTGGCGGTGATCCTGCTGCTGGGCGCGGTGGCCGTGTCGTTGCTGATAGCCGCCTGCTGGCACGATCGACCCACTCGATCCGACGCGGCCCGCGTCATCGATCGACACCACGGCACCAAGGACCTGTTCCTGACGTTGACCTTGCTGGACGGATCAGCCGGGAACTACCAGCCCCTGGTGGCCCGCAACGCGATCACCAGGTCCACCAGCATTCAGCCCGCCCTGGTCGTCCCCCTGCCGCTTTCACGAGGCTCCCGGAAACCGGGCATCGCCCTGGCCGTCGTCGCGCTGCTGGTGCTTGTTGTCCCCCAGTTCGACCCCTTCGACGAGGTCGCTCGGGCCGACGAGATCAAGCAGCAAAGAACAGCACTTGAACGGGAAGCCCGCAAGACGAAGGTCCGAGCCGAACAGTTGAGCGACGACGAAGACGAAAACTCACCACAGGTCAAGCAGGCGATCGACGAGTTGAAAGCGGCTTTGAAGAAAATGGCGACAGCCGCACCTGACACCAACCGCAAGCTGCTCAATCAGCAACGCAAGAAACTCGGCGACCTGCACAAGATGGCCGATGCCCACAAGCTCAAGCAGACGCTCAACCGCACCACCAACGACCAGAAATTTGGACAGATCGATTCTCCCAAGGTCGAAAAGTGGTCCAAGGAGCTGCAGGAGGGTTCCACCGACAACCTCAAGAAAGAACTCGAGTCCATAAAGAAGGACCTCGAGAAACTCTCCAAACTTGACGGTGACAACAGTCCCGAGGCCGAGAAAAAGCGATCCGAGTTGACGCAGAAAATGCAAAAGAAGCTCCGAGACATCCAATCATTCGCCTCTGAGAAGTTGGACGACAAACATCCGCTCACCGCTGCTCTGAAACGAGCCAAACAGCAGATGAAGGCCATGCAGTCCGGCGACAAGGAACTCGCCAAAAGTGCCCAGAAGCACCTCTCCGAAACCATGGAACTCGCCAAACAGGAACTCCAGGAGCTGTCCCAGACCGCCCGCGATCTGCAGGAACTCGAAAAGGCGATCGAAACGGCCCGCATGGCCCAGAAGGCCAATGAAAACGGCCAGGCCGACAGCGAGATGCTCGAAAGTGCCGAAACGCTTGATGATTACCGCGAGTTCTACCAGCAGTTGACGGAACAACTCGGCCAACAGATGTCCGAAGGGGACGGGACCGGGAATCGTGGATTCGGCAAGGGGGGTGAAGTCCCCGAGGACGACTCGGTCAAAACGAAATTCACGTCCGAGATCTCCAAGTCGGCACTGACGGCCGGCAAGGTACTGTTGTCGCTGAAGACCAAGGGACAGAGCGATTCGGGAGATGCCCAGCAGAAATACAGAAAAAACGTCAAGGCGATCAAGCAAGGTGTCAGCGAGGCGATTGACAAGGAAGAAATCCCCAAGGGATACATCGAGGGCATCAAGAAGTACTTCCAGTCTCTCGATGAGACTGCTCCAGCCAACTCGCCAGCCAACTCGGACGATGCTCCCAAGAAGTGACCCGTTGGGCCGCCCCGTTTTTCGCCGTCGCCGGGCCACGGCCAGCGCGCCGATTGGGGCCCTGTTGCTCGTGGTCAGCCTGGCCGGTGGTGGCTGTACGCCGTCGGCTCCACCCACCACCGATGGATCATCGGTCCCGCCCGCATCCGACCCCCTGGTCGTCTATTGTTCCCACGACCAGTTGTTCTCCGAACCGATCCTTGCACGGTTCACCCGCAAAACCGGCATCGCCGTCCGGGTGCGTCACGACACCGAGGCCACCAAGTCCCTGGGGTTGGTCAACCGGCTCATCCGAGAAAAATCGTCCCGGGTCTGCGACGTGTTCTGGAACAACCAGGTTCTGGGAACAACCGACCTGCTGACCCACGATCTGTTGGCAGAATACAAGGGCAGCGGCTGGAGACGGATTCCCGAAGTGTTCAAGGATCCCGACGGTCGATGGTGCGGATTCGCAGCGAGGCTGAGAGTCTGGATTGTCAACACCGAGAAGTTACCGGCGACCGTCGAGTCGGTCGAACGGGCCGTCACGGCCCGGGACCTCTCGAGAATGGCGGTCGCTCGCCCGCTATTCGGCACCACTCTGACACATTACTGCCTGCTGTGGCATGCCGACAACGGCCGGACGCTCAGGGCCCAGCACGTCGACCGTCGCCGCCGAGGCCTGATCGAGGTTCCTGGCAACGCGACGGTCAAGAACCTGGTCGCCCGCGGCACATGTGACCTGGGGTGGACGGACACCGACGATTTCTTCGTCGGGCTCGACGACGGACATCCGGTGGGCATGCTGCCGATCCGACTGGCCGACGGCAGAACCATCTGCATGCCCAACAGCGTATCGATCGTCAAAGGCACCCAACGGCTGTCTGCGGCACGGCGGCTGGTCGACTTCCTGCTGAGTGCCGAGACCGAATTGGCGCTGGCTCGCTCACCGTCTCGACAGGTTCCGCTGGGCGAGATCGATGAGGAGAGCCTGCCGGCGGAGGTCCGCCGTCTCCGCCCCTGGGTCGCCGACGGGGCCCATCTCGAAGAACTCCGGACCTCCCGAGCCGCCTGCCTGGCGTGGTTGCGAACGGAGTACGCAAGATGAGTCTCGAGGCCGAATGTGGCTGGACGCTGCTGCGGGCGATCACCGTCTCGCTGGTCGCCACCCCCTTGGCGGCGGTTTTGGCCCGGGTCCTGGAAAACGACAATCCGCGTCATCGCCGGAGGAGATTGCTGACACTGGCCATCCCGTTTCTTACCCCGGGATTTGTGGTCGGTTACGCCTATTCCAACGTCACGCTCGACCTGGTCCATCAACCGGCGCTCAACGAATTGTTCTACGACCTGCTGTTGCTGATCGGGGTCGTTCCCGTCGGCACTCTCGTGCTGATTTTGGCTCCTTTGCCACCGCTGGGTCCGACAGCAGCCTGGTGCGGACAACTGGCCGGACCCGACCGGCTTCGCCGGGTTCGCTGCTGCGGTTGGCCACGACGCCTCTGGTACGGCCCGGCCCGCAACCGGATTCCCGCCTTCGGATTGATGGCCCTGCTGATTTTTCACGAATTCGAGATAGCATCCCTGTTCCGCGTGATCGCCGGCCAACGACTGACTCCAGCGAGTTGGTCCAATGCGCTGTTCGAACTGATCGCACTGCAGGGCCTTGGTCAGCGGTCGCCCTGGGACCTTTGGCGATCCGGGTGGCTGCCCCTGATCTGTTCACTGGCGATGTTGTCTCCTCTGCTGGTCCTCGTCTGGACTTCTCGCCGAGATCCCGGTGTGTGGCGGCCAACCGGGTTGCGTCCACGATCACGCTGGCGGGAGCGTGTGGCGTCCACCTGGCTGACGATGGCGGTGGTGGTGGGAACGGCCATCCCACTGGGAAACCTGATCTTCGACGGGGCACCGGGCTGGGCCTCTGCGTGGCGGGACGAACACCGACTGGGGCCAACACTGATCCATGCCGGACGCAGCCTGCTACCGACAGTTGCCATCTCGGTCTCAGCCGCCATCACGGCCGGCTGGCTGTTGCGACGTCGGCATCCCGGCCTGCTGCTGGCCCTCTCGCTTCCCGGTCTACTGGGCAGCCTCTCGCTGGGACTGTTGCTGACCTGGATTCTACTGATCATGGCTCCGGCCGGCTTCGGACATTCGATCGGCACCCTGATCATCGGCCAATCACTTTGGCTACTGCCCCGAGCCGCTTTGCTCATCGTCCTCCTGGCCGTGCTGCCTCACCGGGAATCATCACACCTGTCCAGGCTGCTGCAACACGCTCCGACCGCTGCCCAGCGAATCGCCGGCTGGCGATTGGCCTGGCAGCATTTCGGTCAACGCGTCGCCTGGATGGTCGGCCTGCTGTGCTGGTGGGGGTACCTCGAATTGACGCTCAATGAACTGCTGGCCCCACCGGAGTGGCTTTCGGTGGCCCACCGCATGTACCAGCAAATGCACTTCGGCAGGAATGCGGCGCTGTCGAGCACCACGCTGGTGGTCGTGATGGTTCCGTTGGCGGTTGTCGGCCTGCTGGTGACTCTCGGCCGCGTCGTCCCCTTTTCGGCCATTCTCATCGGCTCCCGGCTTCCCCGAACGCATGCGAAACCGCCCAGGGGGGAAACCTGATGGTCGACACACAGCCCAGGCTCTGGACCATCCGGGGAATCCAACTGGACGGCGAAGTCCGCCCCCGACTGAAGGTGGACCATCTCGACATCGTGGCCGGACGAACCGCCGTGCTGGGGGCTTCCGGTGCGGGAAAGACCTCGCTGCTGAATCTGCTGGTCGGATTCGAGTCCCCACATCACGGCCGGATCGAGAATCAGCTCCCCACCGGAACCGGCCGTCTACCGCTCTTCTGGATCCCTCCCGACGGTGGTCTCTGGCCCCAGGCCACCGTCGACGAACACCTCCAGGCAGTGACACCCGGCGGACAACAATCCTCCCAGGACACACTCGCACGATTTGGACTCGACCACCTGCAGAACACCCGTCCGGGTCAATTGTCAGCCGGGGAGCGATCCCGACTGGCCGTCGCGAGAGGATTGGCAGCAAACGCCGACGTGCTGGTTGCCGACGAACCGCTGGTCCACGTCGATCCGGCACGGCTGGATCGGGACTGGGAATCACTGGTCAACGAGACACGTCAATCCGGGACCTCACTCGTCTTTTCGACCCATTCGCCCGAACAGGCCCTGCGACACGCCAACCGGGTGGTGGTGCTGTCCGGCGGGCAGGTGATCGCCGAAGGACATGTGGCCACGCTGTATGAGCACCCCCCGACCCGCGAGGTGGCCGAATGCCTGGGGCCGGTCAACTGGTTCGAACCGGAGGATGCCATCGCCTGGGCCGTGGGTGACGAGAACATGTGCCTGAGGCCCGAACATGTCGTGCTCGAAGCCGACTCGTCCGGACCGGCCCGGGTGGTGCACTCGCACGCCATCGGTGCGATCCGCGAGACCCGCCTGGAACTGGTCGATCGAGATCACCAACGGACAATCCTGCACCTGGCCGATTCTGCTCCACCCACCAGTGATCTCCGAGTGAAGATCACTCGCAGAGTCACCCCCGGTTGACCCGTCCGGGGACGAATTGCTGCCCCGGCCGGGTCGAAGGAATCGAGGTCCGCACCGTACAATCGTGTCAGGGTGGATGGTTCTCAGTGGTCGTTTGTGATTGACCGGAAATGGCTATGGGTGTTGGTCCCGGCAGCGTGGTCCCTCGGCTGACCGTGGCGATTGCGGCATTATTGCCGGTCGGCTGCACGGACGCCGACAATCCCCAGCTTGTGCCTCGCCAGGTCACCCGGACGTCCATTCCTTCCGCCGGCTCGACAATCCCGGCTCCCCGTGCCGTCACCACAGCGCCCGACGACACGCTGTACCTGCTCGACAACGCCGGCCGCGTACTGGTCTTCGACCGCGACGGCAATCCGCTACGGCAATGGAACATGCCCGAGAGCGAGGTGGGAAATCCGGAAGGAATCTGTGTCCTCTCCGACGGCGACATCGCAGTGGCCGACACGCATTATCACCGGGTGGTCGTCTTCGACGAAGACGGCCGGGTCCGGCAGATGATCGGCCAGGAGGGACAGGATGACGGAGATTTCTACTGGCCGGTGGCGGTGATCGAGGACGACCGGGGCCACCGGTTCGTTTCGGAATATGGCGGAGCCAACCGCGTTCAGAAGTTCGACCGGGACTGGCGGCACTTGTTGACCTTCGGTGGCATCGGAGATCTGCCGGGCGAGTTCCAGCGCCCCAGCGGCATGGTCTGGCACGCAGGCCGACTCTACATCGTCGACGCCTTCAACGATCGCATCCAGGTCTTCGACGGTGATGGACAATTCGTGGAGATACTGGGAACGCGAGACGAATCGGGCCGGTTACACTATCCTTACGATATCGCCCTGGGTCCCGACCGGGACCTGTGGGTGGTTGAGTACGGTGCAGGACGGATTTCCCGCTTCAGCCTCGAAGGAGACCTGCTCGGCCGGTTCGGTTCGACCGGTTCCGGCCGCAACCAGTTCGGCACTCCCTGGGGACTGGCTATCGATTCGAAACGTCGCATCTGGGTTGCCGACACCCGGAACCATCGCCTTGTCTCGATTGATCTCTGACCACCCGTCTACCCTACCGCTCACGCCATGCCCGTCTTTCTCCAACGCCTGTTCCCGCGTCCCCGGCGTCCCTTCCAGTGGTCACAGGCGGTCGTGCTGCTGGTGTTCGTGGTGGTCTACGCGGCGGTGGTGCTGGGACTCGAGTTGTCGAACACGATGTTGTTCGTGTGGCCGGAAGCTTTCGGGTTGATGCTACTGACCCCGTGGGTCTGGTGGTTGCACGTGGCCGGTGGCAGTGGACTGGGCCGCACCCGCGGCGTCGTGGCGCTGTGGACCCGGCTGGCCTTGATCGGCCTGTTCGTGATGCTGTTGGCCGAACCGCGGGCCGTCCGCACCAGCGACGTGGTCGCGGTGATGTACACCGTCGACATTTCCGACTCGGTCGGCCGCGAGACTGACGACGAGAACGCCCAGGACCAGGCCCTGCAATTCGTGGCCAGCACGATGTCGAAAAAGCCCGAGGGAGACCAGGCGGGGTTGGTCGTTTTCGGCCGCAACTCGGCCGTCGAATTGCCACCGGCTGAAGTCACTCCGCTCGAGGACGGCATCCTGCTCAACTCGCTGATCGATCGGGACGCGACCAATCTCGAACAGAGTCTCTCGCTGGCCGCGGCGATGCTGCCGGCCGAAAACCGGGGCCGAATCGTGTTGATCAGCGACGGCACCGAGACCGCCGGAGACCTGAGAGGCATTCTCGATGAACTCAAGAGTCGCGAGATCGCCGTTGACGTGATGCCGATCACCTACAGCTACGAGTCCGAGGTCTGGGTCGAACAACTCGAGTTGCCTCGCAACGTCAAACTTGGCGAGCCCTACGACGCCGACGTGGTGATCTCCAGCCTCAAGAGCGGAAGCGGCAACCTGGTGCTCAAGGAAAACGACCGCACGATCGCCGAGCGGGCGATCACGTTTCCGGCCGGCAAGAGCCGTTACACCTTCCCGATCTTCCTCCGCTCGGCCGGCTACTACGAATACTCGGCCACGGTCATCGTCGAGCAGGGTGACGACAGTTGGAAAGAGAACAACACGGTCCTCAACTACCTGTTCGTTGAGGGCGAGGGGAAGGTGCTGGTGGTGACCGACCCCCGGGGAAACCCGGCCGACCACGAATCGCTGGTCCGGGCGATCCGTGAGAACCAGCGGGGCGTGGACGTCCGCAACGCGTACGAGTTCCCCCGCGACGCGCTCTCGTTGATGTCCTACGACCTGGTCATCTTCGTCAACGTCGGAGTCGAGGCTTTCGACGTGGTGCAGATGGGGGCCCTGCAGGACTCGGTCGAAAACCTGGGGATTGGTTTCCTGATGGTCGGCGGCCCCAACAGCTTCGGGCCCGGCGGTTACCGCAAGACGGTGATCGAGGAGATTCTG
>DLVV01000388.1:0-11995 GCA_003445035.1 Planctomycetaceae bacterium | reverse complement strand
ACCTGGGGCAAGCGGATCACCAAGCAGGCGATCAAGGTGCTGCATCCGCAGGACGAGGTGGGTGTCCTGGTCTACGGATCAACCGGTGAGCAATGGCTGTTCGAACTGACACCGGCCCGCGAGTACGCTTCGCTGGCCACGAAGATCAACGGGGCGGTCATCGGCGACATGCCGAGTTTCGCCTCGACAATGTCGATGGGCCTGGCGGGCCTGAAGAAAAGCGACGCATCGGCCAAGCACATGATCGTCATCTCCGACGGTGATCCCCAACCTCCCACGCCCAAGCTGCTCGCCGACTTCAAGTCCAGCCAGATCACCATCTCGACCATCTCAATCTTCCCACACGGCGGCCGCGAGGTGCAGATCATGCAACAGATCGCCTCGGCCACCGGCGGCCGCTACTACTTCCCCGACGACCCCAGCCTGTTGCCTTCGATCTTCATCAAGGAGTCCAACACCCTGAAGCGGACGATGATCCAGAACGAGACCGTCCAGCCGGAGGTCGGGTTTCCGTCACCGATTCTCAAGGGACTGGACGGCCTTCCTCAGCTCCACGGCTACGTGTTGACCACCGCCAAGCCACGGGCCGAGACGATCCTGCAAACACCGCCCAAGATCGACAAGACCGGCGAGGGCGAGATAGACCCGCTACTGGTTCTCTACAAGAGAGGCCTGGGCACCACGGCCGCCTTCACCTCTGACCTCTCGACCAACTGGGGCAAGGACTGGGTGAGCTGGGAGAGGTACCGGGCATTCGTCCAGCAGCTGGTCACCCGCATCTCGCGAGTCCACCGCAAGGGCCAGTTGCGACTGTGGAGCTACGCCGAGGGTGGTCGTGGGACGGTGGTGGTCGAGGACTTCCATCCCGATGCGACCCCCCTGAACCTCGTCGCCGTCGTCGCCGGCCCCCACGACCGGGCCCCCGAATCCCTGGTGCTCAAGCAGGTCGGCCCCACTCGCTACCAGGCGAGCTTCCCGCTGTGGGGCAAGGGTCGCTACCAGGTCCGTGCCACCGGAGAAGGCGACGGCCGCAAGGAAACGACACACGGCGGGCTGATCGTCTCGTACTCGCCAGAGTATCTCAAGTTCAACTCCGACCCGCTGCTGCTGCAGGAGATCGTCGACAGGACCGGCGGCCAGATGCTCGATCCAACGACCAAGCCCGAACAGATCTACAACCGCCGAAAACCCAAGTCCAGTTCGCGGCAGGTCTTCGACTGGTTCCTGGTTGGCCTGGCCTGCCTGGTACCCCTGGACGTGGCGATCCGGCGAGTGCAGATCGACCCTCAGGCCATCCTGGCCTGGTTCCGCCCCGCAAGAGCCGCGTCAACCGAGACCATGGGGGCATTGCTGCAGCGGAAGCAGGCGGTGGAATCGAGACTCGACGCTCACCGTGGTGACCCCGTCTCAGCCGCGGCCCCCGAACACCTCGCATCCGTCCGCGTACCTGCGACTGCCTCCAGGACTCCGATCCAACAGACAAGCTCCGGACCTCCCGTCGACGAGGCCGTCGACGCAGACCGGCTGTCGACCACCGAACGACTTCTGGCGATGAAACGTCGCCGTCGAGACACCGACGACGACGCGGACTGACCACCGGATGGACAACATGATCGCGACCAGGACCTGCATTCGATGACCAACGACAGCACGCCCAACGAACTCTCCGACGGCCAACCGGTTGACGATTCGGCACAGGAATCTTCGCCCACTCCGGCCTCCGAACCGGACACGGCCGCTCCGTCGACCGATCTGCAGGATGCCGAAACCGAAGCGTTTCGGCAGGACTACCAGCGGATCCGTGACGCAATCGGCTCGGTGATTGTCGGACAGAGCCGTGTCATCGATTCGGTGCTGACAGCGATGTTCTGCGGTGGGAACGTGCTGCTGGAAGGGGTGCCCGGGCTGGGCAAGACCGAACTGGTCAAGTCGCTCGCCCGCGTCCTGGACCTCGACTTCCGACGCATCCAGTTCACTCCCGACCTGATGCCCGCCGACATCATCGGCACCAACATCATGAACACCGACGAGTCGGGCCGATACCAGTTCGAATTCCGCCGCGGACCGATCTTCACCCAGTTGCTGCTTGCCGACGAGATCAACCGCGCCTCGCCCAAGACACAGTCGGCTTTGCTCGAGACGATGCAGGAGGGCACCGTGACCGTCGGCGGTGACATCTCGGTTCTCGACCAGCCCTTCTTTGTGCTCGCCACGCAGAATCCCATCGAACAGGAAGGCACCTATCCTCTGCCCGAAGCCCAACTGGACCGCTTCATGTTCAAGGTCGTCGTCGGAGGACTGAACCGCGAGGAACTCAACGAGGTCGTCAGCCGCACGATCCTCCGGAAGGCGATCGACTTGCCAGTCGTTCTCGACGGAGCCCGGATCCTGGGCATCCGCGAAACGCTCGACAAGGTCGTCGTAGCCGATCCGTTGAGGGATTACGCCGTCCGCCTGGTCCTGGCCACCCATCCCGACAATGACGAGGCCCCCGAGGGAATCCGACAGTTCGTCCGCTGGGGAGCCAGTCCGCGTGCGGCCCAGGCGTTGATTCGGGCTGCCCGCGTGCGGGCATTGGGTGAGGGCCGGGCACACATCGCCTTCGAGGACATCTCGGAATTCGCCACCGAGGTGCTGCAGCACCGGGTGTTGCTCAACTACGACGGGCAGGCCGAAAACGTCGATGCCGCGACCCTGATCGCCGACTGTATCGCGTCCCTGGAAACCACCGCCTGAATCCGTCTCGAGCCCTCCGTTCCCGCACTGGACCGATGAACACCACCTCCTCCACCAACCAACTGACCACGCTGCTGGACAACCAGGCATTGACCCGCCTGGAACGACTGAGGCTGCAGCCAAACCGCCGCAAGACCAACCGAACCCAGGGCGAACACGCCTCGGGCAAGGGCGGCAGCAGCACCGAATTCGCCGACTACCGCAACTACGTCCCCGGCGACGACGTTCGCTTCGTCGACTGGAACATCTTCGCCCGGCTCAATCGTCCCTACATGAAGCTGTACCAGTACGAGGAGGTGATGCATGTCGCCATCCTGGTTGACGCTTCGAACTCGATGAAGTTCGAGAACAAGTTCGAACGGGCCAGGCAACTGGCGGCGGCGATGGGCGTGACGGCCCTGATGGGGGTCGAGCGGGTCAGTGCCTACGTGGTCGGTGCCAGTGGAGAACCGCCTCGCGTGATGCCTCCTGGCAGCGGACGGGCCAGCATGAGACGTCTGTTTGACTTCTTCGAACGTGCCGAATGCGGTGGCGATGCGCCGATCGATGGGGCCGTGGAGGCCATGCTCCGTCGTCATCGGGGCAAGGGGATGGCGATCGTCATCTCTGACTTTCTCACCCCCGCCTCGCTCGCACGACCGTTCAACCTGCTCTACAGTGCCGGGCTCGAGATCTTTGCCCTGCAGGTGCTGGGACCAACCGAGATCGACCCCGAATTGACCGGAGATCTGCGTCTGGTCGACAGCGAAAACGGCACCACTGTCGACGTCTCATCAATCGATGAACTCCACGGGATCTACCACGAACACCGCGAACAGCTCCAGGAACATGTCCGCCGCCAGAGCCGGACCCGCAACGGCCGCTTCCTCTCGATCAGTTCCGAGGCTCCCCTCGACTGGGTGCTCTTCGACCTGCTCCAGCGGCAGGGGTGGTTGAAATGAGCTGGACCGGATTTCTTTCTCCATCGTGGGCCTGGCTGTTCCTGCTGGTCATTCCGCTGGTGATCGTCTACTTCCTCAAACTCAAGCGACCCCGTTTCGAAATTCCCTCGCTGGTACTCTGGCACAGCGTGATCAATGACCAGCGGGTCAATTCGCCCTTCCAGCGTTTCAGGAAACACCTGCTGCTGTGGCTGCAGCTGGCGATTCTCTTGAGCCTGATCGTGGCGGCGATGCAGCCGTTTCTCAGGGGGGGGGCAGGATCCAGCGACAACCTGCCAATCCTGGTCGACTGCTCGGCCAGCATGTCGGCCATCGACACCCGGGGGGGGGCGACGCGAATGGAACGGGCCAAGGAGCGAATCACGGAGTTGATCGACGAAGCCCTGCCCGGCCGGATCTGCCTGATCGCCGTCGGGGCCGGAGCTCGGCAATTGACCGAGTTCACCAACAACAAGCGGATCCTGACCGAGGCCCTCGACACGCTCACCGTCCGTGACGTCCCGGGCAACCTGGTCGACGGCCTGAGGATGGCCCAGGCCCTGGCCCGTCGCGAAACGATCAGCACCGTCACCCTGGTGTCTGACGGGAACTTCCCTGATCTTCAAGACACCGCCGGCGGCCAGAAGATCGCCCGAGTCGATGTCGAACTGCCATTCAAACTGCAGTTCGAGAAACTCGAAACGGACGCGGTGAACATGGGGATCACCGCCTTCAACGCCCGGCGGCAGTCGGCTGCCGGAGCCGCCGACAGCCTGACGCCCTGGGACGTGTTCGTCCGGATCAACGGATCTCCCGACGACGTCACCTCCGGCGAAGTGCTGCTCGAACAGGACGGCCAGGAGGTGGGGAGACAGCCGATCGCGCTGGAAGCGGGCCAGTCCAAGCGGCTGGTGTATTCGCTCCAGACGTCCGGTGTCAGCCGCCTTGCGGCACGGATTGTCAGCGACGGCTTCGACGGCCTCTCGAGCGACAACACCGCCTACCTCGAATTGCCCGTCTCACGATCACTCCTGGTCTGGTGTGACGCGGATCTGCAGAGCTACCGACACGCCCTGCAGGTCTTTCCGGACGTCACCGTCTATCCCAGTGACGATGCCTCGGGACAACCCGATGTGTTCGATCTGGCAATCACCGAGACAACGCGGAAGGCGAACCCGAACCTCCAGGCGTCGGTCCGGCTGGTCATCGGCGCGATCCCCGAAGATCTCGCCGAACTGGTCACCACCCGCAGCGGCAATTCACTGGTCGTCGACTGGAACCGCAGCAGCCTGCTGCTGCAGCACGTCAACCTGGACAGCATCGAGATCGCCGACGAACCGGTCCGGGGCGATGACGTGCTGGACCAACACTTCCGGGAAGCCGGCTACGAGATCCTGGCCACCGGCCGATCGGGTCCCCTGGTGCTGGCCCGCCACACCCCGGGTCGCCAGACCTTCTACCTGCTGTTCCACACCGATCGCTCGACGTTGCCCTACCGGGTCGGATTCCCCGTGCTCATCAAGAACGCCATCGACATCACCCGACATGCCGCAGGACTCGCAGAAGTCGGAGGCCAGCCGACCCGGGTGCTGGCCCCGCGGATGCTGGATCGCAACACGACCTACACCGTCTCCGCCCCCGGCTCGACAACACAAACATTCCGCACCGGCCCCGACGGGTTGCTCTCCGGCGTCCCTGCCCCCCGGGTCGGCATTTACCGCATCAGTGAAGACGGCAGCGAGGTGGCTCGTGTCGGCGCCGGAGTGCTTGATGCGGGAGAGTCGTCGTTGGCCAGTGCGGACCTGATCGAGCCGCGGGACGAGGAATTGAGAGTCAGCGCATCGACCACCCAAATCGACACCGATCGTCCCCTGTGGCCGACACTGGCCTGGATCGCCTTCATCGTGCTGCTGGTCGAATGGTGGTATTTTCAGAAGAAGACCGTCCGAGTCTCCGGCTAACCTCTCGCACCATGACCCGCCAACGCCTTCTCTCCCTGGCCCTGGTTCTCACGCCGGCTCTTCTGCCGTGCTGGGGCTATCGACTGACGGGCACCGCGATCGCCCAGGAGACCAGCCGACCTTCAGGGGTGACCCCGAGCGTGGATTCGGAAGACGAACCGGTCGACCCGCGTCTGAGCATCGAGTTCAATCGCCGGTACCAGGACCTGCGGAGCGGCTCCCCGCTTTCGATCGACTGGACCCTGACCTGGGACGGGCCCCGGCTGCCCAGGGGGCACCTGGATGTCCACGTCATCCAGGGCCGACGGGTTCTGGGACGACTGCTCAGTAGGCGGGAAATCGTCCTGACCGACACCGGCACTCGCTTCCGAACGCTGTTGCCACCATTCAACACCGAGCACGACACGTCCAGCCCACTCGACATCCGGGCCTTTTTCATCAGCGACGTCGGTGTCTTTCCTCTCGGAGAACGCTCGTTACGGATCGCCGGTCCACTTCGGCGTTCATTCGTCGTCGCCTTCTGCGAGCCCTGGCAACAGGCCAGTTCGCCGGAGGAACTCCTGTTCACCAACAGCCTGAACATCGAACCCCTGGTCCACACCGCCTATGGCCGTCCCGCCATGTTCGCCGGCCAGCGACTGGTCACCACCTATCCGGCGAGAATCTACCCGGCTGATGTCCCCACCGATCCGCTGTGGTTGTGCGAATTCAACGTGCTGGTGCTTTTGCCCGACGGTCTCCGCAATCTCCGTCGCAACCAGTTGGAGTCCGTTGCGCGTTGGGTCGACGCCGGCGGGAATCTTTGCGTCTTCATCGATGGCAACATGGCGGCTCTCCAGGTCGATTTCGTCAACCGGCTCGCCCGTGCAACCGCCGAACATCCCCGGTTCCAACTCGACGACGACGGTCTTCCCCGGTTTCGCGACGGCCCAGCTCGACTCCACAAGGGGCTCGGCCGGGTGGTGATTCACCAGGACTCACCGATGGAGGTCGATTTCCTGGTGTCATCCGATTGGCGAACCAGTGTCGCGTTTCTCTGGAATCGCCTCCGAGAAACCCATGATCCCACCGCTCAACCGGTCCCCACACCTCCCACGCGAGAGGGGGGGCTGGAACCCGGTTCCGCACAACCAAAAGCGGCCCCATCGGGTTCTGGCCCGAACACAGCACAACCGACTTTTTCACCTCCCGGAGACGCCGTGCTGCAATCGGAGGTCAAGTGGCGTCTGCGGTCGGTCAACAGCCTCGTCGCCCGGCTCACACCCGATGACTTCGAGGTCGTTCCGCTCTGGCTGCTGGGGCTGCTGCTGATCGCTTACATTGTCGTGATCGGTCCGGTCGATTACCTGGTGCTGGGATGGCTGGGAGTCCGCAAGCTGACCTGGATCGTCTTTCCACTGATGACAGTCGCCTTCACCCTGTTGATCGTGTGGATCTCGCACGAGCACATGGGTACCAGTGGCAACGTGCGGCAATTGATCGTTCGCGACATCGGCGACGGCGGAGAACTGGCACGCGAGAACCGGTTCGACCTGCACCTGGTCGGATCACACACGACCCTGGCGACCAGCGTCACCCGGGGGCTGTTCACCCCCATCGACCACCGTCGGTTCCTGTCCAACGGCACGGCCCGCTCCGCCGATCCATTCGGGTCCGGCCACGATTCGACCGAGCCATCCGAATACATCGGCACGATCCCCGTCGGGTACACCGCGTTGCAGGACTTGCCCCAGTGGTCGCCTCAGGTCAACCGGGTGTTCCGGATCGCGCCGGAGGAACCGATGCCGGCGTTCGACTGGGATTCAGTCGAACCCGAGAGACTGGCCACAGCGGGAACCGCCAGGTCCCGGTTCCAGATCGCTGTCCAGCAGGTCTTCGGGCCCCGCAGCACGGCCATGCTGTTTCACACAAACCAGGCGGCTCGTCACCTTGGCGACACCTCCAGCGTCCCGTTGTTCCCCGAAAGTCCTCGGGACTGGTTCACGAAAGCCCAGCGACGTGGCAACCGTCGCTGGACGAGCACCAGCCCGGTCAACGGCAATGACCACGAACCCTCCGACTTTCTCCGCGACGCATGTGTTCGACCCAGCCGAGGCGTCTTCCGAGCCGTCTCGCGAGTGGCCCCCCATGGAGGCGACAACTTCGAGGATCTCGCCCTGCTCGACCCCACCGACCGCGGCCAGTGGCTGCTGGTGATCGCCGTCGCCGACGGTGACAGCCTCTTGCTCTACCGCCACCTCTACCACGATCGTCCCACCGCCGAGAGTCCCACCACATCACAATCCACTGCCTCGACGACATCCCCTCGGTGACCCATGCCTCCAGATGACCCCACGAGCCTGAAGCCAACCGATCCGGTTCCAGCCGATGTCGTCCCGGTCGTCTCGATCGAGAATCTGCACGTCCACTACGGTGCGATCCATGCCGTACGTGGGATTTCGATCGAGATCCCTCCCGGGGAAGTCTACGGATTCATCGGCCCCAACGGAGCGGGCAAGAGCACCACGATCAAGGTGCTGGCAACGTTGATCGGACATTTCACCGGCACGGCCAAGATCAACGGCATCGACGTTGCCCGGCGTCCGCAGGAGGTCCGTGAACAGATCGGCTACATGCCCGATTTCTTTGGTGTCTACGAAGACCTGAACGTCCGTGAGTACCTGCATTTTTTTGCCGCCGCCTATCGAATCCCCCGCAAGCAACGCAAGACGGTCATCGACGATGTCCTCGAACTCACCGACCTGACACACAAGATCGGCGACCAGGTCGATTCGCTCTCGCGGGGGATGAAGCAACGCCTGGCACTGGCCCGCGTGCTGCTGCACGACCCACAGTTGTTGCTCCTCGACGAACCGGCAAGTGGGCTGGATCCGCGGGCCCGCATCGAGGTTCGCGAACTGCTGAAGGCCCTCACCGAGATGGGCAAGACCATCCTGATCTCAAGCCACATCCTCCACGAACTGGCCCACCTCTGTACTCGAATCGGGATCATCGAGACCGGAGAAATGGTTGCCCAGGGTTCACTCCAGGAGATCTATCGACAGTTGCAACTGATGCGAATTGTCCACGTGCAGTTGACCGGCTCCGATGACGGGGTGGTCGACCAGATTCGCAAGATCAAGGGCGTGGCGGACGTCGAACAGCATGTCGACCGGCTGGCGATCCAGCTTCTCGAGGACCATGCGGCTGTCGAAGACCTGCACGAGGCGCTGGTGAACCTGGGGGTGAAGATCCACATGTTCCAGCCGGAAGCAATGGACATGGAGACAGCCTTCATGAAGCTGACCGAGGGCAAAACCGCATGATCCGTCGATGGCCTCAGTTGGGCCTGCCCCTGCTGACCAAGGAACTGATCGAACAGGCGGCGCAGCGACGGACCTATTTCGTCCGCCTGCTTTACGCGTCGTTGTTGTTCCTGCTGGCCTACCTGGAGTTCGAACGAATCCTCGCCGCCAGCGGTTCGAACACGCTCGCGATGCTCGGCAAGGGCACCGACATGTTCCACCAGGTCATCAATCTCCAGTTCCTTGGCATCCTGCTGTTTTTGCCCTCGCTCGCCTGTGGCGCCATCACCGCGGAAAAGGAACGCGACTCGCTAACAATGCTGCTGGTGACGCGGCTGGGCCCTTTCACCATCCTGTTCGAGAAACTTCTCGGACGGTTGGTTCCGATGTTCACCTTCCTGCTGCTCTCGCTTCCGCTGCTGGCCTTCGCGTATTCGCTGGGAGGTGTCTCAACGCTCGAGTTGGTCAGCGGCATCGTGATGCTGACCATGATCTGCATCTACATCGGGTCACTGGCGGTGATGTGTTCCAGTTGGTGCGGTTCCACGGTCTCGGCGTTCGTCAGCACATACGCCATCGGGCTGCTCAGCTACCCGTTCCTGGTCCTGGGAAGCATGTTGCTGGATGCCCGGTTCAACACGCTGGCGACCGGGTCTTTCTATTACGCTGTCGCACCGATCGAGTTGACCACTGACAGCCTCGGAAAGCTGTGGGTGCAAGTCACCGTGCTCGGTGTCCCCTGCCTGCTCTTCATCGTGCTCGGACGTCTGTTCCTGGTCCGGCGTGCTCATGTCATCCGTCGCAACCTCGTGCTGACACTCTTTCGGCGACTCGATCACTTTTTCTTCTGGCTCAACGAATTCACCACCGGTGGTGTGGTCCTGGTCCGCGACGACGTGCAACTACCCGACGATCAGCCGATCACGTGGAGAGAAACCCAGAAAAAGACACTCGGCACCACCCGTTACCTGATCCGAGTGCTGGTCTCGATTGAAACCCCCCTGTTTTTGGTCCTGGCCGCCGTCGCCGGAATGGCCTACCAGGCTCGGCTGGGGGTCGCTGCCGAGGCCCTGTACGTGGTGTGGGCACTCGCGGTGCTGTTGATAGCCGTCCAGGCCACCAGCCTGGTCACCGGTGAACGATCCCACCAGACCATCGACCTGCTGCTGGCCTCACCGATGACCAGCCGCGAGATCATCCTGCAGAAACACTACAGCGTCCGCCGGTTGATGTACGTGCTCGGAGTGCCGCTGGGGACGATCTTCCTGTTCGAGAGCTGGTTCGCCAATGGCACACCAGGCCTGGAGGATGGACCGACGGCGGTACTCACCGTTCCACTGGCGGCACTCGCATCGACCTTCTTCCACTTCGACTACATCCTCTGCTCGGTCCTGTCGGTGCTCGTCTACCTCCCGCTGTGCAGTTGGATCGCACTGTTGATCGGCATCAAGTCACGTTCCCAGGCACGGGCCCTGCTGGTGACACTGCTCCTGCTGGTCG
Source organism: Planctomycetaceae bacterium (assembly GCA_003445035.1). Taxonomy (GTDB): domain Bacteria; phylum Planctomycetota; class Planctomycetia; order Planctomycetales; family Planctomycetaceae; genus UBA8437. Next base: position 1,594 of record DLVV01000388.1, on the reverse strand, counting down.
GCTGGGCGTTCCTGCCGGTGCTGGTGTTCGTCAACGACCAGCCGGAGACCATCGTCGAATCACTGCTCAGCCGTCCTCCGGTAGCCGTGGCGGCCTGTCTCTGCTCGCCGTCGGTGATCATCCTGATCAACGAGACCGACGGACTCAACAACGTCATGGGAACCAACGACCACCTGGCATTCACCTTGATCAACTTCGCCGTCTATGGACTGGGCTGGTGGGGGCTCCGACGCTGGTGCCTGGCCCACTCCAATCAACTGCTGGGACGCATCGCCGACGACGATTCCGACTTGGGATCCCAGCCAGCCGGAGACGTTTTGTGAGCCGTCGTGAGACCATTCTCTCAACAACACGGGTGTTTTCGTTGTGTGCGACGGTGTGGATGGTTTTCGGATCCACGTCGGCTGAAGCGATCGAAATCACCGATGTCCGATGGGGGTTCGATGGAACGGCCCGGAGCGAGACTTTTGTTCCGTTGCACGTGCTGGTCCACAACGATTCCGCCGTCCCGTTCGACGGAAACATTTCCCTGGTGAAACGGAACTCGCTGGGCAACCGCATCGGGGCCCCCTGGATCAAAAACACGGTCCTGGCCCCCGGACAACAGAACTGGATCCGCTTCGCGGTCTTTCTTGAAGACGGTGACGTGGTGCGAAAGAACACGAGGTCACTCTGGTCGTGGCAGGTGAGTTGGTCGGGACCACAACCCGGCCGTTTCCGAATCGAAGCCGGTCCTCGTCAGGGACCGCCGGCACGAGTCCTGCTGCTGCCACGTGGAGACGTGGCAGCCGGAGGATCGTTCGGCGTTCCGGTGCTGATCGACGAGTTGTTTCCTCCCACGGTCACGATCACCGACACCCTCGGGACGGTGTTTCTCGATCATGTCCCCCGCTGGCAAGATGCCCAGCGTCGGGCCTTCCGCAACTGGCTCTACCGGGGTGGCCGTGTGCACATCCTGCACGATTCGACCGGTCGCTATCCCCGTTTCCCCTCCTCGCTGGGAATGCTCAACCAGACCGGCAACCCCACTCAACCATCTGAAAATCCCATCGATATCGGCCAGGGCCACGTCGAACACCACCCCCGCGGCCGATTCGACATCGACGCCACCTTCGTCTCGACTCTCACCGCCGGGATTCCCTCGCCAAAGAAAACGACCGCATCAACCGACGACGCCGAAGAGATAAATTTTGGCGGATTCTCCAGTTCATCGGACAACGCATTCTTCAGCCGGTTCAAGCAGATGACGACGCCGGATCACAATTGGCTGGTCATCTTCCTGCTGGCCATTCTCTACTGGCTGCTACTGTTTCCCGGCGGGCTGGTGCTGGGCATGAAACGGATCGATTTCCGGATTGTGCTGGGTTCGATCCTGTCCACGATCGCCGTTTTCAGTCTCGGCTTCTCCTGGATCGGCGCCCGGGCGTACGACGAAGCGACGGTGATCAACAGCCTGGCCACCGCGCGACACCTGGGAGGCGATCGCTGGGATGTCCAGCAATGGTCGGCATTGTTCGTCGTCGAGGGAGACACCTACACGCTCACTCACGTCGAACCCGATCCCGGTGAGAACTCGACCGCTTCCCCGGGTTCC
>DLVV01000133.1 GCA_003445035.1 Planctomycetaceae bacterium | reverse complement strand
GAGTGTCATGGGGAAATCCGGGGATGAAGAGCTAACGGATCGTGACGAAATCGTTGTGGCTGATCAGCACGTGGACCAGGTTCTCCAGGGCCCGTGAGAACGGGTCGGCCGAGGCGGGCACCACCGTCCCGCTGCTGGCCGGGAAGGTGTTCAGTGTCTTGGTGTCGGAAAGCAGCCGGGCGTTGCGAGAGAGAAAGACCCGGCAGGCGGTGTGTTCGTCGGGACGGGGGCCGCGTCCGAGCACCGACTCGAACGCGGCGGTGACGAAGTCGGCGGCAATCGAGTCGCGGTTGGCGTCGGTGGCCGGCCCAAGCCGAACGCTGATCTCCGCAGCCAGTCGACGAGCCAGTCGCCGTGACCGGTCCAGGGCCAGGGGGCTGTTGGTCAGCACCAGTGCCTGCTGAGGCACGACACTCTGCTGGCGGTCGTAGCATTCGTTGGGGTTGGCCAGGTCAAACAGTTCGAGCATCAACATCTTGTTGTCGGGTGTCGTACGGAAGTAGAGGCTGCGTCGAGGTGAACTCTGGCCCTGCGCCTCGGGGATGTCGGGACCGCTGAAGGCCGGGTCGAGTGTGTCGGAGATGGCGAGCAGGCTGTCGCGAACCACCTCGGCTTCCATTCGCCGTGAGTTCATCCGCCACAGCAGGTGATTGTCGGGATCGCTGGTCTTCTGGGCCGTCCAGGTCTTGTCGGTGTCCGGTCCGGGCGAGGAGGTCATGCGATAGGTCGCTGAGGTGACGATCAGCCGGTGGATGTGCTTCATGTCCCAGCCCGACTCGATCAGTTCGGCCGCGAGCCAGTCCATCAGGAGCGGAAAGTCCCGGGGCCGGCTGCGGAGACCGAAGTCGGCCACGGTGTTGACGAAACTCGTGCCGGTGTGCCGTAGCCAGATCTGGTTGATCGCGACGCGGGCGGTTCTCGGGTTGTTCCTGGCGGTCATCCAGCGAGCCAGAGCGGTGCGGCGACCGGTGCTCTTGGTCGGGTAGGCCGGAGGGAACTTCGTGTAGGATCCGTCGGCGGCGTCGCGATGAGCCGTGGCCTGGCTGACGGTTTTCCTGGCCTTGCCGATCGCCTGCGGGTCCGGCTTGGCCGCGGTCTGGGCTGTTGCCAGCTTGACCTGCGCCTGGGCGACGGCGATGTGTCGCTCGGCCCGGCTGGCAGTCATTGCCAACGCCGAGCGGTTGTCGTTGTCGGGCTGGTGCTGAGCCCGTTCGGCCCCGATCCTTGCGGCCAACGAGTCGCGATTGGCCCGTGCCAGGGTGGCCTCAGCCCGCTTGACGGGCAGGTCGGTTCTGGCACGAGCGAGTGTCTGTTCCATGCGTTTGACGGTCGGTCGGAGGGCACGGATCTCCAACTCGTCAAACTCGGCATGGGCCTGGTGGGCCCAAAGCGCGAATCGTCCCTCGCGGCGTTCGAGCGGCAGCCGGTACTCGAGCACGGTCTTGCCGTCGAGCACGATGGTCAACCGGCGATCGACGACGGTCACCTCGATCACGACGTCCTGGCCGACTTTCAGGCCAGGAGCTTTGCGGATGCCGGCGGCCGGGTAATGCTCCTTTCCGCCGGTGCGGTGGAACGCCTGGACGCCGGGGATCGGGGTCAGGGGATTGATCGCGGTGTAGACATCCTGGGACTCGGTCGGCCCAACGTAATCGAAGCTGAATCCGATCGAGCGGGGGCTTCCCAGTTTCATGTGGCGGTACTTCATTCGCACACGGAAGTTCCGCGGGTGCTTCTTGTCGAGGAGCAGGGTGCGGAAACGGCCAATCGTGGTCTGTGACAGCGTGCCGTTCTTTGCGGTCCACGTGCCCGAGAGGACTTTCCAGTGCTTGGGGTCGAGCGTGTCAAAGGTGTCCGAGAAGAAGGGCACCGATCCGGTGTCGGCCGATCGTTTCTTGGTCCGTGCGGCTTTCAGTTCTCGCGTCGTCTTGGTGATGGTCTTTCGCAGTCCGGCTACGATCTTCTCGGCCGCGACAACCTTGTCGGTTTCGACTTTCAATTGCCGGGCGGCTTCGGCCGGACGCAACACGGGGATGTAGGCCACCGGAGGCAGCTGGATGGCCGGGATGGGTTGGGCATTGAACCGCTTGCCACCCAGCGAGAGCGGGACGCCTGGTGAGAGGGGGTTGGACTTGTCGGGATTGCGGTCATCGCCCCGGATGAAGAGATAGGTCTTCACTTCGGGTTTTTCGTCGAACACCCGGGGCAGGCCGTCCGAGAGCACCGTGGACTTGCGATTGTCGATCTCGGTTTTCACGTCCGCGGCGACCACCTCGGTGCGGAATCCGTGTGGCTCGAAAAACGCCCGGAACCGGTAATACTCTTCCTGCGTGACCGGGTCGAACTTGTGATCGTGGCAACGGGCACAGCGGAAGGCGAGTCCGAGCAGGCCCTGGCTGGTTCGTTCGACGGTTTCAAACAGCCAGGTGTTACGGTCGAACTTGTACCAGTTGCGACCCAGGAAGCCGGTGGCCCGCAGTGCCTGGTCGTCTCCGGGTGCCAGTTCGTCGGCTGCCAGCATCTCGTGCAGCATCCGGTCGTAGCCCTTGTTGGCGTTGATCGACTCGATGATCCAGTCTCGCCATCGCCAGATGTGTCGCTGGCTGTAACGAATCTCGTTGCTCCCGCGGCGGCCGTACCAGTCGCTGTACCGCCAGACGTCCATCCAGTGGCGTCCCCACCGCTGGCCATGAAGCGGGCTGTCGAGCAGCCTCTCGACGAGTCGTTCGTAGGCACCGGGGCCGGTGTCGGCGAGAAATCCTCGCAGCTGACTCCGGGTGGGCGGAACGCCGGTGAGGTCGATCACCACACGTCGCAGCAACGTGGCCCGGTCACTTTCCGGACGGGGTCGAAGCCCGGTCGCGGCGTGTCGTGCGGCCACGAAGGCATCGACGGGATTGCGGACCCAGGCGGTCCGTGCGGTGTTTTGAGCCGATTTGGTGTTTCGAAAGTCCGGAATGTCCGGTCGGCGGATTGGCGTGAATGACCAGTGGGAGAGAGGATTGGCCGGGGGCTGTTCGGTTTCCGGTGACTTGGCTCCCTGGGAGATCCAGGCCTTGATGGTGGCGAGTTCTGCAGCCGACAGCGGTTTTCCCTCCGGCGGCATCCGGCCGGGCAACTTGGCGGTGACCTTCTGCCACAGTTGGCTCCTGTCGGGACGGCCCGCGACGATGACCGGGCCATCGTCGCTCCCCTTGCGAATCAACTGGGAGGCGTCCAGCCGCAGGCCGGCTTCCTGCTTGAGTGCTCCGTGACAGGCCCAGCAGTGCTTGCCGAGGATCGTCCTGACCTGCAGTTGGTAGTCGATGGACGGCTCGGTGGCGTGGGCCGACCGATGCGGTCCGGCCAGGACGAAAAACAATACGATCGGCAGAAAACGAATCACAGGGAGTCCCGTAGCCTGTCGGATGTCGAGTCGTTTCGTCTGGTAAGACGACACGGGTCACGCGAAGGGTTTCTCGGAACCCCCTTTGTAGCCCCGTCGATCGTGGACGGTCAATCGGCCTCGGGGATACACTGTCTTCCAGGTAACAGGCACTGTTTGACTGGGGATGATCGTGCGATTCGCGTTGTTGATTGCGTTGGTGGTGTTGCCGGGAATCGGCTGGGCCGAAGAGCCCGTCTTTCCCAGGGAACTGGTCTCGTTTGTCCCGTCTGGTCCGAAGCCGGTCTTCGTGGCCGGAGGAGAGGGCCGCTGGGACGTGAAGATCCGGGAACGGGGCTTCATCCTGAGGGAAGGCCCTCGCTGGCACATGTGGTTCACCGGATACGACGGGACCCGGCCGGGCCTGAAGATGCTCGGTTACGCCAGCAGTCGCGACGGCGTCAGTTGGACACGCCACAAGACCAACCCTGTCTACAAGGCCCATTGGGTTGAGGACATGATGGTGGTCAAACAGGGGGCGGTGTATTTCATGTTCGCCGAGGGTCGTGGTGACGTGGCCCATCTGCTGGTCTCGACCGACGGAATCGGCTGGACCCGACGCGGTCCGCTCGACGTGCGGTTGGCCAACGGAAAAAAGATTCCCGCGGGTCCATACGGGACGCCGACCGGTTACTACGAGAACGGCACGTGGTACCTCTTTTACGAACGGCGTGATGCGGGGATCTGGCTGGCCACCTCCCGCGACATGCTGACCTGGACCAACATCAGCGACGATCCGGTGCTGAAACCGGGACCGGGCCTGTACGACCGTGACATGGTGGCGCTCAACCAGGTGATCAAGTACAAGGGCCGCTACTACGCGTCATTCCACGGAGCGGCCAAGGGTGAGGAGACTCCCACGCTGTGGTCATCGGGCGTGGCCGTTTCCGACGATCTGAAATCCTGGACCAAGTTCCCCGGGAATCCGTTGAGGCCGCGGAAGGAGAACAAGTCCAGCGGGGTGTACGTTTGGGACGGGTCGCGGTTCGTGTTCTACACGATGCACGGTGCCGTGCATCGTCACCTGCCCGGTGGTAAGAAGCGGTAGCGGGATGGAACACAACGAGAATCTCCAGGTCGACGATCGGCCCGTCTCCAGCGACGACCCGCGGCAGCGTCCGCGGCGGTCGATCTGGCTGATTGTCACCGCGGCGATCATCGTGCTGGTCGTCTACCCGCTCAGCTACGGACCGGTGCAGTACCAGATCAGCATGGGCCATCTGATTCCGCTGTGGGGCGTCTTCGACGTGATTTACGCTCCGATCGAATGGTTCGCCAATTCGTCGGAGTTCGGCGAGGACGTGGTGGACTGGTACCTGGGAGTGTGGGGGGCGTAGCCGGCCTACTTTCCGGTCACGAACCGGGCGTTGGCGGTGGTGGTTTCGTCGATGGTCAGCCCAAGCGGGCGGGTTCTGGTACCGCGGTCGACGGTGATGGTCAGGCGGTGCCGGCCCTTGGCCAGGTCGAGGGTGGTGACCTGTTCGAGCGTCAGCGGTCTGGTACCGATCCAGGCGGCCAGGCCCGTGCTGTCGCCGACGGCGATTGCGACGTCGCCGGCTGCGATCACTTCGATCTCGCACCGCACGACGCTCACCTGCCGATTCCGCACCGTCAACTGTGGCAGGTCCTTCAGCGGCAGCGTTCCGCCGACGGTGGCGTAACCGGGCGTCCATGTGAAGGCGGCATCGTCGGAGGCCGCCTGCCCGTCCCGGGTTCGTCCGAGCCGGAACCTTGCCGGTTGGGTGTCGGCCAACACCCGCCAGCGGCGTGCGGTCGGCTTCCGGCTGGCCGCGTACGGACCCGGCTTGCCCAGTGACGAGAGGAATCGGACCAGGTCGATCAACTCGGCCCGGGTCACGTTTTCGGTCAGCCCCGCCGGCATCAGTGATGTTCCGACCACCTGCTCTTCTATCGATTTCCTGGGGACGGAAATTTCGCGGTCGTTGGCGTCCCTGAGGACGAGTTCGTTGTTGGTCTGTCGCAGCTTGATCCCGGTGACCACCTTGCCCTGCCTGGTGACAACGACCAGCGAGTGGTAGTTCTCCTTGACCTTGCTGTTCGGATCCAGCAGCGAGTTGGCGATGTAGTCGACCGGGGCACTGGCTCCGAGGCTGACCAGGTCGGGACCGACTCGTCCACCGGCACCTCCGATGGCGTGGCAGGCCAGGCACCCGAGTTGTTTTCGGCGATAAATCTCCTCGCCCCGCTGGGCGTTTCCGCGGCTGCCGACTTCGGCCACCAGCGTTTTCATCTGTTCGGGCGAGAGCCTGGTGGGGCCGGTCGTCAGTTGTCCGGCGGTCCGGGCTGCGGCCACCAGTTTTGGCAGTTTCCGGCCCGAGGCATCGATCGTCCGCAGGATCAACTTGGCGTGGTCGGGGGCCAGCGTCTTGCCGGCCAGGGACTTGCTCAGCAGTCCCGGCCCATCCTTGCGGGCCAGGAAGGCTTCGACGACAGCCGACGGGTCACCCCGGGTTGGCGACTTGGCCAGGACCCCAGGCAGCCGGCCGGCTGCGTCGCCGGGATCGAGAGTGACCAGGGCGGCCAGGGCCTGCAGGCGGGCCAACGGTGTCGGCAGTTTGTCTGTCAGGTCGGCCAGTTGCTTGCGGCTCGTGTCACCACCCAGGGCCGACAGCCCGTCCAACGCGGTACCGCGGAGATCCTCTGAGGTGTCGGCTCCCGCGGCGAGTGACCGCAGGGAGGGCCTCAGCGATTCGAGCTTCCAGAGTCCGGCGCAGCGGACGGCAGCCCGTTGCACCGCCAGCGAGTCGGACGCGAACAGCGGCCTGATGCCATCGAGTGCTCCCGACGGTTTGACCCGCCGCGTGGCGGCGGTGCGAGCAAGCGCGTCGAGCAGGTTGGCCGCCTGCGAGGTGGAGGTCCCGGCGTCCAGGGCCATGTCCAGGGCGATCCGGAGCTGTCCGGGTCCGCCCAGGTCGGCCAGCAGTGCCACCGCGCGGTTGCGGTCGGAGTCGGACAGTTCACCGCGGCCCAGCAGTTCGAGCACCGCGGGGACGACCGCCGCGTTTCGGATGCTGGAAAAGACGAACAGCCGTCCCGCGTCATCGAGCCCCTCGTGGAGACGGTGGTTGCCGTTCTTGAGACCATCCAGCCAGTCCGAGCGTTGCTCCCAGGCGGTCAGCCACAACGCGTAGTCCAGTGGCGTGTCGCGGTCCATCGGCAGCGCGGCCATCGCCAACGGCAGCACATCGCGGCCACGGCGTGCGATGGCACGAACCGCTTCGAGACGGACGCGGGGATGGGGATCCCGAACCCGGGCGGCCAGGGTGGTCTCGCCCAACTCGGTCCAGTAGGCCGCCACGCGGCACGCGGCAGCCCGCACCCGGGGGTCGGTGGCCGTGAGCAGTTGCTCGAGCAGTTGCGGGGCGGGGGCGTTGAGGGCCTGGCAAGTCCAGAGAATCTCCAGCGCCGTGGATTCGCCCCGGGGCGTGGTGTTGCCGGCGGGGCCGAGTTCCGCCAGGCGGTCGGCCAGGACCTGGAGGATCTGAGGCCGGTTTTCCCGGGGCCGTTCCTGCAGCACACGTCGCGAGTGACGGCGAATCCAGAGTTCCGGGGCCGAGAGGTTTTTGACCAGTTGGGTGACGGGGGCCTTTGGCAGGTTCTGACGCTTGACCAGTGGGCGGCCCTTGGCCGTCACCCGCCAGATCCGGCCGTGGACATGGTCGCGGCGAGGGTCACGGAAATCGACCTCGCCATGCTGGATGATCGGGTTGTACCAGTCGGCGATGTAGATCGCTCCGTCGGGGCCCATCTTGATGTCGATCGGGCGGAAGGCGACGTGCTTGGTGCGAATCACGTCGGGCATCAGCTTGGCCTGGTAGCTCGAACCGCTTTCGGTCACCTTGAACCGGCAGACGCGGTTGGCCCGGAAATCGTTGGTCAGCAGGTCGCCCCGCCAGTCCTCGGGCAGGTGTGTTCCGCTGAGGATTTCCAGGCCGCAGTACTTCGGACTGCCGGGATTGAGCCCCCGCAGGATCCGTGGCACACCGATGGCGGTGACGTAGGCAGCGCCCGGGACCAGATGGTTGATTCCCTCGCCGCCGGCCCCGTCGGTCACGAACGACTGTCCGAAGCGATCGTGGTGGTGCCCCCAGCTGTTGACCCATCCGCGGGCGAGAATCTCCAGCCTCATTGTCTCGGGATGGAATCGCCAGATGCCGCCGGCGTTCAGACGGCGAATCCCCCAGGGGGTCTCGATGTGGCTGTGAATGTAGATCGACTGGTTGAGGTACAGCCGTCCGTCGGGACCCCAGCGGAGCGTGTGCAAAATGTGGTGGGTGTCCTCGGTGCCGAAACCGGAGAGGACAACTCGCGAGGTGTCGGCCCGACCGTCGCCGTCCGAATCTCCCAGGTGCAGCAATTCGGTCGAGTTGGCCACGTAGCAGCCGCCGTCACCGGGAGCGACGCCGGTGGGGATCAGCAGTCCGTCGGCGAACACGGTGGTCTTCTCGGCTCGACCGTCCCCGTTGGTGTCCTCGACCACCAGGATCCGGTCGTTGGCCTTCTGCCCGGGCTTGATTTGCGGGTAGGTCTCGGAACTGGCGATCCAGAGGCGACCGGCGGCGTCAAAATTCATCTGGATCGGCTTGGCGATCTTGGGGTCCGATGCGTAGAGATTCACCTCGAACCCCGGCGCCACCTGGAACGACTTGCGCTCGATCTCCGGATCCGGTGGCGGGATGTTCTTGAGTCCCCGCTGGGCGAAGGCCGGCAGAGCGGTGGCCAGAAACAGTGCGAGGAACAGGACGGAGCGGATGAGATTGGTCATGTTGAGAGAATCGTTGTGGGGGTTCATCGGCCCGGCTCGATCGTGATCCGGTGCAGGACCTTGGTTTTCAGACGGTCGATCTCGGCCTCCTGGATCGCCACCAGCTTCTCGAACTCGGCCACCTCCTTGGCGTTGTTTCCCTGTTCCCGCTTGCGGAAACCGAAGAGGTAGGTGGTGTTCTGGGGTCGCCAGCGGTGAAAGTAGAGGCGGTTCTTGGCGATCACGGCCCGTCGCAGTGCGGCGTGTTCGTCCCCGGGCTCGCCCAACTGTGGGGCGATGCCGGCTGCGAATTCTTCGGCGGTATGGTCTCCGAAGTTGTCATCGTCGATTCGCAGGGTGTAGCGGCCCCTGCGGAGACCGTGGACCTGGAGGACAAACGGGCCGATGCGGGACGAGAACTCGAGTCGCCGCTTCCGGTAGCTGGCACCGCCGGTGGCCAGTGGGCCGGTCACCTGTGGCGGCTGTCCCCGTTTCAGTTGCACGGCCAGGGTGGAAGTCGGGAACAACTGGGCCAGGACGCCCCGGGTGGCCACCCGGTATCCCTCCGAATTCAGTGCCCGACCGTCAACGGTGAACAGCAGCCGGAACTGCCGGCGTGGCTTGTCCCAGAGTTTCTGGAACGGGGCGTTGAGATCGAGGTGGGCGTGGCCGTCCCCGAGAGCGAAGTTGGCCAGGGCCGTGTTGTATCGGTCAATCTGTCGGTTTCGCTCGGTGGGGACGTCGAGATCCGAGCGAATGAACGTCGACGTGACCGGAACGGCGGTGTTGAGCCGTCTGAGGCCGGGTCGTTGTTGCGGCGGGATCGAGAGGATGACCACACGGGCCTTGGGAGCGCTTCGGGATCTGAGATCCGAGATCAGCTTCCGGTACTGGGCAAGGAATTCCTGGATCCTCGCGTCCCCTCCGAATGACGCGTTGCTGCCGTAACCCAGCACCAGCACGGTCGGTTTGAGCCGTGCAACGTGGTCGAGCATCCGCTGGTAACCCTTGGCGGGAGGATCAAAGATGCCCCGCGATTCGGCACGCACCGTGTCACCGCTCCAGCCGAGGTTACGGAACGTCAATCGGATGCCGGCCAGGCGGGCGACGATTGCGGTTTCGAGGTGACCGAACGCCTGGGCCCGTTCGACCAGTGTGTTTCCGACCATCACGACGCGATCGCCGTCCTGGAACTGAAAATCGACTGTGGCGGGCGGAGCTGGCGGTGGTGGTGCTGCCGACACGGGAAGACCCGCCAGCAGAGCCACGAGCAGAATGTGGGCTTTTCGGACAAAAGGGGGCTTATTGGAGTGATTCATGGCAGCATCGTATCGGGGCAATCATCTGATTGACAGTGCCGAGGAAACGAGGCTATAGTAAGCTCGAAATGGTACATGTGCCGATACTCTGAACTGTCAGGGGAGCGGCAGGACGGTTCGTGCGTGGTGCCCTGCATTGTGGAGGGTGCCGGCCGGGCGTCGTAAAGTTTAGAATTGCGTCAAAGGAGAGGTCCGATGCTGGGAATTACCGGACATAACGGCCGAGACCTGTGCGACGGAATATCGCGTCGCGACATTCTCAAGGTTGGCGGCACCGCCGCCTTTGGCCTGAGCTTGCCCGAGATGCTGAGGTTGCAGGAAGCCACTGCGGCCGAGGACGCCCGTTACGGTGGTGCCGGCTTCGGCAAGGCCAAGCACGTGATCATGCTTTACCTGCAGGGTGGTCCGAGTCACCTCGACCTGTGGGACCCCAAGCCGAACGTTCCGGACAACGTCAAGAGTGTCTTCAAGCCGATCGACACCAAGTTGCCCGGCGTGCAGTTCACCGAGAACATGCCGAACCTGGCGAAGGTCAACGACAAGTTCACGATGATCCGGTCGATGAGCTACACGCCGATCGGGTTGTTCAACCACACCGCTGCGATCTACATGATGCTGACCGGCTACACGGCCGATAAGGTCTCGCCCTCGGGTCAGCTCGAGCCGCCCAGCCCGAAGGACTTCCCCAACTTCGGCTGCAACATCACCAAGCTGCGTCCGACGACAGTTCCGATGCTGCCCTACGTGATGATGCCGCGTCCGTTGCAGGAGAGTTCGGT
>DLVV01000422.1 GCA_003445035.1 Planctomycetaceae bacterium | reverse complement strand
CTGGCCTCCATCAGCAGTTCTCGCTCACGATCCGTCAGGCTCGCTTCCCCTTCACGGCTGATCTTCTCGAGAATCGCATCCACCTGGTCGTCAAAACCGTCGACGGGAGGCTGATACACGCGGACCGACGGTCGAGCCACCCGGCGCCGCCAGAGACGGAACTGGCCGAACTGGCTCTCCCAGCGGGTCGAGAGCCGGACGCCGCTACGGAAGTAAACAAATCCGAAAGCGGCCCCACCCAGGTGCGCCATGTACGCGATGTGTGTGTCACCACCAAAGACGCCCGTTGCTCTCAGCACATCCATGGCCACCAGGCCCACGATCAAAATCCCCAGTTCAACGGGGATGATCATGAACAACAGAACCTTCATCTTGGGAAAGTGGATCGCCGACAGGACCATTACCGCCATCACGCCACCGGACGCCCCGACCATTGGTGTCGCATCTCCACCCGATGCCAACTGCCAGGCCAAGTGGCACACCCCACTGAGCAGGACTCCCAGCAGGTAGATCCACAGAAACTCACGACGCCCATAGATCCCCTCGATCAATCGACCGAACATCCACAGGCAGATCATGTTGAACGCCAGGTGGAACAGAGAGCTCCGGTCGTGGCAAAACCCGTAGGTGATCAGCCGCCAGGGGAATTGCCACCAAATCGTTCCGATGTCCGAACGGCGGATCATTCCGGTCACCAGGAACCGCCCGCCCCCATCTGCCACGACAGCCTCGGCCGAAACCCAATTGTCGAGGTCATCACGCCGCAACTCTTCAAATCGTTCAGTCGCACCGGGAAATTTGTCTTTGCTCCAAGGCAACTCGTCCCTGCCACTTTGCAAGGGAACGACATAACCTCCCTCAAACACCTCGACGCCCGAAAGACTTTCAGGCGACTCCGGTGAATAAATCACCGCCCCCTTGCGAGCCACGCTGAACGTTGCGGGCAATTCGAGCTGGCTACCGAGAAAGGGAACCAGCCACGTCACCAGGAACACGGCGACGTTGAGGATCACCAGTGCCTTAACGGCCGAAATCGGACCGCCCGGGCCGCCGCCGGACCCACCAAGTGATCCGCCAAATGATCCCGAAGGCGGAAAATCGTCGCGAAGGTATTCGCGATTGTGGATTCCCATGCCCGCTCCCTGGCATTCTGTAGCCCCAGCCCGGGGCCAGCACCCATCCGGCTACGTCCTCGACAAGCAATCGAGCCACGCAACAGCAGACGCGGTGTTCTTACTTCCCTGAGTTCTGTGACACCCGTGTCACAGCCGCCGCCGGGGTGGCTCCCGGCAGGCTACGTTCCAGATCGGTGTTTTGTTTAAGCAACCGATTGGCCCGGTCGTGATTCGATTTCAGGTCACGCCGCAGTGTGTCGACTCTTTCGATTGCCACGTTGCGTTCTTCCTCGGCTGCGGCGATCGCCCGCACGAGTCCGTCGATCATGTAATCGGGCAATTTCCCCTTGAGATCGGCCAGGTCGGCATTCTCGCCCATCAATTCGGCGAATCTCAATCTCAACTGTTCGTCGGCCACCACGTCCACTGCGTCCTTGATGTTCGCATCAAGCCCCTTGTCAGAGGCCGTCTGATCTCCCTGAGTGAGCAGGACTTCGAGATTGACGAAACGAGTCTTCTGGTGAGCCGGAATCAGCGTCCGCAGTCGCCATTTTCCCGAACTCCAGGCCGCGACCTGGTCACCGGGCCGCAACTGCCACGTCGGCTTCCAGATCCGGACACCGCCCTGGGCAGCCCCCTCCTGCATGAACGTCCCAATGAACCGGATATTGCCGCCGGCGAGTTTGATGAACCCGTGGACCATCATCGGCTGCTGCTGGTTATTGGCCGCAGCCAGGGCAACCACCTCGGGCGTCTGTTGATCACTGGTCTGCAGATAACCGTTCTGCGGATTCACTCGAACGTCGACATCGTCCCAGACCGTCCCCCAACCCCGCTTGACGTTGGCCAGATCGACCACCGCCGCGTCGTGGGTAAACTCGGCCTTCCGGAGATCATTTACGTGCGATTCGTAGTCGGCTCGCTGTTTAGCCATGGACTTGTGCCATGACGTGCGCACCTGGTGCGTACGTGCCGTCAAAACGACCGCCGCCCCGGCCCCGAGAACAATGAACCACGCAAAGACCTTGCCAAGCGTATGCATCGCTATCTCTCTCCAAAACTCCTGGCGCGTCAATCTTAGGCCCGTTCTTCCAGCCCGGTCAAGAAGAATGAGCCGTCCGGTGCATCTGCCGGACTTCAACCACGCAAACAACCGACACAATCACGCCAACCGACCGACATATCCACCTACGAGTCTCTCGACTACAATCGGCTTCGGTTAGCACGTTCGACTGAATTTCTTGCTGCCGCTTTCCTTCCTCCATAACCACCGCACGATGCCCGCCACCGTTTTCCGCCGCGAGGACTTGGCACCAGGTGCGGTGCTCTGCGACCACTGCACCGCCAAGTGCTGTCGATACTTCGCGCTCCCGATCGACACCCCGGTTGACCGGCCGGACTACGAGAACATCCGCTGGTACATGCTCCATGGAGACGTTTCGATCTTTGTCGACGACGGCAGTTGGTACCTGTTGATTCACAACCAATGCGACCACATCGACGACCAGAATCGCTGTGGGATCTACGAAGACCGTCCCACGATCTGCCGCAGCTATTCGACCGACAGTTGTGAATTCGACAACGACTCCTGTTACGACCGGCTCTTCGAACGCCCCGAGCAGATCGAGGAATACGCCGACGCGATGCTGGGACGCCGTGACCTGCGTCACCAACGCACCAGCCTGCCCGTGTTGGGAGCGGCACAGTGAACCAACCCGAACAGGACCGACCTGACAAACGACCCCGGATCAAGCCGGCCACCCTGAAGGGTTTTCGCGACCACCTGCCCGGCCCAATGCTGGCTCGTGAACAGCTCATCGACACCGCAAGGTCGGTCTATCGCAGTTACGGGTTCTCGCCGATCGACACCCCGGCCCTGGAGTACAGCGAGATCCTTCTGGGCAAAGGCGGCGACGAATCCGACAAGCAGTTGTTCCGCTTCACCGACCAGGGAAATCGCGACGTCGCCATGCGGTTCGACCTGACCGTCCCGCTGGCCCGCTACGCAGCCCAACACCTGCAGGAGATCGGCACGCCCTTCAAGAGGTACCACGTCGGCACCGTCTGGCGAGCCGAAAAGCCGCAGAAGGGACGATACCGCGAATTCATTCAATGTGACTTCGACACCATCGGAACCACCTCGAACACATCCGACATCGAAACACTGTTCGTGATCCACGACCTGATGGAACGGATCGGATTTCAGTCATTTTCGATCCGCGTCAACAACCGCCGACTGCTCAACGGGCTTCTGGAAACACTCGACCTCACCGAACAAGCCACCGGCGTGCTCCGCACCCTCGACAAGCTGGCCAAAATCGGCCCCGACCGGGTGGCGGCCGAAATGCAGCAGGTCGTGGGACTGTCGGCCGACCAGGCTGCCGGAGTGCTCGCACTGGCCGATTGCCAGGGGACTCCCGAGGAGATTCTCGAGAACCTCGCACCGCGGCTGGAGAGCAGCGAAACCGGCACCGAGGGCGTGGCCCGATTAGGCGAGTTGTTTGCCGCCTGCCGAACAGCCGGAATCTCCACTGACCGAATCCAACTCGACCCGGCTATCGCCCGCGGCCTCGATTACTACACCGGCACCATCTACGAAACATTCCTCGACGACCTGCCCGAGATCGGCAGCGTTTGCTCGGGTGGCCGTTACGACGACCTGGCGGAACTGTTTACCTCGCAGCCCCTCCCTGGAGTCGGCGCCAGCCTGGGACTGGACCGGCTGCTGGCGGCCATGGGAGAGCTGGGGCTGGTGGAAACCGCTTCGACCTCGGCACCGGTACTACTCGCTCATTTTGATGCCGGTCACACCGCAGACTACCTGGCCACAGCCCGCCGACTGCGGGCTGCCGGAATTTCATGCGAGGTGTTCCCCGACTCCCGGCCACTTGGCAAACAACTGAAGTACGCCGATCGTAAGGGGTTCCGACTGGTGATCATTGCCGGGGTCGACGAATTTGCCGCAGGCAACTGGCAACTCAAGGACCTCGCCAGCGGGCAGCAGCACGAGTCCTCCGACGAGGACCTGGTCGAGATGATCGAAGAGAAACTGGCCGAGACCCAGGAGTGAAACGCCGCTTGTCATCCCTGGATGCCTCCGTATCATTCTGAAAACGACTGTCTCGGTCCGTAACACAGCACGACGAGAGTCAGCTTCGATGACACACAGACACAAGGCACCTGTAGCCATCGCCGCTCGACTGGTGACAGTCACCCTGGTGCTGATCCTGGTAACCACGCCCGCCACAGTCGCCGCACAGGCCCCGGCAGCGGCTCCAACGACAACCGGTGCCGCAGGCGGGGAGGGCCAGCCGCAGGTGGTTTCAACCAGCGGCGGAACATTCCAGAATTCGCTCGGCTACTTGATGGTGGCCCTGCTGGCGTGTGGCTCTCTCTACGCGGTGTGTCGAACCAGCCACCGCACCTGATTTCCGGGCGTGGCCAGCGGACAACAGGCAGCGACCTACCGGTCCAGCTGAGCCGACCGGGCAAATTTGCGAAACTCAGCCTCGAACCCCGACACCGCTGCCCGCGGACCAATCAGCTTCAGCAGGAACGGGCGAGGCTTCATCGGAATCGCCACGCCAAGCAACCGCCAGTTTTCGTGTGGCCCCGGACTCGTGCCGACCCGGCTACGGAACGTCCCGCGGACATCCAGCCACTCACTCTTGGCCCCGTCAATCCTCAATGTTTCACGGCGAGGCCGCTCATCGGGGTTCTGCTGGAATTGGCCAACCCAGCGCTGGAGGTTCGCGTCAATCCCGCCCCCCATCGACGTCAGCGTCAGAACCATCTCGCCTTCTTCCGAGGGGATCACGTACTTCGCCTCGTAGAATTCCGACTTCGGTTGTTCATTCCAGTCGACCGGAACGTCAAACCGAATTCCGGTCAACTGACGAGTTCGGGTCGTCTCGTCGCCGACCGCCTCATCGCCATCCGGAGCCACCGCTTGTCCCGCCGGGCGAGCCGCAGGTGATCCGGCAGGGCGGACCGGGACCCGGGTCACCGGTTCTTCACCACATCCGGACATCCCACAGGCCACTGACCCCAGCACAACAGCGACAATCCACCGCATCGTCGTCCGCCTCCGTTCCTGGCTCACCACTGCTAGACAGTCTCCCCAGGCCGCGTCGCACGGTCGCGGTACTGGTGACTGGCCTGACGCAATTGCCGCTTCTCGTCGTCGTTGAGTGCGTCAAATCCGCAACGATGGACCTTCTTCAACAAAACGTCGACACGTTGCTCGACCTCCCGTTGACGCTCTTCCTCTTGTTCTTCCGCCAACCGCATTTCGTTCTGCTGGTGTCCCCACGGTTCCCCGACACCATCCTCGGACTCGATCGACGCGTAGTTCTCGACCACCTCATCGAGTGACAACTCGTAATCCAGCAGGGCGGTTTCGAGTTCATCGACCGCACGCCGGCTGGCAATCTCATCAAGATTCAGCACCAAGATCACTGCCCCCAGTCCGACCACCCAGGTTCCGTGCCAGCCGGGCTGATCGACCAACATCCCGGTCGCAACCAACCCCACACCAACCAGGGCCCCCAGTCTCAAGAAGAGATCAGCAGCCGTTTCTTTCGACAGGTAGTCCGACAGTGTCCACTCGAGAAGCCGCCCGACATCAAACGGATGAACCGGCAACAGGTTGATCAGCAGCAGTGCCCAGTTGACCGTGAACAGCATCAGGATCACCGCTTGTGCCAGGCCCGCACCCCCGGCGAGTGTCATCGTTGGCCAACCGGAGAATGGGACGAGGGCGGCGGGCATCAGGCCCGCCCGCCAGACGGCCGCGCCGGTGACAACACAGACCAGTGCATGAACTCCCGGACCGGCCAGTGCGGCCAGCACCTGCCCGCGGGTCGTCATCGCCGGCTGGACGAAAGCCAGGCCACCAAGCGGCCATGCCAGGATTTCATCACCCCAGCCTCCCGTCACACGCGCCACCCACACACGGGCGATTTCGTGCAGCAGCACGCTGATGAACAACACCATTGTCGCCAACAGGCCCAGCGACCAGCCTTCCAACTGCCCGCACAGCACCGCAACTGCCAGTAAAAACCACACGCTCACAGACACGCGGATCCCGGACCACGTCCCGATCGGGATCGACCACACCAACGGTCTGAAATGCCTGGACATTTGCTTGTATCGCTTCCGCGGCGTCCGGTGCGATCTCGCCAACGATTGGACTCGGACCACGCCAACGGCCCGGCGGACAAATCGTATCAACCGGCAACGGTTTTGGGAAACACCCCCGATCCGCGATTTTCTCGCCGGATCAGCAACAGTCACCACCAGGGTCACAGCATGAGGATTCGTCCTGCGGCATGATAGCGGGCAACTCGATGGAATCGAAAAGTGTGCCGGGCCGCTCCGGGGAAACCGCTCGCACCGTCACACTGCGAAACTCGATCCCTTCGACGACCGTCCACGGCTCCGACTGCCGCTGCACCACTTCGACCTCCACCAGCCCTTCCGCCGCAAATGCTTTCAGGAACCGATCTTCCCTGAAAGCACCGCTGACACACCCGCTCCATAGTGCCAAATCCTGTTGCATGTGTTCAGGGACGTCGCTGTCGGAAACGATATCGCTGATCACGGCTCGACCACCCGGCTTCAGAACCCGAGCCACTTCCCCAAACAACTTCCGGCGATCACCAGGGTGAACCAGATTCAGCACGCAATTGGAAACAACAATGTCGATCGAACTGTCAGCCACCAGTGGTTGCTCAACCCGCCATCCGCGGATCATCTCTTCCATCTGTTGCCACCCGGCCAGATCCGAAATCACCTGCCCACCGAACCAATGGTCAAGTCGTTGGAGATCCAGGGACAGGTCTTGAATCCGTGCCTTCAGGAAGCACACATTGTCAAAACCAATGGCCTCGGCGACGTCCTTCTGGGCTCCCCGAGCCAGGGCCAACATCTCATCGTTGGCGTCGACACCAATCACCCGGCCCGTGCTGCCGACGACCTGTGAAGCGATGAAGCACGTCTTGCCGCTTCCGGACCCCAGGTCCAGAACGACATCCCCGCTTCGGACGTGGCGACTGGGATCCCCGCAACCGTAGTCCCGCTGAATCACCTCGTCGGGAATCACCGACAGCAAGGCCGGGTCGTACGCAACGGCACAACACAAAGCCGGCTCAACCACACGTGCTGCAGCGGCGTATCGACTCGCCACCGCCGCTTCGACCGACGCCTCCTGTTCCTGTCTTGTCATCACCGGGCTCCAATCACCATTCCACGTCTATCTCGCCGGAGCGGATTATAACGTTCCGCGGCCGTACAACACCCCACTGGCCACTCCGGATGTCTCCGTGCTATTCTGGCGACAGACCCGCACGGCGAGACCAACTCGGACCGGTTTCCACCAGAAAGACGAGACCCATGGATCTGCCCAGTTGTCCCTCTTGTGGCCAGTCGGTTCTTGATGACGACGCCACCGACTGCCCCTTCTGCGGTGCCACGATGAGCGGGGGCAGTCCACCAGCCGCCACCGTGCCTCCCGAGAACACGACTCCACCGGACGGTGTTGCGTCCGACACGCCCCCTGCCGAGCCCGCCGATGTTTCAAAAGAGAATGATCCATTCGCAGTCGACCCTTCGGTCACTCACCGTGCCATCCCTGCCGCACCCAAACCGACTCAGAAAAGATCCTGGCGGGTCAGTTGCCCGATGTGCGAAACACCCGGATTTGTTCCTCGCCAGGCTGCAGGCCGCGAGGTCAAGTGCGCCAACCCCGAATGCCTGGTGCCGATTTTCACGGCGCCGGCAGGCAAATCCGCATCAAAACCCGACGAGTCGGTATCGGCAGCCGACGACGACACTCAGGCCGGGGGCAAAGGGACCCTGATCGCGCTGATGCTGCTTGTGGCCGCCGGCGCTGCAGGTGGCGGCTTTTGGTATTTCAACAACATTCCGCCGAAAACGTCGGAACCGGGAATCACTGCCGGGAACGTTCAATCCGGATTTGGCCCGACTGACACACCCGCCGTCGTGTCCGCCACTCCTCCGGAGAACAACCCGGTCAAGGCGGCGTCCGATGTCCCCCCCAAGGAAGAAAGTGACGGAATTTCAATTGCCCTGATCCGCAAGCAGGCCCCGGGGTTGATGATCGCCGCTGCCCAGGAACGTGAAGACAATCGCAGCAAACCGTTTTGCCGCCAGTTGACGGCCGAGTTTTTCGCCAGCGTCGGACAAGTCGACCAGGCGCTGGCAGAATTGAAGCAACTGACACAGGTCGGTCCCGACCTTCCACACCTTCACATCACAACCCTGGTCGACCTCTGGCAACATAAGCAGGGGTCGGCCCCGGCTTCCCCTGGCCCTCAACTGAACGAGGCCGTCCAACGATCGTCCAACCTCACGGCCACGGACCCGTTCGCTGTCGACGTGATCCAGGCCCTCGGTTGTGCGCTGGTCGCCTCGGGACAAACCGCTCTCGCCGAGACGACCATCCAGAGGCTCTGGACTCCCGGCCTCGCACAACGTTTGCGGCTGGACCAGTTGCAGTGCCGCCAGTCGGGCACCTTCACCCTGTCTGCCAACAACACGTGGCCCGTGTCACTTGATGACGAATCGAATCCCGAACCGTTGCTCATCGCTGGACTTGTCGCCGCTGGCCATTCCGAGGCAGCCCTGGCGTGGGCTCGTCGAAAAACAACCTTGTCCGAGCGATCCGAACTCATCGTGGCCTGGGCGGTCGGGATGAAGACAAAGGCCGAGGCCGCTGCCGTCGAGAAGCTCAGCACGTCTCTTGCCGACGAAGACCCCGCGATCAGGGCTGTGGTTCTGGCCCGAATGGCGTTTGTCGACGCAGCCGCCAAGAGTCCGACTGCCTCCGAATCAATCACCCTCGCCACTCAGGCTCTCGAGTCGTGTGTGGCCCCACGGGTCGTCTCTCTTGGTGAAATCAAGCAACTCTATCGCACCGCGATCGACGACGTCTCTCGCTGGCGGCTCAAAGCCCAGGCGCAAGCCGACTTGATCGGTGCCCTGAATCTCAGTGGCCAACTCGAAAAGGCTCGAAAGCTGTTTCACGACGCGCTGGCATCGGCGAGATCGCTGGGACCGGGTCGGGATGACATCGCACAGAGGCTCAAGTCAACCCGATCCCAGGGCAATGCTGGCCTGATTCAACAGATGAAGAGTTCGCTGGAACTCACCAGCGACGATGCCGCCCTTCAGGCTGGGCAGCAGTACGTCAAGAAGTGTCAGGAATGGCTGACTCTTGCCGACCAACGTGCCCGCTACCTGGACCAGATCCACCGCTGGGGCATCGCTCACGGCCTGGGCAGCGAATCCTGGAAGGACATCCGGGAGCGTGGGTTGACCGGTGACCTTTCAATACGCGATCCGTTCACCTCGTCGACACTCCCCTCATTTCTTTTCCTGAGTTTTCAGGCCGCCGGAAACACGAATGCCACCGGCCTGATGAACCAGTTCCTGCCCGCCGGGTTGCCGATCGATACGAATGAACAACTCAGGCTACGGACAGGGACCGCCCTGTCCTCCGGAGACCTCCAGGCCGTCGTTCAGGCCGTCAGGGCCGACAGCAATGCCCGTCGGGATCGCGACTCCCGGTTTGCTCGACGTCGCATTCTCTTCGAACTGGTCGGTATCGCCGCAAGCTCGGAATACCCTCAGCGAGCCTTGACCCTGGTCGCGTCAATTCGCGACCCACGACTGGCGATCTGGCAAGAAGAAGCTTACCTGCTTCTCGCTGCACAACTGGCCGCCAACGGCCGGCACGCCATCGCCTGGAAGTACGCCACCAACGGTAATCGCAAGCCGACTGAACGAGTTGCACTGATCACCGGGCTCCTCGAAGGACTTAACTCCCTGGCCCCGCAAACGGCACCGGGAACCTAGGTAATCTGGGCGACCCGCTCCGCTTGGGACATCCCTCTGGTTTTGAGCGATCAGGTGATGTGACCGTTCCAGTGTTCAAGACGACACCGGCCAGATTCCGAAGTCCCCAGAGGTGATTCTGTTGATTGCCGACTTTCGACGTTCCTGCACTTAGCTTGCACGACGGCCGAGTCGCCTTAGAATCAGCAGCGATTCCACCGGATGTCTCGCGCACGCGGCGACCGGCAGACCACCGCAGATTCCCGCTCACCGCCAGAAGGAGTGCGAAGTGCCCCGCCCCACACGCATCCTCTCGTCACTTCTGTTGCTCTTCTCACTCGCCCTGCCAAGCCCGGCCCAGGCCCAGGAGCGTGCCGCGAACGTCGGCGCCGTCCTCCACAGTGCCAACCAGGTCCTCGCCGACCTCAAGTTGATTCTGGACCTGACGACCAAGACCGAGAAAAAGCAGTGGGAGAACATCGAAGGGATCATCGAGACATTTCTGTTCGGTATCGATCGCAAGAAGCCCCTCGGCATCAAGGTGATCCTCGGCGGTGACGAAGAGCGGTTCCAGTTTGCCCTGCCTCTCACAAGCCTCAAGGAGTTCGTCGACGAAAATCTCGGGGGGTTCGAGATCACTTCCCGCAGGGTCGGGCCCGGGCTCTACAAACTCAGTGAACAGAAAGAGACGCTCGCCTACATGCGTCACTCGAAGGGTTATGTGTCGATCAGTGAACATCGAGCCGAGGTCTCCGTTGTCGCCGACCCGCGTCGCACGATGGCCGACCTGCTCGCCAAGAAATACTCGCTGGCCGCCACCATCAACAACTCTGCCAGCCAGCAGGCCGCCCGCCGCAAGTCCTTTGGGCCCATCCGAGCCAATCTGCTGGCCGCACTAAAGGCCAAGAAGGGCGAATCAGCAGATGACCTGGCCCTGAAAAAGACACTGCTGAAATTTGAACTCGGTGAAGCCGAAAGATTCCTCGTCGAATCCCAATCTCTAACCGCGGGATTCCGTATCGATCCCGAGACAACACAGGCGACCCTCGATATCGACCTGACCGCAATCGCCGGCAGCGGACTCGACATGTCCATCCAGGGCCTCTCCACCACTCCAAGCCACTTCGCCGGTATCCCCCGGGCCAAGACCGCCATCCTCTCGGGCCGTATCCACCATCCTCTGGACAGTTTCCGACGAACCGGACTGCAGGGCGTGCTGTCAGCTGCTCGCAACGCGATCCACGGTGACATCCAGAGAAAGACCGCGGCCACCGCCGATCAGAAGGCGGCCAGCACCACGGTGCTTGACACGGTTGTCGCCGTCATCCAATCGGCGGTCACCAAAGGCCTGCTCGACGGATTCATCGAGGTCCAGCCGGCAACGGGCGGAGTTAACGTGATGGTCGCCGCAATCCGGACCGTAGAAGGTGAACGTCTGCGAGCCGCTCTCGCGGCGGTCCCCAACTCGACATTCGCCACCAACATCACGCTCGACAGCACAAAAGCCGGTGACGTCATGATTCACCAGGTGGGCGTGCCCGTCGACCTGCAGTCCGACTTCGCCATTCTGTTTGGCGATTCACAATCCGTTCTGGTCGGAACCAGTGCCGACGCCGCGTGGTGTGCCGCCGGCCCCGGGGCTCTCGATGCCCTCAAGGCTGCGATCGCCAGTCACTCCACTCCCACCGACGCCCAGGCGGATCCCGTTTTCGTCGACCTGGCCGTCAAGGTTGGCCCCTGGCTGAAAGTCCTCGACAACCAACTCGGAGCTGACGACGGAGCGGCTGACCGCAAGTTGGCGATTAAGGCGTTTGCCAAAGGCAAGGACACGTTGCAGCTGCAACTGCGTCGAGAGGGCAAACGCGTGTTGGGCCGCACCACGATCGGCACGGGCATCCTGCGATTTTTCGGCAAAAAGATGGCCGAGTTTTCGAAAGAGAACTTCGAATAGCCCCCCGAACGGCCGCGACTACGCCATGTTGATGCCGCCGCAAATGTTGTAGGCCTGCCCGGTAACCATTCGTCCGGCGTCGCTGGCCAGATAGACGGCCATCGGCGCGATGTCCTCGGGCTCCAGTCGGCCACCGATTGGGGTCAGCCCCGATTCGTGATCCTCCAGGCCCCGCCCCAGTCGATCGGCGTCGTATTCGATCCGCTTGTCGTTCATCAGCGTTCGCACCGGCCCGGGACAGATGCAGTTGACGGTGACCCCCAGGGACGCGGTCTCCTGGGCAGCGGTTCTCATCAGGCCCAGCACGCCGTGCTTGCTGGCGGCATAAGCCGCGCCGTGCAGGCTACCGACCCGACTGTTGATCGACGCCACGGTGATCACGCGGCCCCAGCCCGCCTCGATCATCGCGGGCAGCGCGAGTTTCGTCAGCCGGTACGGAGCGTTCAGGTTCACTTCCAACGTCAATCTCCAGAAATCGTCATCAAACTCGACCAACGGCTTCGGGTCCGAGCTACTTCCGACTCCCGCGTTGTTGACCAACACCTCAACGGTTCCGAGTGACTCGCCCACAGAGGCCAACAATGTCGCGGGCACGGCGGGATCCGACAGGTCCGCCGTGAAAGCCTCGGCCGTGCCCCCCGCTTCCCGGATTTCTCCGACAATCGATTCGAGTTCATCGGTCGAACGCGCGACCGCGGCGACCTTAGCTCCTGCGGCCCCATACGCCTCGCAAATCGCTCGGCCGATTCCGCGCCCGGCCCCTGTCACCAACGCCACTCGCCCGCTCAATCCCTGCATGGTCTCTCCACTCCAGTTCCAACTCGGCCATCGGGGCCTTGGTTGATCGGATTCCCGGCCCCGGCTACAACGGACGACCGGCGTGCTCATCCGAACGAATGGACGCATTCTAGGTCCAGCACGCGACCGCGCTCAACCGCCCCACCGCATCGGCACCCCCCAACGCAATCCCGCCATGCCGCTTCGTCTCAGACTCCGGAATGATTCGCCGGTGCCGATTGAGGTCGACACCGTCCGACTTCCGACGGTCCGCGAACAGACCGCCGACCAGGTGCTGGCCACAGAGGTGCTTCACGGCAACGTACGTGAAACCCTCGGCGAATTTTTCGATGCCGAGGGATCCGCCTCCGACGACAACACTCTTGTCTGGGAGGGTGACTGTCGCCGGATCAAGCGAATCGCCGAACGCCTGAGCGACGGACAAGTCCGTGTCGAGGGGACCGCGGGAATGCACCTGGGCGCCGAAATGACCGGCGGCAACGTGGTCGTCGACGGCGACGCCACCGACTGGGTTGGTGCTGAGATGAAGGGTGGTCGGATCCATGTCCGTGGAGGTGTTGGACACCAACTGGGAGCCGTCTACCGGGGCGGTCACCGCGGAATGACCGGCGGCGAGATCCTGGTTGACGGTGATGCCGGTAACGAAGTGGGACACTCGATGCGACGTGGCCTGATCGCTGTCGGCGGCCGTATGGGAGATCTTTCCGGGGTCAACCTGATCGCGGGCACGATCGTGGTGGGTGGAGAACCTGGCATTCGTCACGGGGCGGGAATGAAACGCGGCACGATCGCCTTTCTTGACCCCCAATCCGCGCCCGATGTGCTCCCCACTTTCCGCGGCGCCGGCAATTGCCGCCCCACGTTTCTGAGGTTCTATCTGAAGCATCTCACCGAACAGGGCTGGCCCGTTCCGGATGGGGCCCTTGACGCCCTCTACCGTCGCTACAATGGGGATTTCCTGGAACTGGGCAAGGGCGAACTTTTGGTTCGTTCTGAATAGTTCCTCCCCGTCCTGCACGTTCTTCGCCATGACCTCCGTGCCCAACCCACCCGGTGGCAACGTGGCCGAACGCCTATCCCGCACGGCGGGCCTGGTTCCCGACCAACTGGCGATGATCGTCTGTGACCAACACGGCCGTTCCACCAGCCAACACTCCTTTCGAGAACTCGACGAACTTGTCGACCGCCTCGCCGCCGGCTTGATTCAGCAGGGCGTGTCTCCAGGAGACCGACTTGTGTTGATGGTCCGTCCCGGGACCGAGTTTTTGGCTTTGACGTTCGCGCTGTTCCGCGCCGGAGCCGTCGTCGTATTGATTGATCCCGGCATGGGCCTGCGGCGGGTCATCGCGTGCCTCGAACAGGCCTCACCCGACGGTTTTGTTGCCCTTTCCAGGGTGCAATGGGCTCGCTGCCTGTACCGCCAGCGATTCCCCAACGCGAGGCTGAATGTCCGTGTCGGTGGATGGGCCCCGGCCTCGTGCAGTTATCGCCAACTCGCAAACACCGACCCTGCCGGCTTGCGACCGCCAACGATTCTCTCCCAGGACCCGGCAGCGATCATCTTCACCAGCGGCAGTACCGGCCCGGCCAAGGGAGTGGAGTACGAACACGGGATGTTCTGTGCCCAGGCCGACCTGCTGCAATCCAGATTCGAGATTGCGGCCGGCGAACGGGACCTGCCGGGATTCCCTCTGTTTGCCCTGTTCAATGTGGTGATGGGAGTCACCAGCGTCTTCCCGGACATCGACCCCACTCGCCCGGCTGACGTCGACCCTCGCCACATTGTGGCCCCCATCATCGAGCAACAGGTCACGCAGGCCTTCGGCTCTCCGGCCCTCTGGGAACGGGTCGGTCAACACTGCCACGAACACCGGATCACCCTCCCCAGCCTCTCACGCGTGTTGTCAGCCGGCGCCCCTGTTCCCCCGCACGTCGTTGAATCGATGCGTGAGACGCTGATCGCACCCGGGGCCGACATCCACACACCCTACGGTGCAACTGAGGCCCTGCCCGTGGCGGTGATCAGCGGTCGCGAAATCATCGATAGCACCGCTTCACGGTCTGCGCAGGGAGCCGGCACATGTGTCGGGACGCTGTTCCCGGAAGTCGACGTTCGTATAGCCCGAATCGA
>DLVV01000166.1:2243-4287 GCA_003445035.1 Planctomycetaceae bacterium | reverse complement strand
GCCATCCTCGACGCCGACAAGGAGGGCTTTCTGCGTAGCGCCACCAGCCTGATCCAGACCATCGGACGCTCCGCTCGACACGTCAACGCCGAGGTGATCCTCTACGCCGATTTTGTCACCAACAGCATGCAGCAGGCGATCGACGAAACCAACCGGCGTCGCGACCGACAAGTTGCCTACAACCTCGAACACGACATCACCCCCGCATCGATCAAAAAGGCCATTCGGAAAGGAATCGAAGAGGAGGTCGAAGCCAGGCAATTGGTGCAAAAGACCTCCGGCACGAGTACCGAAGAAGCCTTTACCTCTCAGGAGATGCTCAAGGATCTCGAATCCGAAATGTTCGCCGCAGCCGAATCGCTGGAATTCGAGCGGGCCGCCGAGATCCGAGATCGGATCGCGGCCATCCACGAGGGGCGTACCGGCCCCAAGACCGGCCGGGACTCCGCATCGACGCGACGTCGTCGTGGACGCAAGGGCCGCGGTGACCGCGTCCCCAAGCCCAAACGTCCGTGAGACGACCGGCGGTCAGGGATCGGGCGAGTCAGCCGCGACGCTCTGGCGGTACCACTCCATGGTGTGCTCCATCCCCTCGACAAAATCCACCGCGGGTTCGTAACCCAACTCGCGACGTGCCTTGCCGATGTCGAAATCGAGGTTCAAACCGAGGAATTTGATACGGGCGCCCGAGAGCAGCGGAGCCTCCTGCTTGCCCAGCATTTTCCATGTGGCCTCCATACCGGTTGCCAGTATCTTGGCCACCCCCAGGGGGACCGATTTTGTCGGTTCCTCCAGCCCCGCTCCCCGAGCAATCGTCCCGATGAACTCCCGCTTTGTCACCAGCCGGTCATCGGTGATATTGAAGACCTCTCCCAGGACGTCATCGCGAGAAATTGCCAGGAAGACCGCATCCACAAGGTTGTCGATGTAGACATTGTTGAGCAGTTGTTCGCCCGAGCCAAGGTATTTGAAACCGCCGGTTGCCAACCGTTGGATCAACCTCGGAATCACGGTCCGATCCCTCGGACCATAGACGAAGCCCGGCCGCAGAACGACCAGTGGGAACGATCCGTCGGCGAACCGTTGTCGCGCCAGGTCCTCACTCTCAACCTTCGTTAACGTGTACCCATCAATGCCCTCCCGATCCGGAGCTTCGGTTTCATCGGTGCCGTAATGATCACGGGCGGCATAGACACCCAGGGAACTGATATGGACGAATCGCTTCAGACTCCCATTTTCACAAGCAACGTCAATCAGTGCCTCAAGGCCTTTCACGTTCACATCTCGATAATCCTCCACCGGCCCCCAGTCCCCCACTTTCGCAGCGCAGTGAACGACAACCGTCACCCCTTGAACGGCACGACACAGGGATTCCGAATCGGTCATATCCCCGGCGACCACCTCGACGCCGGCATCTGATAACCACGTCGCAGCGTCGGGATTCCGAACGATGACCCGCGTGGCAACCCCCAGCCGATTGGCGCGTTCGGCCACGTGACTACCCACCAACCCGGTAGCGCCTGTCACAAGCAGACGATCTCCCGACCCCAATTCCATTGTGTTCTCCTCCTTCGCGGCCCTAATGACCCGGCGATCACACGGTGCTCGACCTGTAAAGGTCAATCCCCGCCACCTCCGAAACAACCGCAACAACGGCCGACGTCGCTTCGGGCCGCCCCAATTGTTTGATTGCCCCAGCCAAAGTCCGGCGGCTCGCCTCCGACCGTAGCAGCCTCCCCACCTCGTCGGCCAGCCCCGTTTTAAGCTTCGAAATACCGCCAGTCTCCTCGACCATCTTCGCGGCTCCACGATTGACGTACCAATCAGCATTGGCTCGTTGGTGATCATCGGTGGCGTACGGATAGGGAACCAGTACCACCGCCACCCCCTCACAGGCGATTTCGGCCAGCGTGGTCGCTCCAGCCCGGGCCACCACCAGTTCGGCTCGTGCTAACCATTGCTGAGGATTTTTCAGGAACGGCTCCACCCGCGCATTCCATCCCGCTGTCCGATAAGCCGATTGCACTTCATCCACATCACCCGT
>DLVV01000166.1:0-1868 GCA_003445035.1 Planctomycetaceae bacterium | reverse complement strand
AGGGCGGCCGGCACCGCCGCGTTCAAGGATCTTGACCCCTGGCTGCCGCCCAACACCAGTAACAACGGCTTGTCGGTTTCACGCGTACCGATCGGACCGGAGTTTCGAACAGGGTTCCCCGTCCACCGGCACCCACCAGACAGTGGCAAGGCGGCGCGAGTCTCTTCGTACGCCAGGCAGACACGTTCGGCTCGACGACTCAACCAGCGAGTCGCTCGACCGGGAATCACGTTCTGTTCCAACAGGGTCACCGGAACACCAAGCCGTTTTGCCGCCAGCACCGTCGGTACACTGGCGAATCCGCCCAGCCCGATCACCGCTGTCGGCTCGAATTGACGAACCACTTGCAAAGCCTGGCGAAATGACGTCCACGCCCCGACCAGAGATCGCAGAGGCCGCCGCCGCAGATCGGTTGTCGAAATCGCCGGCACGCAGAAGAAGTCGTATCCCCTTGAGGCCGCCTCGCCCCGTTCCAGGTCCGTCCCGGTGCCCACAAATCCAATCCGATCGGCCACTCCCGACAACGTTTCCGCCACCGCAATTCCGGGAAACAGATGCCCCCCGGTCGCGCCACCGGCAAACAGGAACGACACAGGAGCCGTCATAATCTGGCACCGCGATGGGAATGGCGAAGGCTAACGGATCTTCAAACTGGCGACAGCCACTACGGCCAGAACAACCGACCCGATCCAAAAGCGGACCACGATCTTTGACTCGCTTTCACCCCGGAAGAGCAAGTGGTTGTGAAGGGGACTGCAGGCAATCACCCGGCGTCCAAGAAGCCGAAACGACGCCACCTGCAGAATGACACTGATTGTCTCGATGACGAACACCCCTCCCACGACGACCAACAGCAACTCCTGTCGAGTCACAAGGGCCACCAACCCGAGTAGCGCACCAATGGGAAGGCTTCCCGTATCGCCCATGAACACCTGGGCCGGATGGCAGTTGAACCACAGAAAGCCAAGCATCGCACCAACCAGGGCCCCCATCACGATCGTCATCTCACCCGCGCCGGAGACAAATGGAATACTCAGGTATTCGGCCAGCACCCGATGACCTGCCAGGTAGCTCAATGCGGCAAATGCCGCAGACGCCACGACCATGCAACCACTCGCCAGCCCGTCGAGGCCATCAGTGAGGTTGACGGCGTTGGAACTGCCCACAAGCACCAGGATGGCCCAGGCGACAAAACCCCCGCCCAACCAGACTCCGATGTTGCCGATGGGCCAGATCAGTTCCAGGCCACGTGGATGCTCCGCCAACACACCGTGAAGCGCCCACGCCACCCCCAGCGCCATAACAAGCTGAACACCGAATTTCGTCCTCGCCGACAGCCCGTTCCGTGACGTACTGAGTTTGATCCAATCGTCAATCCCGCCGAGACCCGCAAAACCCACAGCCACCGCCAGCGCCATTTGGACGAACCGGTTGCCCAGATCACCCCAAAGCAGGACCGACAGCACGATCGCCGCCACGATGAACAGGCCACCCATCGTCGGCGTGTTGTTTTTCGAAGCCTGCAGTTCGTTCAATTGCTCGGAATCACTCGCCACCCGTTCGCGAAATCTCTTCCTCAACCAGCCAATGGCAATCGGGCCCAGCAACAACGCCAGCAGAAATGCGGTGACGCTGGCCAGCGCGGATCGTGCCGTCAGAAACACGCGACTGTCACCGGACGTGTGCGACTCGACGCTCTCGAGCAACGGTTCCACACGTTGAAACAACCAGTACAGCATCAGCAATCCACCTGTCGCACCTGTTCGACAACTCGATCCATCCCGGACCGACGCGACCCCTTGACCAACAGCGTGTCCCCCTGTTGCATCCATCCGGAAAGTGACACCAGCAAGGCGTCGACCGAAGCG
>DLVV01000368.1:34421-37049 GCA_003445035.1 Planctomycetaceae bacterium | reverse complement strand
GACCCGATCGAGAGTGATGGGCCGGATGGCGATCCCGCCGAGAGTCCATTCGGCTTTGGCCTGTAGGGGAGGCACTCACTCCGGAAGGAGTGATCCGTCATGCAGGGCCGAGGCGATCAGGACGGCGTCGACGCCGGCGCGGGCGGCATCGGAAATGTCGTGCCGCCCGCGAATGCCTCCACCGGTGATCAGCTCGATCCCGCCATGACGACCGCGGATCCGCTGGCACAGTTCCAGCGTGGGCGGTCCATTGCCGGTGCCGACTCCGGCCAGGTCAAGCACGATCAGGCGAACGACGCCCGCGTCGATCACCGAATCGGCGATTCCGTCCGGTGTGGATTCGGGCCAGGCGTCTGGGTTGGCCATCGGCACACCCTGTTTCAGGTCCAGGCTGAAGACCAACTTCTCGTTGCCCACGGCCTGCACCAGTTCCCGCACCAGTTCGGGTCCGGAGATGGTCTCGAGCCCGGCGACGACCGTCTCGACTCCCCGTTCGACCAGGTCGCGGGCTCGATCGACGTCACGCAGACCGGCATCAACCATCAGCCGATGTCCGGCCCGGGCCAGTCGTTCAATCTCGTTCCAAGCGGGTTGGTTGTTTTCGATTGCGTCGAGGTCGGCGAGATAGATGCGGTCGAGGCCCCGTTGGCCGGCGAAGGCGTCGGCGATTTCGAGCGGATCGGCCGAGTCGGCCAGGCGACTGGTGATTGGCTGGTACGAGTCTCGCTGGCCGGCGATGCCACGAACCACCTGTCCACGCATCAGGTCGAGCACGGGGATGATCTCGGCCGTCGACCGGGCCGGAGAAGTCACGGGCTGACCTGTTGCTGAGGAGGTGAGCCGGAGGTGCGATGGAGTCCGACCTGCCGATTCTCGGGGGGTGAATCGGACACGGGCACCTCGACCGGATCGGTGTGCTGCACAGGGATGCGGATGGTGAACGTGCTGCCTTTGCCGAATTCGCTCTCCAATGTCACGCTGCCACCCAACAGCCGAGCGAGTTCCTTGACGATCGAAAGTCCGAGTCCGGTGCCACCGTACTCGCGGGTCATCGGATCCTCCTGCCCGGGGAGTCCACTCCCCTGGCGGAACTTCTCGAAGATCGCTTCCTGGTCGTCCAGCGGGATGCCCACTCCGTTGTCTTCAACCACCAGGTCGACCTGCCGGGCGTCGTGACGCAGGCCACTGACACGGACCCGTCCCCCTTCGGGGGTGAACTTGATGGCATTGGAGAGCAGGTTGAGCAGGATTTGTTCGAGCTTGCCGATGTCCTGGAACAGCAGCGGGCAGTCGGGATCGAAGGTGGACACCACGTCGATGTTCTTCTTTTCGGCCAGCGGAGCGATCGAGTTGACCAGCCGGTCGATCAGGTCACCAAGCGAGAATTCCACGGCGTGGACCTCCATCCGCCCACTCTCGATCTTGGCCAGGTCGAGAACGTCGTTGATCATTGTCAGCAAGCTCTGTCCCGAGGACTGGATGTTCGAGACGTAGCGATGCTGGCGATCGTCGAGGTTGGCGGCGGCGGCCAACACGTCGCTGAAACCCAGGATGCTGTTGAGCGGAGTTCGCAACTCGTGGCTCATAGTGGCCAGGAACTCGTTCTTGAGGTTGTTCAGCTCGTAGAGTCGCAGGTTGACCTGGGCCAACTGGTCGATCTTGTTGTCCAGGTCGTTGTTGACGTCCTTGAGTTCGTCCTGGATCGTTACCAGGTGGCGGAGCATCCGGTTGAACGCGTGGCTGAGTTCCTCGAACTCGTCCCCGGTACGGATCTCGGCCCGCATGTCGAGATTGCCCTGGGCGATGGCGTCGCTGACCTTCTTCAGGTGCATCACCGGCTTGGTGATCACGTAACGGACGATCACGTAGATGGCCAGGATCGCCAGTACGACCTTCACGAACTCGGCCGAGATCACGAACGCGAAAACGCGGTGGATCGAGGCCCGGGCCTGTTCGAGCGGCATGCTGATCTTGACCACCCCGATCAGGTCACCGACTTGAAGGTCGGCGACTTTTGCGAGCGACCGGTGGCATTCGATACAGGACTTCTCGGCGACGATGCCGGCATAAAATTGGTACTCGCTCTGTTCCGACGATTCTCTCTCGACCTCGCGAACGATCTCCAGGGGCTGCTCGGGAGCCTCCTTGAACATCCGGTTCAGCTCGCGCGCCATCTCGTATCCCTTGGGATCGATCGGGCGATCGGTTGGTGAGCCAGCCGTCGACGGGTCGGGACTGAACAGTTCGAACCGAAAGTCGGACAACTGTTCGGGAAGCGTGTCCTGGACCATCTCTTCGATGGTCTCGCCAAACGATTTCATCTCCTCGTCCTGGTCCCATTTCCAGTGGTGTGCCAGGATGATGGCGGGGATCATCTGCCGAGCGGCCTGGCGATTGCCTTCCGAGACCAGGCCGGAGGTCTGCCACCAGTAGAGGGCGAAGGTGATGGTGGCCAGGACGGTCAACCCCAGGCCGAAAAGCACCAGGCTCTTCAACTCGAAGTTCGTTTCGCCCAGCAGGCGTTTGATCGTCCGGTACGACATCGCCGCTATACTACACCAAGCCGGGCGGGGCGAGGATACCGGGTTGGGTCGACACTGAGAGAAGGGAGCGGAGCGGTGGCGAAGG
>DLVV01000368.1:0-34104 GCA_003445035.1 Planctomycetaceae bacterium | reverse complement strand
GATGCTCGTGTCGTGCGTGCTGGTGCTGGCCGGCGGTTGTGAGACGGATCCGGTCGATCCCGGGGGTGTGGGCCGGTCGACGAGGCCTTCGGAGACAAGTCCGGCGGCGGAGGTCGTTGTTGGAGAATTGCTGCCCAGCCAGGCGGCGCGGCGGCAGGCGGCGGCGATCGAATCGCTCCGGGAAGCGGGGTGGACCGTGGAGACCAATGGGTTCGAGGAGGCGGTGGTGGCGTCTCTGGAGGATGGTCCGGTCGGCGCAGAGAACGGTGTGAAGCTGGCCGGGCTGGAGACTCTCGAGCAGGTCCGCCTCTGGAACTGCCCGGATGTCGACGATTCCCTGGTCGGTCGTTTGGCCGGGTTGCCGAAATTGAGAGTGCTGGCTGTGCGGGGGGGGAAACTGACCGACGGCTGCTTCGAGTCCCTGGCGAGGATGGGTACGCTCGAATCACTCAACGTGGGAGACACGCCTGGCCTGACCGGACAGGGGCTCGGCCGGCTGTTGACCTCGGATCGGTTCAAGCGACTGTACCTCGACCGCACGGGCGTGACCGACAATGTGGTCACCGGCTGGCCGGTCGAGAACGAGCTGGAAATGCTCAACGTCAACCACACCGGGCTCGGCCCGGCCGCGGCCGGGTCCCTGTCGAAGTTCGAGACCCTGCGGAGTGCGTTCGTCGTGGGGACGAAGATCCCGCCGGAGGCCGTGGCGAAATGGCGGACGGCCCGCCCGTCCTGCCTGGTCTACGACGGTCGCGAGCGGCCCGGGGGAGTCGAGGACGCCGATTCGAAGGCTACTCGATCACGCCCAGGGAGTCGTTGATCAGGTCGACCATCTGCCGGAGTCGTCCGGCGCTTCTGCGGTTGAAGTGGAAGGCCAGCCTGGGCAGGTGGCGGAGGTGCCTGTCGTCGGACTCGAGCCGATGCATCTGGGTCATCTCGATCCGGCCCTTCTCGACGATGTCACTGAATTCGTCGTTGAGACGTTCGATGAAGTCGTCGTCGGGAGTGAAGTGCAGCCGCAGCACCAGCTTGCCGCTGACGTATCTCATGCTGTTGTACACGCTGTAGAAGGTCATGATCTCTTCGGTCGCCTCCTCGACGCTGTTGGTCAGCGTGAACAGCGAGAGGTCCTCCGGGGAGATGAGTTCACGATCGAAGAGCTGGTCGCGGACGAAGTCGAGCCATTGGCTCCAGTAGCTGCTGCCGGGGGGATCGATCAGTACGATCGGCATCAGGTCCCGCTTGCCGGTTTGGACCAGGGTCAGAGTTTCGAAGGCCTCGTCCTGTGTGCCGAACCCGCCGGGGAACAGCACCACCGCGTGCACCTCCTTGATGAACATCAGCTTGCGGGTGAAGAAGTACTTGAAGTTGACCAGCTTGCGGTCGCCGGCGATGACCGGGTTGGCCTCCTGTTCGAAGGGGAGCAGGATGTTGGCGCCCATGGCCCGGGTTCGGCCGCAGCCCTCGTGGGCTCCCTCCATGATGCCGCCGCCCGCCCCGGTCAGCACCATCCAGCCCTCCTCGGCCATCCTCCGTCCGAAGTCGACCGACTGCAGGTAGGTGGGGTCATCGTGGGGGGTGCGGGCGCTGCCGAAGACACTGACCTTTCGCTGGCGGCGAAAGGGGGCGAAGACCTTGAACGCGTAGCGCAGCTCGCGGAGGGCGCGGCTGAGGATCTTCAGGTCGCCGCGGGATGTCTTGTCCTGCTTGAGCCCGTCGGCGGTCTGCTTGATCTGATCGATCAACGTCGGATGCCGCGTCAGCACCGAGTCGTGCTCGGTGAACATCACATCCGATTCGGACAGGTCGGGCGCCGCCCGTCGTCGTTTTTTCGCCATGGCCTCCTCTAGCCGGCCAGTGCCTCGATCGCTTCTTCACGGGTCGAATAGATCGCCCAGAGCGTATCCAATGCGGTGACTTGAAGCAGTTCGCTGGCCATCGGAC
This sequence comes from Planctomycetaceae bacterium, assembly GCA_003445035.1. Lineage (GTDB taxonomy): Bacteria > Planctomycetota > Planctomycetia > Planctomycetales > Planctomycetaceae > UBA8437. Next base: position 32,160 of record DLVV01000368.1, on the reverse strand, counting down.
TGGCTCCGCACAACACCAGTTCTCCTCCCTTTGGCTTGACCGCCTTGTGGCAGCGAAGCATCAACGAGAGGAAGACGCTACCGAAGTAATCGACGGCGCTGAGATCGAAAATCACCAGCGGCACGTCGGTTTCCTCGAGCGGCTCCATCACGACATCGGCAGCCTGCTCGACCAGGTCCCACTTCATCGACTCGATGTCACCACTGGGAATGACGATCAGCGTGCTGCCGTGCCACTTGATCTGGAAGTCCTTCGTGGAATCGCTCACACCGAGCACCTCATGAACAGAGCATCTGTCGATCCGTCGCTTGTACCGCCTAGAGCCAGACGACGTAAACGGCGACACCGGTGCCGACGATGGCCCCGCCGTAACAGGCGACCGTGATCAGGGTGTCCAGCGATTTCAGCCCAATGTCGATCAGCGTGAAACGGAAGCGATGGGCCCAATGGAACAGTCCCAGCGAGACCAGGGCCACCACGAACAGCTTGGTCAGCCAGTGCCCGACAAGGCCATCGACGTGTTCGAACGACGGGGTGATCCAGCCCAGTGGAATGGCGAATCCCAGCAGCACGATCAGTGCCGGGGCGGCCAACGCTGTCAGGACTCCGCCGGCGGAGAACAGCGACCAGACAATGGGTTCGTTTGACTTGGCCATGTTGTGCACTTAGCCCTTGACGATCCACCAGAGCAGCAACGAGACAACCAGGCAGGCCACGTAGTTGGAGCCGGCCACCAGGACGTCGGGGACCTTTTCCTCGCCGAGACGGATGACCATCACCTTGGGAGTGAGATTGAACCACGTGATGCTGTGCAGGAGAGCGAACGCCAGCACGATGACGTGGTAAAGCAGGTAGAGCGGATTGTCGAGCGACTTGATGAACTGGTCCATCGCCTCTTCGCCCTGCCCGACCTGGGAGACGAAGCAGAGCAGTTCGAGCACGAACAGCGCCACGAAAACGCTCGAGAGCTCTCGCAGCATGAAGAGCCGATAGGCGGTGTTCTTGTTCCACCATGTCAGCGGCATCGGTGGCGTGTAGGGCTTGCTCATTTCTTGGTCCACGGCAACAGCGAGGTGTACCAATCGATGGTGCTCTCGACCTTGGCCTGCTGGATCGCCCCGGCGGGGTCGACATCCTTGGGACAGACGACCGAGCATTCTCCGACGAAGGTGCAGTTCCAGATCGCGTCGTGGCTGGCGATCACTTCCTGCCGCTGTTCACGGCCCTGGTCTCGCGAGTCGCGGTTGTACCTCATGCCCAGGGCAATCGCAGCCGGCCCGACGAATTCGGATTCGAGCCCCGTGACCGGGCAGGCGGCGTAGCAGAGCATGCAGTTGATGCACATCGAGAACTGCTTGTAACTGGCCAATTCGGCCGGAGACTGCAGGTACTCGCCTTCCTCCAGCGGCTTCTCCTCATCCTCGTTGCGAATCAACCACGGCTTGACGCTCTGGAGCTTCTCCATGAAGGAGTCCATCACGGTGACCAGGTCCCGCTCGACGGGGAAATACGCCAGCGGCTCGATCTTGATCGGCTCGGGATGAAATTCGTTGAGGAAGACGGCGCAGGTCAGCCGCGGCGTGCCGTTGACCATCATGCCGCAACTGCCGCAGACACCCATCCGGCAGCTCCAGCGGTAAGTCAGCGTGCCGTCGACGTGCTCCTTGATCCAGTTGATCGCGTCCAGGACGACCCAGTCTTCGTGGTAGGGCACCTCGAACGTTTGAAAACTGGGTTCCTCGTCGGTTTCCGGGTGGTACCGGAGGATTTCCAGAGTGATTTTTTCGTCTGGCATGGGAAACCGGGTTGGCGGCAGGGCCGAAAAGGATCAGGAACCGTAGGTTCGCTTGGCGGGGGGCCAGCGGGTGATGGTCACGTCGAGGTGTTCGATGCGAGGTCCGTCATCGGTGCGAAACGCGAGCGAGTGTTTCAGCCAGTTGTCGTCATCTCGCGGCGGCGGGAAGTCGGTCCGTTGGTGGGCGCCCCGGGATTCCTGGCGGACATTCGCCGCGAGCGACGAAGCCCGGGCGATGTCGAGCATGTTCTCGAGTTCCAGCGCGGCCGTCAATTCCGTATTGAAGCTGAGGCTGTGGTCATCAAGCGAGACGTGCTGGAAACGATCCTGGAGCTCGGCCATCTTGTCGCAGGCGGCCTGGGTTCCCGCGGCGTCCCGGTAGATCCCCACTCCGCTTTCCATCGCCTCGTTCATTTCCGTCCGCAGCGTCACCAGGCGTTCGGTTCCACCGGTCTTGTTGATGAACTGGCCGGCGATCCGTTGCTGTTCGTCGCGGACCTGGGCTTCGAGAGGTCCGGTCTGTGGCTTGGATTGGGCGGCAGCGAAATTGACGGCCTCCTGTCCGGCGCGGGCCCCGAAGACGAGCAGTTCGGTCAGCGAGTTGGAACCCAGGCGGTTGGCGCCGTTGATGTTCACGCAGGCACATTCGCCCACCGCAAACAGCCCCGGCATCGAGGTGGCCCCGTTGATATCGGTGTGGATTCCGCCCATCACATAGTGCAATACGGGTCGGACCGGGATCGGGTCGTAGACCGGGTCGATCCCGACGTAGTTGCGGGCCAATTCGCGGACGAAGGGGATTTTCTTGTTGATTTTCTTTTCACCCAGATGCGTGACATCCAGGTGCACGTAGTGTCCGTATTCTCCCTCGAACGTCCGCCCCGCCTGCTGTTCCTTGATGAAGCACTGCGAGAGCTTGTCGCGCGGCCCCAGTTCCATCGTCCGCTTCTGGGGGTGTTCGGGATCGCTGACGTCCAGCGGCTTCCCGAGGTCGTAGTCCTGCAGGTAGCGGTGGCCGTCCTTGTTGATCAGGACGCCGCCTTCACCACGCGAAGCCTCGGTGATCAGGATCCCGGTGCCGGGCAGTCCGGTCGGGTGGTACTGCACGAACTCCATGTCCTTCAGGGCGATCCCGGCTCGATAGGCCATCGCCATCCCGTCGCCGGTCTTGATCGCAGCGTTGGTCGTGAAGGGCCACAGTCGTCCGGCTCCTCCGGTGCAGATGATCACCGCTCCGGCGACGATGCCTCGCACCTGTCCGGTCCTCAACTCGATCGCGGTCACTCCCACACAGCGTCCGTCTTCGACGAGCAGTTGCGTCGCAAACCACTCGTCGTACCGCTTGACCGGTTCGTATTTCAGCGAGGTCTGAAACAGCGCGTGCAGCATGTGGAAGCCGGTCTTGTCGGCGGCAAACCACGTCCGCTCGATCTTCATTCCGCCGAACGGCCTGACCGCGACCGTGCCGTCGGGATTGCGGCTCCACGGGCAGCCCCAGTGTTCCAACTGGGTCATCTCACGGGGTGCCTCGTTGACAAACGCTTCGACCGCGTCCTGGTCGGCCAGCCAATCGGCTCCACTGATCGTGTCGTAGATGTGGTCTTCGAGGCTGTCCTCGGGCCTGATCACCGCCGCGGCACCACCCTCGGCTGAAACCGTGTGGCTCCGCATCGGGTAGACCTTCGAGACCACCGCGATCGACAGGCTCGGGTCGGCTTCGGCGATCGCGATCGCTGCACGGAGACCGGCACCACCGCCTCCGACGATCAGGACATCGTGTTCAATAATTTCTGTCAAAATCGCTCCCTGGCCGCTTGGCCCGCCTGTTTGATCACCGGATGTTGGCGGGCCGGGCGAGGCGCCTCCATAAATACCAACTGGTCGGGAATTTGCAACCGATGAAAATCACCGTATTCGGCCTCGTGGAGACCGTGGTTGCGGCTAGAACCTCGTCAACGGGTTGGCCCGCGACTTCAACGGAAGACCGACCGGGCCGCCGACGCGGTGGGATTCGAAACAGGCCGCGATCATCTCGACCACCCCGCGTCCTTCCAGCATCCCGCACTTGGGTTCGCGGCCGTCCTGGATCGCTCCGAGCAGGTCAAGAATGCCGAGCGTGTGTCGGGCCTTGTACTGCGGGCCTTTCAGCGGTTCGGGTTTGCCGATGCCGGCCGAAGAGACGTGTTGCCACTTGGCTCCGCTGCGGCCCGGTGACCACGACGGGTCACCCAGAAACTGCACCGGAGGCAGGGTGCCTTCGATCAGTTCGATCACGCCCTTGGACCCGAAGATCTGCAGGCCGTACCGTCGCGGGTTTCCGGCCTGGTTGCGGACACTGGCGAAGTGGGCGGTGACGTTGTTCTTCATCTGGTAGACCGCCTGCAGGTTGTCACCGGTCAACGGTCCGATGCCCTCGGGACCGTCGAAGACGTCGTCGGCGGTCACCGCGTGGCCCTTCCAGCCGACGCGGGCAAAACACGAACTGGGAGCCCCGTGGATGGCACGGATCATGTCGAGGACGTGAGAACCCAGGACCCACAGGTCCTCACCACCGCCCCTCCGGTCCTCCTTGCCGCGACCGCGAAATTCCAGCAGCGTGCCGATCGCACCATCGGCGATCAGGCGGCGGATCGTGTCGATCATCGGCGAGAAGCGTGTCGGGTGAGCGATCTGGACCTTCGCATGGGTTTTTTCGCAGGTGGCCACGATCCGGTCGGCCTCCTCCAGTGTCCGGCAGAACGGCTTCTCCATGTAGACGTGGATTCCCCGTTCGGCCGCTGCCAACACCATCGCCGCGTGCTGGTCGACCCACCGCGGACAGATCGCCACGATGTCTGGCTTGGCCTCGTCGAGCATCTTGCGGTAGTCGAGGAAGGCGCGATTGACCTTCAGTTTTCGTGCCGCCGTTCCCAGGCCGCTTTTGTTGTCGTCGGAGACGGCGACCACACGGGTTTGGGGGACCGCCGACCAGGCGGTATCCAGCGCATGCCCGTAACCGCCCTTGCCGGTGCGTCCGATGATGCCCACTCGATAGGTCTTCTTACCGTCCGCTGCCGTGTTGGCCATCTGTGAGATCTCCCCGGTCATGACCGTTCGCGTTCCGATGGCTCATCCTAACCGACCGGAGAAAGAAACTCCTGCCCGGTTCCGACCAACGAAAAACTCCCACCGGCTGCCGAAGCAACCGGTGGGAGCGAAGTGCGCGGTGGGGATTACGAAAAGTGCCGGCAGATCGATGCCCAAGACCGGCGCACGAATGAACTTCCTTATAAGCGGAGTCTTGACCGATTCGCCTTCTCGAGTCAAATCCAGAATGAGTGGAATCGGCGAGATTTTATGCGTGTGTTGCACCGTGCATGACACCACGGCGTGCGGCTCAGTCGGCTTTCCCGGTCAGCTTCGGTTCGGCCTCCTTCCACAACGGTCCGTAGGTCTCCTTGTCGAAGGGCGGACAGCCGGTGGGGAACTGTCCGAGCGGATGATCCTTGGTCCGCATCAGGTTGGTGCAGTAGCTGAAGGTGCGGCAGACCTGCTTGCGATTGAGTTGTCCGGTTTCGGACAGCGACCGTGCGAAGTCGGGGTGTGAAAGCGTTCCGCGGCCGAGGCCGACCAGGGCCACCGACCCACCGGCGACGTTGGCGGCCGCGGCGTGCAGCGCGTAGTCCTGCAGCCAGCTGTAGCCGCTGCCGACGACCGGCACGTCGGGGACCGCCTGCTGGATGGCTCGTGCCAGCCGAAACTGGCGATCGACTCCGACCAGCGGATGCTCGGGAGCGTGGTAGCCGTCGATCGGAGGAAACTCGGCCGGTCGGACGACGTGCGGATTCGAGTACGGGTTTCCGGCCGAGACGTTGATCATGGCGATGCCCAGCCCGGCCAGCGTCCTGGCCACTTCCAGCGGCTCGTCGAGCGCCAGGCCGAGGTGATCGTCGGGGGTGGTGCCGAAGGCGGTTTGCAGCGGCAACCGGTGAGGGCAGGGGACCCCGACGAAGTCGTTCCCTTCGCCCCGGTAGGGGATGCCGTCGTAGGCGTTCATGCGGGTGACGACCACCAGGTCGGGAAGCTCGTCACGGATCCGTCCGACGACGTTGCGGACCAGCCGCGTGCGGTTCTCCAACGATCCTCCGTAGCGACCCGGACGAGTGCGGGCGGCCAGCAGTTCACTGAGCAGGTAGCGATGGCACTGCTTGATGTCGACGAAATCGACCCCGATCGCTGCCGCCCGCCGGGCGGCCTCCAGGTACTGGTCCTCGATTCGCTGGAGGTCGTCGTCGGTGAGCAGCGGCCAGTTGTCCCCGATCGGTTTTCCGGTCGAGCGGTCGACGGTCAGGGGATCGAGGACCGGATCGTGAACGGCCAGTTGCGGGCGGAGATGGCTGTAGCGGCCCGAGTGGGTCAGTTGCAGTCCGACCAGCAGTCCCTGGTCGGTGCCGTTGGCCTGTCGATGACTCCGGCGACACGTCTCGATCATCTCGCCTATGGCCCGCTGGGTATGGTCGGCCAGCCACAACTGTCGCGGGTTCATCCGTCCGTCTTCGGCGATTGCGGTCGCTTCGGCCCAGACCACAGCCGCGCCACCGTCTCCGAAACGCTCGTACCGGCGCACGGTCAGTTCGTCGGGGGCTCCCTCGAGTGTCCCGTCGCATCCCTCCATCGGTTGCACCAGCAGCCGGTTCTTGGCTGTCAGGGGACCGATCGTGCAGGGGGTGAGCAGTACCGAGAAGTCCCCGGAGGTCGAGATCTCCAGTCCCAGTGACCTGGCGTCGGTCTCGACATCCTCGGGCGAACGGTACTTGTAGTATCGGGCCATGGAATGGACGTTGCGGACGTGGAGAGGTGGTGATCCCACCGGCTAGTATAGACTCTGGTCTGGATTGCTCTATCGAAAGCCACCCCCGATGCAGTTGGGACACCTGACGCTTGAGACGATTTCCGGCGGTCGCTTCAAGACCGACGGTGGCACGATGTTCGGGGTGGTGCCACGGGAACTGTGGGCCAGGGTCTTTCCGCCGGATGACGGGAACATGATCGACCAGGCGACCAACTGCCTGCTGGTCCGTGACGGTGAGGAGTTGATCCTGGTGGACACCGGATACGGGTCGCGGATTCCCGAGACACAGCGTCGTCGGACGGCCTCCGAGGAGGGGGAGCCGTTGCGGGTGAGTCTCGAGGCGGCGGGGGTGTCGCCGGAGGACATCGGCACGGTGATCCTGACCCACCTGCACTACGACCACGTCGGCGGAGCCCTGGGTGAGGACGAGTCGGGCGAGGTGGTGCCGGTGTTCCCCAATGCCACCCATGTTGTGCAGGCGGGAGAATTCGAACGGGCCACCTCGGGGAGAGAAGAGCTGCGAGCGGCCTACTCGGCCGACTGGGTCACCCCGTTGGCCGACGCCGGATTGCTGGAACTGGTCTCCGGCGACACCGAGCTTCGACCGGGGATCCACTCGATCGTCACCGGCGGCCACTCGCGTCATCACCAGGCCCTGCTCCTGGAGAGCGACGGCCAGCAGGCTCTCTATATCGCCGATCTCTGTCCGACGACCAGGCACCTGAAGAGCCTCTGGTGCATGGGTTACGACGAGGAAGTGCTGGTGACCAGGCGGCGGAAAGCCGAGTTGCTGGGTCAGGCCGCCGACGGGGGATGGTGGGTGCTGTTCGACCACGATCCGGACACCGCGGCGGCGCGACTGGAACGGGATCCGCGGAAGGAGTTCACGGTTGCGGAGGCAGTGGCGTCGTTGTAAACCGAAGTCACGCTCGAGCCCCGTAATCCGGTTCCGCAACGGGCGGCGAACGCCGAAGACGGGCACACCCAAACGATTGACCCACGATGAGGAGAGCGACGATGAGCCAGTTGCCGGTGAAGGTGTTGCGGAGAATCACATCGCGGTTTGCCGCGATTGTCCTGGTGGCCGCATTGGGCCTGTTGTCGGCGACATCGGCGGTGTCGGCCGACAAGGACGGTGTCAAGCGGGTGGATGCCGGAGCGGCCGGACTGCCGTTGCTGTTCTTCGACGATTTCGAGTCGGGCAAGGCTGGTCACTGGGCTCCCGGCGACGGCAACGCCTGGAAGGTCTCGTCGGTCGGCGGCAGCAAGGTCTACAGCCAGTTCAAGCAGAGCAAGGTCAAGAACCCCGTCCGGTCGCCCTTCAACCGTTCCTTGATCAAGGACACCGTGGTTGGCAGCTTCACGCTGGATGTCCGGCTGCAGTCGACGATCAAGGACTACGGCCACCGCGACATGTGTCTGTTCTTCGGCTACCAGGATCCCGCGCACCTCTATTATGTCCACCTCGGCAAGAAGATGGACGATCACGCCAACAACATCTTCATCGTCAACAACAAGCCCCGGACCAAGATTTCCAAGACCACCACCGCCGGCACCAACTGGGATGACAACTGGCACCACGCCCGCGTTGTCCGGGACGTCGACAGTGGCACCATCTCGGTCTACTTCGATGACATGTCCAAGCCGGTGATGACCGCCGTCGACAAGACGTTCAGCTGGGGCCAGGTCGGCCTCGGATCGTTTGACGACACGGGGAACTTCGACGAGGTCTACCTGTTCGGTGATGCGGTGAAGCCGGGCAAGGTCGGTGGAGCCAGCGGTGGTGACATCGCGTTTGTCGACAACAGGCCGCCCAACGGCTTCAACGCGGCATTCAACGGCAAGGACCTGTCTGGCTGGAAGGGCCTGATCGCCGCCGGTGGCGGCAATCCGATCGCGCGGGCGGCACTCCAGGGCGACGCTTTGAAGAAGGCCCAGGCTGTCGCGGACGCCGGCATGAGGGCCCACTGGCACGTGATCGACGGGGCGCTGGTTTTTGACGGCAAGGGGCGTTCTCTGTGCACCGCAAAGGACTACGGTGACTTCGAGATGCTGGTCGACTGGAAGATCAAGGACAAGGGCGACAGCGGGATCTATCTCAGAGGCTCGCCGCAGGTGCAGATCTGGGATCCCAAGCTCCGGAACGTCGGCTCCGGCGGCTTGTACAACAACCAGAAGAACCCCTCGAAGCCACCGGTGATTGCCGACAACCCTGTCGGCCAGTGGAACAGTTTCCGGATCAAGATGGTTGGTGAAAAGGTCTGGGTCTGGCTCAACGGGGTCCTGGTCGCTGACAACGTGACCCTGGAAAACTACTGGGACCGCAAGCAGCCGATCTTCTCGACCGGGCAGATCGAACTCCAGAACCACGGCAACACGCTTTACTTCAAGAACGTGTTCTTGCGGGAGATCCCCAGGAAGTAGTCTCGCGGTGAACCGATGACCATGCTCCTGCTGCAACTTTCCGATCTGCACCTCTTCGCCGAGCCCGACGGGGTGCTGCGGGGCGTGCCCACCCGTGACTCGCTGGTCGAGGTGCTGGAAGCGGCGCGTGGCACGGGGATGGACTTTGGCCGCGTCGTCGTCACCGGTGACTTCACCCATGACGAACGCCGCGAGACCTACCAGGCGGTGCACGGGTTACTCGACGAGTGGCTCGATCGCTGTCACGTGTTGCCCGGTAACCACGACGACCGGGCGTTGCTACGGGAGGTGTTCGGAGATCGGGCGGGCGGGACCGACCAGGGGATCTGTTTCTCCGAGTCGGTCGGTGGCTGGCGGTTGATCGGGATCGACACACACATTCCCGGCGAGGTTCCCGGGCGGGTCGAGCCGGCGATGCTCGATTGGTTGGCGGGGGAACTCGATCAGCACTCCAGCCAGCCGACGATCCTGTTTCAGCACCACCCACCAATCTCGGTCGGCTCGGCCTGGCTCGACGCCATCGGTCTCCGGGATCCCGGCCCGTTCCGCGATCTGGTCACCCGGTCGCCGCAGGTGCGGGTGGTCAGTTGTGGACACGTCCACCAGGAATCGGTGGGCATGTTGGGGCGTGCGGCGGTCCTGACGGTTCCTGCAACGGGTGTCCAGTTCACTCCGCTACTGGATGCTCCCCATGTCGACGCGATTCCACCGGGTTTCCGGGTCTTTGCGGTCGACGAACCGGCCCCGGGCGAGGACGCCGGGTCGGTGGGTTGGTCGAGTCGCGTGATCCGCCTGCCGGCGGTCACTTTTCCGGCCGTCGACGAGTGAACCGGTTCGAGGGCGGGGTCAACGGTCGTCCTGTGATGACTCCAGGACCTGCAGTTCCTTCGGCAGCGGGAAGCGGACGTGCTCTTCGCTGACGGTCACTTCCTCGACCGTGGCACCGTAGGTGGCCTTGAGATGTTCCAGACAGTCCTCGACGACGTCCTCGGGTGCGCTGGCTCCGGCGGTGACCACGACCCGCTGGACATCCTCGTTCCACCCATCGGGGAGTTCATCGACCGAGTCGACCAGGTACGCGCGGCCGGTCTGTTCGCCGCCCAGTTCAGCCAGTCGCAGGCTGTTGGAACTGTTCTGGCTGCCCAGCACGATCACCACATCGGCGGCCTCGGCCAGACGACGGACGGCTTCCTGGCGGTTGGTCGTCGCGTAGCAGATGTCTTCCTTGGGAGGTGAAACGATGTCGGGGTACCGCTGTTCGAGCCGGGTGATGATCGCTCCGGCCTCGCTGACCGACAGGGTCGTCTGTGTCAGGAAAGCGATCTTCTCGTCCGGAGCGAACGGCAGCGAATCGACATCCTCGGGCGTTTCCACCAGCGTGATGCTCTCGGGGGCCTCGCCCATCGTCCCCACCACCTCGTCGTGACCCTCGTGGCCGATCAACACGATGTGGAAGCCGTCGCGAGCGAACCGCAACGCCTCCATGTGCACCTTGGTCACCAGCGGGCAGGTGGCGTCGATCGTCTGCAGACGACGTCCGGTGGCGGTTCGGCGGATCTCCGGCGAAATGCCGTGGGCCGAGAAGAGCAGGATCGAGTTTTCGGGAACGTCCTCGACCCGGTCGACGAACGTCACGCCCTGGGCGGTGAACCGTTCGACCACGTGCCGATTGTGGACGATCTCGTGGTAGACGTAGATCTCGGATCCGAATATCCGGATCGCCTCGTCCAGGCAGTCGATCGCCATGTTCACGCCCGCGCAGAAACCGCGGGGGTTGGCCAACGTGACCTGCATGCGTGATGGTCGCTCGGGGGGGTGACGTGTCTGGATTCTGACCAATTCGGTCACCGGCGACAATACGCAGGCCGACCCGTCCGCATCAGCGACGGCTGACCAGCCGCCGGCGGTACTCGTTGAACTTGACCGTTCTGAGTTTCTTCGTCGCCTGCAACGTCTCCCAGTGACGGATGTCGTCGCGGTCCTTGCCGGTCAGTCGCCAGTGGAACTGGTGCTCGGCCCGCAGGTGGAACCCGGCGTTGGAGTTGTCCTGCAGTTCCACGGTCAGGGGCAGCAGCTTGCGGGATTTCAGCTTCCGGTTCAGTGCCACTCGCGGGGCGGGGAACAGTGCGCGGGGATGCAGCAGGTAGTTGAGCTTCGCTGTCCAGTCGGTGTATTCGAGGTAGCGTCGGCGGGCGGCGTCGAAGGCGAGACGATCGATGCTGTTCGTGTCGGGTGCGTTGGTGCAGTTGACGCGGTAGCGGAACCCACGGCCGGACAACTGCAGGGTGGACGAGCCGGAGTCGAACTGTTCGCTGAAGTCCGGGTCGAGTTGTCCGAGCAGCGGTGACGCGGCCGCCAGCGACTTGGGGTCGCCCTTGCGTCTCAACTCGACCACGTACTCCCGCGTCGTCGTTTCGGCTTTCTTCAACGCCGACTTGATCTCGTCGAATCCCACCTCGGTTGCCAGGCGGCGAGGGCCGTTGATGATCACGAACCGACGTCGGTTGGGTTCGAAGACGGTCACCTCGCCTGCCGAGTGGATCGTGTCGTAGGCCTTGCCCGAACGGAACAGGGTCAGGCTGCGGACGATCACCTCGGGGGAAGCCTTGTCCTTGGCCCCGGCGATGTTGAACACCTTGGTGTAGACACCGAATTCCTGGGCGGTCACCGGCGTGGCGGCGACCGCGACCAACGCCAGGGCGAGCAGTCGGACGACGGGGGCGGCGGAGGGTTTTGGGGGCATGGTGGTTGAGAGAATCATGAGGGAAGTGGGACCGGTTGGCCGTTGTGAGATTCGCTTTCCAGGGCCGCCTCGATGAAGCCGATGACCTCGAGCGTGTTTTCGGAGGAAACCGGGGGCGGGGTTTTTCCCGAGAGCGTCTCGACGATGTGTTGGCAGAGGTTGCGGTAGGCGAAGCGGGTCGAGGTGTTCTGCTGGATGACGGCGTGTTCGCACCAGGCCGTGAAGCCGTAGGCGGTGGCGCCCGAGCGACCGCCACGGACGGTGCCCTGGCGTCCGTCGTCCCACGTGCCCACCACCAGGTCGGCCCCCTCGCTGTGGAGCGCCGTCACGGTCCGGCAACCGGGACCCATCACCGAAAAGAGGACTTCGACAGGATGAATTCCGTAGTGGAACAGCCCGGGGTTGCCCTCGGCCCGCCATGCCGGTCCGAAGCTGACCGCGCCGTGGACCGGTCCGTACAGGCCCTCGCGGTTGTCACAGAACGAGATCACTTCCTCGCAGAACCGCATCGCCGAAACCGAAAAGAACGGCACGTCGGCTTCACCGGCCAGCCGGAACATCTCACGGGCGTCTTCGAACCGGCACGCCATCGGCTTGTCGACAAACACCGGCAATCCCGCTTCGAGAAACGGGCGGGCGCGATCCAGGTGCGGAGTTCCCGAAAGCGAGAGGACCAGCGCGGCGTCGATCTGGCCGAGCATCTCGGACGGGTCGCCGACCAGTCGGACATCGAGAGTTTCGATCTCGGGCCGAAATCCGTCGATCCGTTCGGGGGCCATCTCCGAGGTTCCCGGCCATCCCAGTACGACCCGTCCGCCCTCGACACACTGGTCAGCGGGCACGCCGGTGCCGTTGATCCGTCGAGTGAACTCGACGCAGTGCGAACTGTCGAAATCGACGATTCCGAGGCGGAGCATGATGCTGGAGAGAGAGTGGGAAACGGGCGCAGGAGGGGTCCGGTCGACGGGCCGGTCTGGACGGGCCGCCGCGTGGTTGCGGTGTGTTGTGGTCACTGGGAGTGGGTCGAGAGAGAGGCACGTGGCGGAGGCCGTCGCGCGCGGCGGGAGGATAGTGTCGGGGGCGGGGACAACGCAACGGCAATGCTCGGTTGGCAGCCCGGCTGTGGCCCGGTAGAACTGTCGGCATCATGAGAGCCGTTCAGATGACAGGCTTCGGCGAACCGGCCGAGGTGTTGCGAGTCGAGGAACTGGAGACACCGGTGCCGGAGCCGGGGCAGGTGCGGGTCCGGATGTTGGCCAGTCCCGTGAATCCCTCGGACGTGATGACGATCCGGGGTACCTACGGTCGCCGGCCCTCGTTGCCGTTTACGCCCGGCTACGAGGGGGTGGGGGTGGTCGAGGAGAGTGGTGGCGGGTTGCTGGGGGCATTGCGACGCAACAAGCGGGTGGTGGTGCTCAACTCGATCACCGGCAACTGGGCCGAGCAGGCGGTGGCGCCCGCCAGGCAGGTCGTGCCTGTTCCCGACTCGCTGTCGGTTCAACAGGCTGCCACGTTCTTCATTAACCCGGTCACCGCCTACGTGATGGTTCAACGGGTCCTGCAGATTCCCCCCGGTGGCTGGCTGCTGCAGACGGCCGCCGGCAGCCAACTGGGACGGATGGTGATCCGGCTGGGCCGCAGGCTGGGCTTCAAAACGATCAACATCGTCCGCCGTGACGAGCAGATCGAGGAACTGGTGCAACTCGGCGGCGATCACGTGCTGTCTTTCCGCGTCGACGAGCAGTCCGGGGAGGAACTGCTGCAACTGGTCGATGACATCACCGGTGGCGGAGGGGTGTCGTCGGCAATCGATCCGGTGGGTGGCCCGCTGGGTTCGGCGGTCCTGGGTTGCCTGGGCCGCCGCGGCCGGATGCTCTGCTATGGGACCCTGGACGAGCGTCCCCTGGAGTTTTCGCCTCGTGAGTTGATGACCCGTGAGGCGTCGGTCGAAGGTTTCTGGCTGGGACCGTGGCTGGCGAGCCAGGGGTTGCTGGCCAAGCTGAGGCTGATCAAGACCGTGGCCGGCCTGGTCACCGCCGGCGTGCTCGACTCGGAGATCGGCGAGACCTTCTCACTCGAGCGGGTGGTCGACGCGGTCACGGCGTCCGAGACACCCGGCCGGGACGGGAAGGTGCTGCTGGAGATGGGAGCGAGCTAGGATCGCCCGGGGGCTCCCAGCACACCAACCTCGGGACTCGAGGCAGTGGCGTAGAGCTTCTTGGGGATGCGGCCGGCCAGGAAGGCCTGTCGGCCGGCGTGGCAGCCGTGCCGCATGGCGTGGGCCATCAGCAGCGGGTCGCCGGCGGAGGCGATGCCGGTGTTGAGCAAAACGCCGTCGCAGCCGAGTTCCATGGCGACGGCCACGTCGCTGGCGGTGCCGACCCCGGCGTCGACGATCACCGGGTAATCCGGGTCGTCTTCCTTGAGGTACTCGAGACAGATACGGATGTTGTTGGGGTTGAGCAGGCCCTGACCGCTGCCGATCGGGCTGCCGGCCGGCATCACCGAGGTGGCCCCGGCTTCCTTGAGCCGCTTGGCCGAGATCGGGTCGTCGGAGGTGTAACAGAGCACCTGGAAGCCTTCGTCGACCAGTTGCCTGGTGGCTTCGAGCGTGGCCACCGGGTCGGGCAGCAGCGTGCGGGTGTCACCGAGCACCTCGAGCTTGACCCAGTCGGCGCCGGGATTTTCGAGCCCCTCGAGGATCTCTCGACCGAGCCGGGCGACTCGCACGGCGTCCTCGGCCGTAAAGCACCCGGCGGTGTTGGGGAGAATGGTGTAGCGGGCGAGATCGATGAAGTCGAGGATGTTGCGGCCGTCGGCGTCGACCAGCCGTTCGCGACGCACCGCCACGGTGATCACCTCGGCCCCGCTGGCCTCCAGGCACTCCTGCATCAACTCGTAGGTTGCGTACTTGCCGGTGCCGACGACCAGGCGGCCCTTGAGTTCGTGGGTGCCCAGGACCAGGGGGACGTCAAGCGTGGGGTCGGCCTGGTCGGAACCGGCCACTCCCGTGGAAAAATCGGGTGTCTCGGAAACGCTCATCCGTTTTGTTCCCTTCTCTGAGATCCCTCGAGGCCTAGCCGCCACCCACCAGGGTGACGATCTCCAGTCGATCGCCCTCGACCAGCATGCAGTCGGCGTGTTCGCGTCGCGGAACCAGCTCGCGGTTGCGTTCGACCGCCAGGTAACGCGGTTCGAGTCCCAGTTGATCGACCAGCCAGGCCACCGTTGCCCCGGTCTCCACTTCTCGCGGCTCTTCGTTGACGTAGACCTGCATGTTGACGAGGAGTGTACGGGTGGTTCTGGCGGACCGTCAAGGAACCGGATCGGTCGGTGCGGAGTCGGCGGGTCGGGCGGGTTCACCGACTGGCATGGCAATGGGGCGGGGCTTTGCTGCACAATGGTCGATGGCCAGGAGGAGAGGGAGCTGATGAGGAGGCGGAGCTTCGGGGTTGTGTTGTTGACGGTGGTCCTGTTGGCCGGTGCCGTCGAGGGGCTCGCTGTTCCTCCCCCGCCTCCGTTGCCCCGGACAATTTTTCCACCGATCCGTCCGGCGGGCGAGTTGATCGCCGAATTGGAGAGTCGCAGTTTTGCGAAACGACAGCGGGCGACCCGGGAACTTTACCGGTCCGGGGCCTCCGCGGCGGTGTTGCTGGGCGGTGCCGCGCGGGGTGAGAAGCTGGAGGTGGCTGCCCGGGCCATCGGGGTGCTCGAGAGAATGTACACCGCCCAGGATCTTGACGTGGTGGCTGCCAGCGAACTGGTGCTGGAGGGCTTGGCCGAGACCGGGCCGCGAGGTGTCGCTCGCCGGGCCCGCAAGGTGCTGGAGTCACACACGGACCTGCGGCAACGTCGTGCTGTCGAACAGGTTCGCCGTCTCGGGGGGATCTTCAAGGACGCCCAGGACAACGTCGTCGATCCGAACAATTCGAGGATGGTCGGACATCCCATCGTCACCCTGCAACTGGGCAAGGGCTGGAAGGGTGGGGACAAGGGACTGAAGTACGTTCGTCGGCTGACTCGGCTCAGGTCGTTGTTGATCATCGACGGGGCCAAGGCCTCCGACGAACAACTCGCCTCGCTGACAGCCGCGGTGCCGATGCTGCTGGTCGTCCGTCGCGGCCGCGCACTCCTGGGCGTCAAGTCGTTTTCGATGCCGTGCCAGATCCAGGAGGTCCGACCCGGGTTGGCCGCTCACCGGGCCGGCGTCAAGGTCGGTGACGTGGTGCAGAAGTTCGACGGCAAGCCGATTTCCGACTTCCAGCAACTGGTCGACCTGATCAAGGGGCACCGGCCAGGTGACAAGGTGATCCTGACGGTCAGTCGGACTGTCGATGGCCAGAAGAAGATCGTCGCACTGAAGGTGACGCTCGATTCGTGGGAAGCCGCGAGCCGGATAACGGGAAAAAAGAAGTAGGCTCCTCCGGTTTGGGATCCGGGCCGGAGGGCAACTCGTCCCGATCCCGGTGGATTCAGCCGGGATCTTTCGTCAACCCGTGGCACAGTTCCCGTGCAGCCGCTTCGGGATCGTCGGCCCCACAGACGGCTGCTCCCACGGCCACTCGCAACGCTCCTGCCTCGGACACCTCCGCGAGGTTCTCGGCCGAGATCCCTCCGATGGCGTACCACGGCAGGGTGATCTCCTGGGCAACGGCCCGGACGAATTCGAGCCCGGCCAGCGAATCGAACGACTTGGTTTGCGAGGGAAAGACGGGGCCGACGCCGAGATAGTCGGCCCCGTCGAGCACCGCCTGGCGGGCCTGCTGGATCGAGTGGGTCGAGACGCCGACCAGACGGTTGGGACCGACGATCCGCCGCACGCTGCGGACGTCCAGTTCCTGCTGGCCCACGTGAACCCCGTCGGCGTCGGCGAGCACGGCCAGGTCGGGTCTGTCGTTCATCACGAACAGGCTGCCCGCGTCACCGGTCCAGCGGCGGACACGACGAGCCAGGTCCAGCAGCGCCGCGTCCTCGAGCGTTTTTTCTCGCAGTTGCACCACGCCGATGCCACCGGCCACCGCCCCCCGGATCACCGGGCCGATGCCGCCCTGGCAGCCGGACTCGCCGGCGAGCAGGTAGAGGTCGTGGCCGTCGAGCCGATGGCTTGCCTCGAGCGTCGTGGCCAGTGCCTTGTGCAGCGTGTAGAGATCGTAGCGGACGCGTTCGAAGTGGGCCGCCGCAGACGGGGCCGTGGTCTCGGGGCCGGCTGGCTCGAGCTTGGCCAGTTCCTCGAGTGTCCTCAGCGATTCCTGGACCCGGCCGAGGTTCGCGTCCAGCACGTCTCGCAGAGACCCCCGCCGGTGTTCCTGTTCGGTGGTGACCGTCGTGCCGACGTCGGAGGTCGTGTCGCGGGCGGCCAGGAAACGGCCCCCATCAAGTGGCTTCAGGGCGGTGGTCAGATCGTGGCGAAGTTGCTTGAGCAGACCGGTGAGGTGCGAATCGTCGAGCACGAAGCGAGCGATGTCCTCGACCACCCGAAGACCCTCGCGGGCACGATTGGCCGAGGCGTCCATCACGCGGAAGGTGTCGGTGGAGGCGTCCTGTGCCGGCAACGGGTCCAGTCGTTCGTCGGTTTCCAGGGGAGTCGTTTCGATTCCGGTGGCGGCTTCGATCATCGGTGCCAGGGACTCCGGCCGCAGGTCGTGCTCGGCCAGCACGCGTCCGATTGTCTCGTCGGCCTGGGCCAATCCCCACAGCAGGTGCTCGGTCCCCACCTCGGCGGCCCGTCCGGCCAGCCCGGCCAGGTGGATCGCTTCCTGGAGCACCAGGTCCAGGCCCGGGGCTTTCGAGCCGCCATCTTCGTCGACTCGAGGCAGACACTCTGAGAGCCTGCTGGCGTCGAGCCCCCCGGAGGCGAGGATTTCGCTGGCCAGTGACTCCTGGTCGACCAGGGCCCAGAGCAATTCGCGGGGCACGGCAACCCGAGTGTCGTGTTCGACCGCCGCGAGCGCACGCGCCGCCGACTCGGTCCATTTCCCCGGGATCATCGTCGTTTCTCCACCCGTTGTCGGACCACGATGGGCGGGCATCTTGCCACCGAGGTGCACGAGAACTAGAATCCCGATGCATTGTAGCGGTTGTGATGTCCGGCAAGGAGCCGGGAGACGGATCTCCGGGGTGCGGTCGATTCTTGTCACCATCGTCGGTGACCTACAATGGCAGAAGACATTCCGACGAGGACGGAGAGGGACAGATGTACGAACGTTTCACCGATCGCGCACGGAAGGTGATGCAGCTGGCCAACCAGGAGGCCCAGCGGTTCAACCACGAGTACATCGGCACCGAGCACGTTCTGCTCGGGTTGGTCAAGGAAGGCTCGGGCGTTGCCGCCAACGTGCTGAAAAACCTCGACGTCGACCTCCGCAAGATTCGGCTTGAAGTCGAGAAGATTGTCCAGTCGGGTCCCGACATGGTCACCATGGGCAAGCTGCCCCAGACGCCCCGGGCGAAGAAGGTGATCGAGTACGCTCTGGAGGAAGCCAAGAACCTCAACCACAACTACGTGGGAACCGAGCACCTGTTGCTGGGACTGTTGCGGGAACAGGAGGGAGTGGCGGCCCAGGTGCTGATGAACCTCGGCCTGAAACTCGAGGATGTTCGCGAAGAGGTGCTCAACCTGCTCGGGCATGGGCTCGAGGGGGCCGAGACCAGCGAGCGGGCCAGTGGGTCGTCCAAGTCGGGCAAGAGCAAGACTCCGGCCCTGGACAGTTTCGGTCGCGACCTGACCGAGTTGGCTCGCCAGAAGAAACTCGATCCGGTCATCGGCCGTTCCGACGAGATCGAACGCGTCATCCAGATTCTCAGCCGCCGCCAGAAGAACAACCCGGTTTTGCTCGGCGAGGCCGGCGTGGGGAAGACGGCGATCGTCGAGGGCTTCGCCCAGATGGTCGTCGAAGGCAATGTGCCTGACCTGTTGCGGGAACGCCGCATCGTGGTGCTCGATTTGGCCATGATGGTTGCCGGCACCAAGTACCGCGGACAGTTCGAGGAGCGGATCAAGGCGGTGATGAACGAGGTTCGTCGTGCCAAGAACACGATCCTGTTCATCGACGAACTGCACACCCTGGTGGGGGCCGGCGGAGCCGAGGGGGCCATCGACGCCTCCAACGTGCTCAAGCCCGCGCTCTCACGGGGGGAACTCCAGTGCATCGGGGCCACGACGCTTGACGAGTACCGCAAGTACATCGAGAAGGACGGGGCGCTGGAGCGGAGGTTCCAGACCGTGCTTGTCGAACCCCCCTCGGATAAACAGACCGTCGAGATTCTCAAGGGGTTGAGAGACCGGTACGAGGAGCACCACCGGGTGCAGATCACCGACGACGCGCTCGAATCGGCCGTCGAACTTGCCAGTCGCTACATCACCGGACGCTGCCTGCCCGACAAGGCGATCGACGTGATCGACGAGTCCGGGGCGCGGATCCGTCTGAAGTCGATGGTCCGGCCGCCGGATCTGAAGGAACTCGAGGAAGAGACCGAACGGCTCAACCAGGCCAAGGAAGAAGCCGTTGCCGACCAGGACTTCGAAAAGGCCGCCAGCCTCCGCGACCAGGCCGACAAGCTGAAGAAGAAACGTGAGCAGTTGACCCGCGAGTGGCGCGAGAAGAGCGAGCAGACCGACGGGGTGGTTGATGCCGAGGTCGTCGCCGAGGTCGTTGCCAAGATGACCGGGATTCCGCTGACGCGGCTCTCGAGCGAAGACGCCGTGCGGCTGCTGCAGATGGAGGACGAACTGCACACACGGGTGATCAGCCAGCACGAGGCGATCAGGCAGGTTTCGAAGGCCGTTCGACGCAGCCGCAGCGGACTGAAGGATCCCAAGCGGCCCACCGGGGTGTTCCTGTTCGCCGGGCCCACCGGTGTCGGCAAGACACTGCTGGCCAAGACGCTCGCCGAGTTCATGTTCGGGGACGAGGACGCCCTGATCCAGATCGACATGAGCGAGTACATGGAGAAGCACAACGTCAGCCGGCTGATCGGGGCACCCCCCGGATACGTCGGTTACGAAGAGGGCGGGCAGCTGACCGAGAAGATTCGACGTCGGCCCTACGCGGTGGTGCTGCTCGACGAAATCGAGAAGGCGCACCTGGATGTCTACAACATGCTGTTGCAGATCATGGAGGAGGGCCACCTGACCGACAGCTTCGGCCGCAAGGTCGATTTCAAGAACGTCGTGCTGATCATGACGACCAACGCCGGTGCCAGTACGATCCTCGCCGAACCCTTCGGATTCGGGAAAAAGGATGATGACACCAGCTACGACAAGATGAAGGAACGTCTGACCCAGGAGATCGAACGGTTCTTCAAGCCGGAATTCCTTGGGCGGCTCGACGAGGTCGTAGTGTTCCGGCAACTCACCCGAGACGATCTCAAGGAAATCGTCGACATCGAACTCGCCAAGGTCTACGAACGGCTTGCCGAGCGTGGGCTGACGCTGGAACTCACCGACGAGACCCGCGAGTTCCTGATCGACAAGGGCGGAGACCTGGACTACGGTGCCCGACCGCTGCGCCGTAGCGTCGAGAGCTGTATCGAGGATCCGCTCTCCGAGGAGATCCTCCGTGGTGCCTTCGAGGGCCAGAACCGGATCACCGTCAGCGTCAAGGAAGTCGGTGACCAGAAGCAACTCGACTTCGTGGGGACGATGGTCGAAGAAGAGTCCGGCGGCGAGGACGAGGAAATGGCGGCGGTGGGGTCGGAAGAATCGACCGGCGAGGACGGGGACGAATAGCCCGGACGCGGTCATGCTGCCCCGGACACTCGAACCCGAGGTGATGGACACCGCCCAGGACGCCACCGATTACGATCGGATGGATCACTCGGCGGTCAACCGGTCCTTTGTCGACGAGTTCCTTGAGGCCTGGGGTGAGTTCCCTGCGAGTCCGCCGGTCCCGCTGGACGGTGCCCGGCTGGTCGATCTCGGTACCGGGACGGCGCAGATTCCCATTGAGCTGGTGGGCAGGGGAACCGGTTGTCGGATCGTGGCAGTCGACCTGGCCGGAGAAATGCTGAAGCTGGCCCGTCGAAACGTCGCTGAGGCTGCAGTGGAGGAGACTGTTGAGATCGCGGAGGTCGATGCCAAATCGCTGCCCTGGGATGACGGCCAGTTCGATGGTGTCATCTCCAATTCGATCATCCATCACATTGCCGAACCGGTTCGGGTGATGGACGAAATGGTCCGCGTGCTGAAGCCCGGTGGCCTGCTGTTTGTTCGCGACCTGATGAGACCCGGCGACTCAGCGACCGTCGATCGACTGGTGCGGGAATATGCCGGCAATGCGTCTCCGCACGCCAGGCAGTTGTTTCATCAGTCGTTCCACGCGGCGCTGACGCTCGAAGAAACCCGCCAATTGGTCGCCGACTGTGGAGGTCGTTCCGAGTTCGTCCGGGCCAGTTCCGACCGGCACTGGACGATCAGTGGCCGCTGGCCAATCCGTCACTGATTGCACAGAGTTTCCAGACTGTGCAGTTTTCCGAGTTTATCCAATTGGAATTTCCTCGTGCAAAGCCCTCAAGTTCTCTGATCGAAAAAGTCGATCCTGTTAGTCCCTGGCGGCAAACGGGGCCGGGACTCGTGGGTGGGTCCTTGTCGAGAGTGACTGAGAGTTGGAGAAAGCGGATGCAGTGGGAGAGCACGGAGATGGTCTGGGGTCCGGAGGAGGGGCGTTCGGGCAGAGTCGAATCGGCCGTGCTGAGGCTGTTCAGGTTGCCGGAAGTCGATTCCGGAGAGGGGACGGACACCGGGGGACACCTGGCGGAATGGAATCGTCGCCTGTCCGGTCAACGTTCACGTATCGCTCGGCAACTGTCCTTGATCGATGCCCGGCTGGGCCTGGACGATCCACAACCGGTGCTCTCGGTGGTCGGTTCGACTTAGTCGGCCCGGGTCTCTGGCACGGTTCGGCCCGATCGGTGTAAAACACCGTCATGGTCCGACTGGTTTCTCTCGGCGTCCTGCTGGTCCTGATCCTCTTTTTGGGGGTCACGTTCTACCAGGTCGTGGCTCCGTTTCTGCTGCCGCTGTTTCTGGCGGGTGTGGTCACGGTTCTCTGCCAGCCACTCCACAAGCGGTTCCTGCAGCGGCTGGTTGACAAGCCACGGTTGGCGTCCGGGCTGACGACTGCCACGGTGCTGGTGATCATTCTCGTACCGTTGCTGGTGGGGGTGTTGGTGGCGACGCTCCAACTGTACGCGATCTCCCAGGAATCGATCGGGACTCCCGAGTGGAATGCGCAGTTGGACCGGATCAACAGCCTGGCGGCCGAATGGGGCCTGGCGTCTTCGGTTTCGGATCAGGCAGTCGAGGGATCGGTGGCTTCAACGGAGCAGGGAGGACTGAAAAACTCGCTCTCCGAAGCCCTGCGGGGCCTGGCCGATCGCAGTGCCGGGGTGTCCGGGACAACCCTGGGTCGCTGGGTCGGCAGCATCATGGGGATGGTCATCGGCGGCGCGATGTTCGGCATCGCGTTGTACTACTTCCTGGCCGACGGTCCGGCATTGCTCGCCGCCGCGATGCGAATGTTCCCGTTCAACCCGGATTACCAGAAGCAGTTGCTCGGAGAGTTTGAATCGGTTGTCCGTAGCGTGGTTTCGGCGACGTTGCTGGCCAGCATCGCCCAGGGTCTGCTCACCGCCGTGGCCCTGTGGGTTGTCGGCACATCGATCGACTCGGACTTACTCCGTCATTTCTTCCTGTTCTTCATCCTCTCGACGCTCACCTCGCTGATTCCCGTGACGGGGGCCTGGTTGGTTTGGATGCCGGTCGCAATCTGGCTGGGCTTCAACGACCACCTGGCCGGTGCCGTCATGTTGTCGTTGTTCGGAGTGACAGTCATCGGGACGCTCGACAACGTCATCCGTGTTCACGTGCTGCACAACGATACGAGGCTTCATCCGCTGCTGGCATTCGTCAGCGTGCTGGGTGGCGTGCACGAGATGGGGCTGTGGGGCGTGTTCATCGGTCCAATTGTCGCCTGCTGCCTGCACGCGTTGATCGAAATGTTCAACACCGAATTGGGTCAAATCTCCATGCGGAAGTTCTTCTCGGGCGTGTCCGACGACGAGCCGTCCGACGGTGAGCAGGAATCGATTGGTCCCGTCGACGAGCAGAATGTCACGGAGTCCGACAGTGAAAGTGAGACCGTTGAGACTTCTGAGACGACCGGGACCGACGACACGGCGGGCGATGGCGAATCCCCGGCTGAATCGTCTTCCCGTGACGGATGAAATCGTCGTGTGGCGGCGATATGCTGGCCGGTCGGTGGTTGTTCACCGCCGGGCCGGGACCGGTCCCGAATCGAACCAAGACCGAATCGAGAGAAACACCGTCATGACGCCGATCAACCTGCCATCTTTAACTCGATTCGTTTCCAGGCCCGTCGTCACGATGCTGGTGGCCGTCGCGGTGCTGACGTCGGTTTCGGCCGCATCGCTGTTCGCGGCTGACGATGAAGGGTACCTGGACATCTACTTCATTGACGTCGAGGGTGGAGCCTGCACGTTGTTCGTGTCTCCTTCGGGCGAGTCGCTGGTCATCGATTCCGGCTATCCCGACAACAACGGTCGCGATCTGAAACGGATCCTGCACGTCGTCCGTGACGTGGCGGGGTTGAAACAGATCGACCACGCCGCGGTGACACACTGGCACCGCGACCATTACGGCAACCACGCGGCGCTGTCGACCCAGATCAAGATCAAGAATTTCTGGGATCGCGGCATTCCCGAGGTGCTGACCGAGGACGACCAGTTCGTGGCCCGCGTGGCCGATTACCGCTCGGCGTCCCAGAACAAGTCCAAGGCGCTGAAGGCTGGCGACAAGTTGCCGCTGAAGTCGGGGAAAACCCCGTATTCGATCCAGATCGTGACGGCCAGCCGTGGGGTGATCCCCAACACGGGCAAGCCCAACCCGTACGCCAAGCTGCACAAGCCCCTGCCCGAGGACAAGTCGGACAACGCGGCCAGTCTCAGCTTCCTGCTGACATTCGGCAAGTTTCGTTTCCTCTGCTGTGGTGACCTGACCTGGAACATCGAGGCGAAGCTGATGACGCCGAACAACCCGATCGGCCGGGTCGACATGTACATGGTCACCCATCACGGGTTGCCCTCGAGCAACAACCCGGTGCTGGTTCGAGCGATTGATCCGCGGGTGGCGGTGATGTGCAACGGGCCGACCAAGGGCGGCGCCGAGAGCGTGATCAAGACCTTGCGAGAGTGCAAATCTCTGAAGGCGCTCTACCAGTTGCACCGAAACGTCAAGCTCGGACCCAAGCTGCAGACCCCGGCGAAATTCATTGCCAATGGGGGACAGACCGAGGGCTGTGAGGGCGTGTGGGTCAAGGCGCGGGTTTCGTCGGGCGGCAAGAGGTACACGGTTCAGATCGGCCCCGAGGGCAAGCCAAAGCGGTACAAGTCGCGGTAGGTTTCTCCGTTCCCGTAGCCGCTGCTGCACACTCGTCTTGGCCTCCTCGGCGGTGTGACTAGAATGCGACCCGGCGATTGGGTCCCTCGGAGTCACCTCGTGCTGAAGCGGTTCAACAGCGGCTTGCGATCGCGGCTGGCCTTTGCGGCCGGATGGGTGCTGGGCTGGACGATCCGATTCCTGTTCCTCACTCAGCGGTTGACCGTGAGGACGGCTCACCAGGGCGGCAATCCCTACGGGCGGAATCCGTCCGAACGGTTCCTGTTTTGCGGCTGGCACGAGCAGTTGCTCTTCGGTGGTTTTGCCGGCCGCAGCCGTCACCTGTCGGCCCTGATCAGCCAGCATCGAGACGGGGCGCTGGTGGCGGGCGCTTTTCGGGCGATGGGGATGGCCATCGTCCGGGGTTCGTCCTCGCGCGGCGGCACCCGGGCTCTGCGGCAGGCGATGGAGGTGACCCGGATCCGCCACATGGCCATCACTCCCGACGGCCCCCGCGGGCCGCGGCGGGTGCTCAAGGAGGGCGTCGTCTACCTGGCCTCGCGGACCGGCTTGCCTGTTGTGCCGGTGGCGTGCACAGCAAGTCGCACCTTCCTGATCCGTGGCAGCTGGACCGACATGGTCGTGCCGTTTCCCTTCGGGCGGACATGGATGATCTACGGAGACCCGATCCACGTGCCGTCGAAGATCGGCCGTGACGAACTCGCCGATTACGTTCGGTTGGTTCAGCAGGCGGTTGAGGATCTCAACGAACACGCGGTGGAATTGACCGGTGTCCCGATGCCGGAGGTGCCACCCGGGCACGGGGTTCCGGATTCCGAGGTGGACGGCGAGTCGCTGGCCGAGGCCGCCTAGTCTTTGATGGAGATGTTGAGCGTGAAGATGTTGAAACGGGCCTCGGGCTGAACATCGATCGACAGCGTCGTGGTCTCCAACGCCTGCTCCTTTTCGGGAATCTCGATTCCGCCTGCTGACTCGCCGGCGACCACCGTCACGTGATAATGCCCCACCACGGCTCCGGGTTGTCCGTCGGTGGCGAGCCGAAATCGGCCAAGGGCGTCGATTGTGCCCGTCGCGTTGGATTCTCCGTCGGCTGCATCTTCGCGGCGGGCGGTCACGGTTCCCGAGTTCAGCGGTTGGCCATCGACGCGGACGCTGCCCTGGCAGGCGACCAATCCCCCGGTGTCCTCCGGCAGGCTGTTCAGCCAGCCGATGGTTCCCAGCGGGACTCCGATCAGGATCACCGCGATCAGCACCAGCGTTCGGCTTCGTCGAGCAGGCAAGTGAACCGGCGACGGGGCATCGAGACCGGGGCCGTTCATCGTTGATGTTCCAGGTTCCAGCGTGCCGCCCGATGATGACAGATCGACTCGGGCGACGCACGTCGGACGACACGGTTTGCAGGCCGACTGGCGGGTAGGCTACAGTCGAGGCGCGAGGTGGGGATGAGCGGAGGCGAGTTGACGATGAGCGATGACCTGGAGCGGTACAGTCGCCAGATGCTGGTGGCCGGCATCGGCGAGGACGGCCAGCGGCGATTGCTGGCCAGCCGCGTGCTGGTCTGCGGCTGCGGCGCGTTGGGCAGCGTGCTGGCCGACAGTCTTGCCCGGGCCGGCGTGGGCTTCCTGAGAATTGTCGATCGTGACTTTGTCGAACTCTCCAACCTCCAGCGGCAGGTGCTCTTTGACGAGGATGACGTGGCCGGCCGGGTGCCCAAGGCGGTGGCGGCTGTCAAGAAGCTGGCCCGGGTCAACTCCGACATCACGCTCGAACCGATCGTCGCTGACATCGATCACACCAACATCCTGAGGTTTCTCGAGGGCATCGACCTGGTCGTCGATGGCACGGACAACTTCGAGGTGAGGTTCCTGGTCAACGATGCCGCCCTGGAGACCGGCATTCCGTGGGTCTACGGAGGCTGCGTGGGCAGCCACGGGCAGACGATGGCGATCTTTCCGGGTGAATCGGCCTGCCTGAGGTGCCTGATCGAAGACGTGCCGCCTCCGGGAACGGCTGAGACATGCGACACGGCGGGAGTACTGGGAGCCGCGATCAACGTGGTGGCCTCGCTGCAGACGGTCGCCGCACTGAAGATCCTCTCCGGACACCCCGACCAGGTTGAACGCGTGTTGACGATCGTCGACGTCTGGGACGGGACACACCGCCAGATGGGCGTCGGGGATCTCCACGAACGAACCGATTGCCCGGCATGTGTCGGGGGAGAGCGGACGTGGTTGAAGGGGGAGCGAGGAACCGAGACCACCGTGCTGTGCGGTCGCAACGCGGTCCAGGTTGCTCCCCCGCCAGGACTGTCGCTTTCGCTTGAAGAACTCGCCGGACGCCTGGAGGGGACCGGCCAGGTCACGGCCAACCCCTACCTGTTGAGGCTGGTGCTGACCGATCCCGAGATGGACCTGACGGTATTTTCCGACGGTCGGGCGATCGTCAAGGGTACGCAGGACCTGGGGGTTGCCCGTTCGCTGTACGCCCGCTACGTCGGAAACTGACGCGGATCTCCGTTCGGATACACTCGGAGCGAGACGACACCGATGGACGGATTCGGCCTGCAACTGCCGACGATCCAGAACTGGAGTTGCCACAGTTGCAGCGAGTGTTGCACGCGGCACGTGGTCGAGATCACCGAGGAGGAGCGGCAGCGGATCGTGGACCAGGGGTGGTCCGACGACGACGAATTCACCGAGGGCACCCCGGTGTTGGTCCGCGACCTGGGACCATTCTGGAATCGTCGTTGGCGACTCGGGCAAAAACCCAACGGCGCCTGCGTGTTTCTCGACGGCCAGGGCCTGTGCCGGATTCACGCCAAGTTCGGTGAACCGACCAAGCCGTTGGCCTGCCGGGTCTACCCCTACGCGTTCCATCCCCAGGGGCGACAGGTCGCCGTCAGCCTGCGGTACAGTTGCCCGTCGGTGGTCGAGAACAAGGGCCGGCCGGTTGCCGAACAGGAGAGCGAATTGAAGGAGATGGCCGTCGAGGTCGTGCCCGCCGGCGTGACCCAGGCCCCCGCGCCCGGGCTGAGACGCACCGGGGATCTCGACTGGTTGCCGTTTCGTCAATTCGTCAACTCGCTGGAAGTGTTGATGACGCCCCCCGATGTGCCGGTCGCCACCAAGTTGGCCACGGCGGTCCGGTTCATCGACATGGTGGCCGAGGCGCGGGTGGATCGATTGAGCGACCAGCAACTGTCGGACTTTGTCGAGATCATCTGCGAGGCGGCCCAAAGCGAATTGGAAGCGGCCGGCGAGTCCGCTGGCGGACAGGATCAGCCCCTCTCGGCGACCGGCCGATTGCTGTTCCGGATGTTCGCTTCCCAGTACGCCCGCAATGATTCTCTGTCGAACTGGCGAACCGGGTTGATGGGCAGATTCCGGTTGTTGCGGGTCGGGACACGGTTTGCCCTGGGCCGCGGTCGCATCCCACCTCTGCAGGACATTGATCAGCCGGTGACCTTCGACCGGCTCGAGGAGCCCTTCGGCGGATTGACACCTCAGGCTGAGGAGATGTTCACGCGATATTTTCGGGTGAAGATCCGGGGGCTGCAGTTTTGCGGACGGGCCTTCTTCGGCTTCGGGCTGGTCGAGGGCTTCCGGTCGCTGGCACTGGTCTTTCCGTCGATGCTGTGGCTGGCCCGGTTCATCGTCGCCTCCGACGGTCGCGAACGGCTCGAGACGGCTGACGTGGCCAAGGCGATTGAACTGGCCGATCACTACCACGGCTACACGCCGCAGTTCAACCGCCACCAGTACCGCTGGCAGGTGGCGATGATGGCCCGGGGCGGCGACATCAGTCGGGCGATCAACTGGTACAGCCGCTAGGGGTGGGCCTGGAATGCCACGTGGCCATTCGATGGGCGTGACCCTGCCGGACTGAGCGGTGTGGGCCACCGCGAGATGTTCTTCACTTGCCGGCGCCGCGGCGGTGACGTTTTCCGGTGGATTGAGATCTGGCGGTTATCATCTGTCCCGCATTTTTCCTGCGGTGAACACGAAGTTCACGGTGCCCAATCCCGTGCCAATCGAGACCGTTGTGGTCGTGGGTTTATCTTCTTGGCCGTCATCTCCTGCTACGCCAAAAGACGTCTTGACCGTCCAAAAACATGTCAACTAGCTTGGTCGCGGTGACGTTTGCCTTCCCGGATACCCGACTGTCGGACCCTGTCTCCGGGTATCACTCAACGTCAGCGTGAGATCGCAGTAACGACTGTCATTGTCTGAGAGGCCAACATGTCCGGAATCCCTGAATTACTCGAAAACAATCGCCGCTGGTCACAAGGCGTCACCGATCAGAATCCCGATTTCTTCGAGCGACTTGCCCTGGGGCAGTCACCCGAGGTGCTCTGGATCGGCTGTGCTGATAGCCGGGTTCCAGCCAACCAGGTGATTGGACTGGATCCCGGCGAGGTGTTCGTCCACCGCAATATCGCCAACGTGGTTGTGCACAGCGACTTCAACTGCCTGAGTGTGATCGAGTACGCGGTCGCCATGTTGAAGGTGTCCCACGTCATCGTGTGTGGGCACTACGGTTGTGGTGGTGTTCAAGCAGCCAGCCAGAACCATCAACTCGGGCTGATCGACAACTGGTTACGGCACATCCGTGACGTTCGCAGCCAGCACGAGACCGCCCTGGACGCCATCGAAGATGACGACGCGCGACTCGACCGCCTGTGTGAACTGAATGTTGTCGGACAGGTCCACAACGTTTGTTCCACGACGATTGTGCAACAGGCTTGGGATCGGGGACAGGCCCTGTCCGTGCACGGGTTGATCTACAATCTCAAGGACGGCCTGCTGAAGGATCTCATGACGACCTTCACCGGACCCGAGGACGTGCCGGCCACATTCCGGCTCGATTCGGCTTCAGGACCGAACTAGCACCGACGACCCCGGCAGTGTCCCCGGCCAGGGAACCGTGCTGCACGGCCGTCAATTTGAACGTCGATGAGCGGTGCCCGAAACCAGCGACTGGAACAGCCGGTCGCGACGTGAACAATCGCAAACCCTTTACTAATCGTCACATTTTGACGGATGAATTGATCTCGAAGATGGAATTACCCGTAACCGTTGCAACATTGGGACAAAGGAAATAACCGGTATAATTGGGGGAATCGTTGGTCAGACAGCACGAAAATTGACGATTTCAAGGCTGGGTCCATCAAACGATGAAGTTGACGTCCGAAAGGGAACGGCGTGTTGTCCCGCTATGTATTTCTGTTCTTTCTGATGGGTGTCTTCGTGATCCAGGCCCGTCCGGGGAATCGCATTTTTTCCCAGGACGTTCGCAGAAAACCAACGCCGTTGTTGGAGGAATTGCAAGACCGTCTGGATGTCCAGGAAGCCGAGTTGGCGACTTTGCGACAGGCCCTGGATCAACAGCGGTCCACTGAACGGCGCCCGATCACGCAAGCCTCATCCGAGTCCGATTCTGCCACCGACGTGCTTGGGAATGACGACGGCGTCGGGCTGGAGGACATCCTGTCCGGCATGAACAAGCGGATCGACGGCACGGTGAAGCCGGGAACGTCCGGTTCGTCGATGAAAGTCACTGGCCGCGTCCACGTTGATTACTGGGGCTTTCCTCAGTCGGACCCGGGCATCAACGAGATCGAGAGCGGTGACGTGGACACCACGCCCCAGGATCGGCTGGGTTTCCGTCGCATGCGGTTCGGAGTTCGCGGCAACGTGAACCCGAACATGGAGTACCGAATCGAGATGGAGTTCGCCGGCGGCAACAACGCCGAGTTCCGTGACGCGTGGCTCGGTTTCCACGACATGGGTTTCCTGCAGACGGTCCTGATCGGAAACCAGAAGCGTCCCTACGGTCTCGATCACATCAACAGCAGCCGCTACAACGTCTTCATCGAACGGCCCTTCGTCATCGAGTCGTTCAACCAGGACTGTCGGCGTCTGGGAATCGCCTCTTACGGTTTGTCGGAGGAACAGGACTGGAACTGGCGGTACGGTGTCTACAACCAGCGTCTGATCCAGGACGAAGGGCAGCACATCAACGACCACCTGCAGGCCGAACTTGCCGGTCGGCTGGCCACCACGTTCCTGTGGGAGGACGACGGTCGTGATCACGGTCACCTGGCCATCAACGGGACCGTGGCTCACCCCGACGGGTCGGCTGCCAACAACGGTTCGCAGGACAACGAGGCCCGGTTCCGTCATCGTCCGGAAGCCCGCAGCGTCAGTCGCTGGCTCGATACCGGACGAATTGCCGGAGCCGACTGGTACACGATGATCGGTATGGAATCCCTGCTGAACTTCGGGCCGTTCCAGTTGTGTGGTGAGTACCAGAACCTGTGGCTGACCCGGGACGAAGGGTTTGGCGACAACGTGCACCTGATGGGCGGCTACGCCTACGCATCTTACTTCCTGACCGGCGAGAACATGACCTGGTCCAGGAAGTCCGGAACCGTGGGCCGCGTGACGCCCACCGAGAACTTCTTCATGGGACCCGACGGCGACGCCGGTGGCTGGGGTGCCTGGCAACTCGCCCTGCGGTGGTCGTACGCCGACTTCACCGACGAGGGAATCACCGGTGGTGTCGGGGAAGCCCTGACGTTTGGCGTCAACTGGCACTGGAACCCCAACGCCCGGGTGCAGTTCAACTTCATCGACGGTCGAATCGCCGATCGGGAGGCTTCCATCACCAACGGCGGTGGCGACTACCAGATCATCGGCACACGGTTCATGATCGACTTCTGATCTCCTCGCGCTCCCGTCACGAGCAGCGTGGGTCCGCTTGTCCCGCGGCGGAGTCCGGACGGGACCGTCGGCGTGCTGGGACATCTCTGTCCGAACGGTCCGCGTTTCAGCGATCGCCGAGCATTTCGACGATCACCGGCACCACGGCGTCAACCAGCCGTTGACGGCCGACACGGGTCAGGTGGCAGATGTCGCTGAAGTTGGTGCCCTCGGCGGCGAGTTTCCGCTCGAGATCCACCAGCCCGACGTTGGGGGCACTCGACGCTACCGTCCGTGTCCGCTGGTTGTGTTCGGCGATACCCCGGACCACCTGCTGCGGTGCCCCCCACAACTCGGCGGCGTGCCGGACCTCGCCGGATCCGTAGTCGAGTTGTCCGGTGTCGAAGGCGGTGCGGGTGTAGCCCTCGGGCAGATACGCCGCCATGGTCAACAGCAGAACACGGTCTTCCCTGCGTCGTGCCTCGTCGACGACTTGCCGGAGGTTGGTCTCGAAGGCCGTCGCCGTCTTGATCGTTTCGCCATGACGGTGGTCGGCGGCTGTCGGAGGGCCCAGTCCCTCCTGGGTGGCGAACCGTTTCAGCCGATCCCACAACGTCAGGCGGCCGGTTGCCGTGTCACGGAGAATCCCTGCGTACCATGGGCAGTGGGTGTAGTCGTCGCGGAACTGGTCGGCCGGCCAGTAGTTCATCCGCACGTCATTGATGCCATGGCAGACCAGCACCACGTCAAACCGCTGGGCGGCCAACAGCCGGTACTTCAGCCAACTGTCACGGGAGGTGTGTGCGGTTGTCGAGAGATGGAAGCACCGGACGTTGGCGCCCAGGTCCCGTCTCAGACGCTGCTCGAGATCCTCTTCGACCTGCAGCAGGACCGAGCCACCGAGCGTGAGGACGTCGATCGTCTTGTCCTCAGCAGTCCGGGAAGCGGAGGTGGCCCCCGAGGCGTCCAACTCGGGATAGTAGTAGTCCCACACGTCAGCGTCGACGTGGACCAACCGCAGGACGGCAGCGGTGACGATCAACAGGAACACGGCGTAGACCGCCACGAACAGTCGGCGACGGCGTGGCGGGGAGGCGGTCGATTCGGGCATGGCAGGGTGGCATTATAGCCAGTCGCCGGATGCGGTGTGCTATTCTGGTCCGGTCAGTCGATAGAGGAGTCACGAGGTGTGACCGAGTCCAGCCATCAGCGGGCATCCCGGAATCCGGGCCGGTTGGTGCTGGTCGTGTG